>CAZBBB010000062.1:0-18153 GCA_964490005.1 uncultured Phycisphaerales bacterium | reverse complement strand
ATCGATCCGTCCGCGCACGTGCAGCCCGAGGCCGAGATCGCGGCCGACGCCGCGATCGGTCCGGGCGCGTGGGTCGGCCGGGGCGCGCGCATCGGCCCGCGCGCGGTCCTGGCCCACGGCGCGCACGTCGGCGCCGGAGCGCGGATCGGCGCCGACACGGTGCTGCATCCGCACGTCGTCGTCGCCGACCGCTGCGTGGTCGGAGCGCGCTGCGTGCTGCACGCCGGGGCCGTGCTGGGCGCCGACGGCTTCGGCTACCGGCAGGACGCCGCGGGCCGCCACCTCAAGGTGCCGCAGGTCGGCACCGTCGAGATCGGCGACGACGTCGAGATCGGCGCGCACAGCACGGTCGACCGGGCGCGCTTCGGCACGACGCGCATCGGCGCGGGCACCAAGATCGACGACCACGTCCACGTCGGGCACAACGTGCGCATCGGCGAGCACTGCGCCATCGCGGCCATGTCGGTGTTCGCCGGCAGCGCCGTGCTCGAGGACCGCGTGCTCATGGGGGGCAACAGCGGCGTCGTCGGCCACATCACGGTCGGCGCCGGCAGCCGCATCGGCGGCATGACCTTCGTCACGCAGCCGCTGCCGCCCGGCAGCTACGTCGTCGGCAGCCCGGCGCGCGAGCAGCCCGAGTGGGCGCGGCAGAGCGCGGCCCTCGCGCGCCTGCCCGAGGCGCTGCGCCGCCTGCGCGCGCTCGAGTCGCGGCGGGAGCCCCATGGCGCGTAATCAGCGGACCCTGCGCTCCCCGGTCGAACTCTCGGGCACCGGCCTGCACGAGGGCCAGGCGGCGCGCGTGCGGCTGCGGCCCGCGCGCCCGGGCACGGGGCTGCTCTTCCTGCGCAGCGACCTGGCCGACGCCGAGGCCGTGCCGGCGACGATCGCCGCGCTCGGCGAGGGCGAGCGCCGCACGGTGCTGCGGCGCGGCGAGGTCGAGATCCACACCGTCGAGCACCTGCTCGCCGCGCTCGCGGCCCTGCAGATCGACAACCTCGAGATCGAAGTCGCCGGACCCGAGCTGCCCGGCCTCGACGGCAGCGCGCGGCCGTGGTTCGAGGCGCTGGCACGCGCGGGCATCGCCGACCAGAAGGAGCCGCGGCGCACGCTCGTGCTCGAGCGCCCGGTCGCGGTCGAGATCGACGGCGCCTCGCTCACGGCCTTCCCGTCGGCCCAGCCCGGACTGGCGCTGTCCTACACGCTCGACTACACGGGCCAGGGGCTGGCTCCGCAGTACGTCGAGGCGCGCGTGCCCTCGCCCGAGCTGCTCGAGCGCATCGCGCCGGCGCGCACCTTCGTGTTCGCGTCCGAGATCGACGCGCTGCGCGCGGCGGGTCTCGGGCGCGGCGCCGACGCGGCCAACACCGTGATCCTCGGTCGCGACGGCCGGCCGGTCGAGGGCGAGCTGCGCTTCCCCGACGAGCCGGCGCGGCACAAGCTGCTCGACCTGCTCGGCGACCTGGCCCTGCTCGGGGCCGACCTGCAGGCGCGCGTCGTGGCCGTCAAGTCGGGCCACCGCGCGCACCACGAGCTCGTGCGGCGCCTGAACGCCGAACTCGAGGGCCAGGAGACCGCGGGCCGGGCCGCCCGCAGCGGCGCCATGGACGCGCGCGAGATCGCGCAGCTGCTCCCGCACCGCTATCCCTTCCTGCTCGTCGACCGGGTGCTCGAGCTCGAGGGCTACCGGCGCGCGGTCGGCATCAAGAACGTGACGGTCAACGAGCCCTTCTTCACCGGGCACTTCCCCGGGCAGCCGATCATGCCCGGCGTGCTGATCCTCGAGGCGCTCGCGCAGCTCGCCGGAACGCTCCTGCTGCGCCGCATGGAGTACACGGGTAAGCTGCCGGTCCTCTGGGCGATCGACAAGGTCAAGCTGCGGCGCTCGGTCGTGCCCGGCGACCAGTTGCGGCTCGAGGTCGAGGCGGTGAAAGTGCGCGACACGATGGGCAGGGTCGATGCGGTGGCGAAGGTCAACGAGCACGTCGCGGCCGAGGCCCAGATGACCTTCACGCTGGTGGAGGCGGGATGACGAAGATCCACGCCACCGCCGTGGTCGACGCGCGCGCCGAACTCGACCCCTCGGTCGAGGTCGGCCCCTGGACGGTCATCGAGTCGGGCGTGATGGTCGGGCCCGGCACGCGCATCGGGCCGCACTGCCTGTTGGCGAGCGGGGCGCGGCTCGGCGCGCGCAACGTGCTCACGAGCCACGTCACCGTCGGCACGGCCCCGCAGGACCTCAAGCACATGGACGTCGAGAGCCGCATCGAGATCGGCGACGACAACGTGATCCGCGAGTTCGTCTCGATGAACCGCGGCACGCCCAAGGAGGACCTCGTCACGCGCATCGGCAGCCGCAACATGCTCATGGCCGGCAGTCACGTCGGCCACGACTGCGTGCTCGGCGACGGCATCATCCTGACCAACTGCGTGCTGCTCGCGGGGCACGTGCACATCGGCGACGGGGCCGTGCTGTCGGGTTTCGTCGGCGTGAACCAGTTCACGACCATCGGGCGGCTGGCCTACGTCGGCGCCGCCTCGCGCGTCGTGCAGGACGTGCCGCCCTTCTGCAAGGTGGCCGGCGACCCGGCCGAAGTGCGCATGGTCAACGAGGTCGGCATGTCGCGCTCGGGCATCGCGCAGGCCGACGTCGACGAGATCAAGCACGTCTACCGCTCGATCTTCCGCCTCGGCCGCTCGGTCGTGGAGGAGGCCCACAACCTGATCAACGACGACTCGCCGATGGTGCGCGAGCTGGCCGAGTTCCTGATGCGCAAGGAGGCCGGCCGCTTCGGCCGCTTCCGGGAGAGCCTGCGTGGGCAGCGCTGAGCGCCTGCCGGTGGCCGTCGTCGGCGTGGGCCATCTCGGCCGCCACCACGCGCGCCTCATGGCCGGGCTGCCCGGGGCGCGCCTGGTCGCCGTCGTCGACGCGCGGGCCGAGCAGGCGCGCGCCGTGGCCGAGCCGCTCGGCGTGCCGGCGCTGGCCTCGATCGAGGAGCTGCCCTCCGAGGTGCGCGCCGTCTCGGTCGCGGTGCCGACGAGCCTGCACGCTCCGGTCGTCCTGCCGCTGCTCGAGCGCGGCCTGCACGTGCTCGTCGAGAAGCCCATGGCCGCGACGCTCGACGAGGCGCGCGCGATGGCGGCCCTCGCCGCCGACCGCGGCCTGGTGCTGCAGGTGGGGCACGTCGAGCGCTTCAACCCCGCGCTCTCGGTGCTGCGCGAACTCGACGTCGAGCCGCGCTTCATCGAGGCCCACCGCCTGGCGCCCTTCACCTTCCGCGCGCTCGACGTCTCGGTCGTGATGGACCTGATGATCCACGACATCGACATCGTGCTGCAGCTCGCCGGGTCGCCGCTGAAGTCGGTCGACGCCGTCGGCAGCCGCGTGCTCGGCTCGCACGTCGACATCGCCAACGCGCGCCTGAGCTTCGAGAACGGCTGCGTGGCGAACATCACGGCCAGCCGCGTGTCCTTCGAGCCGCTGCGCCGCACGCGCGTCTTCGGCGACGACACCTTCGTGAGCATGGACTTCGGCACGCGCCGCGCCTTCGTGGTGCGCAAGGCCGAGGGCTTCGACCTCGGCTCGCTCTCGTCCGCCTCGGCGGCGACGATCGCGCCCAAGGCCAGCTTCAAGGAGTTCCTGCAGCAGGGCCTGATGGACCTGCGCGAGATCGACATGGACGAGGCCAACCCGCTCGAGTCCGAGCTGTCGGCCTTCGTGGCCGCGGTGCGCGGCGAGCCGGGGCCGGCCGGCGTGCCCGCCACCGACGGCCTGCGCGCGATGGAGGTCGCCCTGAGCATCGGCGAGCGCATCGCCGGCCATCGCTGGAGCTGAGCGGCGTGGCGCTGGCTGGCCTCCCCGACGAGCGCGCGCTCGAGCAGGTCGTGCAGGAGCGCTGGGCGCGGCACGACGTGCCGGCGCGCGCCCTGCGCCACCGCGAGCAGGGGCCCGCCGGCGAGGACGCCGCGGCGCGGCGCCGCCGCAGCTTCGTGTTCTACGAGGGGCCGCCGACCGCCAACGGCCGCCCGGGGCTGCACCACGTCTTCGCACGCACGCTCAAGGACGCCGTCTGCCGCCACCGGCTCATGGCGGGCTGCCGCGTGCCGCGCAAGGCGGGCTGGGACACGCAGGGGCTGCCCGTCGAGATCGAGGTGCAGAAGCAGCTCGGCATCACGACGCGCGACGAGATCGAGGCGCTCGCCGGCACGCCGCGCGACTCGATCGCCGAGTTCAACCGCCGCTGCCGCGCCTCGGTCTTCACCTACCTCGACGAGTGGCGGCGCCTCTCGCTGCGCATGGCCTACTGGCTCGACTACGAGCACCCCTACGTCACCTGCGAGACGGCCTACATCGAGAGCGGTTGGGCGCTGCTCGCCGCCATCCACCGCGAAGGCCTGCTCGTGCGCGACTTCAAGTCGCTGCCCTACTGCCCGCGCTGCCAGACCGGCCTGTCCAACCACGAGGTCGCGCAGGGCTACGAAGACGTGCAGGACCCCTCGGTCTTCGTGCGCTTCGTCGTGCCGCCCGCGGCCTGGGCCGCGCACGTCGCGCGGGGCGGGGCGGCCACGGCCGGGCTGCCGGCGCGGCTCGACGCGCCGCTCTCGCTGCTCGTCTGGACGACGACGCCCTGGACGCTCTTCGCCAACGTCGCCGTCGCGGCGCATCCCGAACTCGACTACGAACTCGTGCGCGTCGGCGACGAGCTGCTGCTGCTCGCCGCCGGCCGACGCCCCGCCGTGCTGGGCGAGGCCGGCGAGGTGCTCGGCGCGCTGCCGGGCGCCGCTCTCGCGGGACTGTCCTACGAGCGGCCCTTCGAGACCGTGCCGATGAGCGAGGGGCGCCACGCGCGCACCGTGCGCGGCGCCGGCTTCGTCTCGGCCGGCGACGGGACCGGCCTGGTGCACGTGGCGCCCGGCTTCGGCGCGGACGACTTCGCCCTGCGCGTGTCCGACGGCCTGCCGCTGCTGCGCCCGGTCGACGACGCCGGCCGCTTCACGGCCGACGTCGGCGCGCCCTTCGCCGGACGCTTCGTGAAGGAGGCCGACAAGGACGTCATCCGCGCGCTCAAGGACGGCGGCAGGCTCTTCCGGCAGGCCACCGTCGACCACGCCTACCCGCACTGCTGGCGCTGCCGTTCGCCGCTGCTCTACATGGCGCGGCCGAGCTGGTACGTGCGCACGACGGCGCTGCGCGAGCGCATGCTGGCGCTGAACGCGGCCATCGACTGGCACCCGCCCGAGATCGGCACCGGCCGCTTCGGCGAGTGGCTCGCCAACAACGTCGACTGGGCCATCTCGCGCGAGCGCTACTGGGGCACGCCGCTCAACGTCTGGGTCTGCGACGCGTGCGGGGCGCAGCACGCGCCGGCCTCGCTCGACGAGCTCTCGACGCTGCGCGAGAAGGAGCTGCCGGCGGACTTCGACCCGCACCGGCCGTACATCGACGAGGTCGACTTCGACTGCACCTCGGAGGGTTGCGGCGGCACGATGCGCCGCACGCCCGAGGTCGTCGACTGCTGGTTCGACAGCGGCGCGATGCCCTTCGCGCAGGCCGGCTGGCCGGCCGCGACCGGCGGGGCGCTGCCGGCCGACTTCCCGGCCGACTTCATCAGCGAGGGGCTCGACCAGACGCGCGGCTGGTTCTACACGCTGCACGCGCTGTCGACCTTCGTGAGCGGCCTGCCCGAGCACCGCGCCGCCGTCGCGCGGCTCGGCGGCTCGGCCGACGGCCTGCCCGCCTACCGCGCCTGCCTCGTGAACAACCTGCTGCTCGACGCGCAGGGCAAGAAGATGAGCAAGTCGCGCGGCAACGCCGTCGACCCCTGGGAGCTGTTCGAGGCCGAGGGCGTCGACGCCGTGCGCTGGTTCTTCCTCTCGAGCGGGCAGGTCTGGACGCCCAAGCGCTTCGACCGCAAGGCGCTGGCCGAGAGCGCGCGGCGCACCTTCGGCACGCTGCGCAACTGCCACGCCTTCCTCGCGCTCTACGCCAATCTCGACGGCGGGAGCCCGGGCGACGACGCGCCGGCCGTCGCGCGGCGCCCCTCGATCGACCGCTGGCTCGTCTCGCGGCTGCAGACGCTCACGCGCGCGGTGGGCGCGGCCTTCGACGCGCTCGATCTCACCGAGGGCTGCCGGCTGCTCGACCGCTTCATCGACGCCGAACTCTCCAACTGGTACGTGCGCCGCAACCGCGCGCGCTTCTGGAAGGGCGCGCGCGACGAAGACAAGCGCGCGGCCTTCGCCACCCTGGCCGGCGCCCTGGAGCGCGTCGCGCTGCTGCTCGCGCCCGTCGCGCCGCACCTGGCCGAGGCGCTGTGGGGCGCGAGCACGTCCGCGCCCGCGTCCGCCTCGGTGCACCTGGCCGACTGGCCGGCCGCCGACGAGGCGCTCGTCGACGCCGAACTCGAGCAGCGCATGGCGGTCGTCCTCGACGCGGTCGAGCTGGGACGCTCGGTGCGCGCCGCGCACGACCTGCGCACGCGGCAGCCGCTCGCGGCCGTGCGCATCCGCGCGCGCGACCCGGCCGACGCCGCGCGCCTGCGCGAGCCCGAGCTGGCGCGCCTCGTCGCCGAGGAGCTCAACGTGAAGGCCGTGGACGTCGTCGAGCGCGCCGACTTCCGCAAGCTGACGGCCAAGCCCGACTTCAAGCGGCTCGGGCCGCGGCTCGGGTCGAAGATGAAGCTGCTCGCGGGCGCCGTGGCGGCGCTCGACGAGGCCGCGCTCGAGCGCTTCGAGACCGAGCGGCGCATCACGCTGAGCGTGGGCGGCGAGAGCTTCGAGCTGGGCGCCGACGAGCTGCAGCTCGTCGAGACGGGGCGGCCGGGCTACGCCGTCGCCGGCGACGGCCGCCTCGTGCTCGCGCTCGACACGCGCCTCGACGAGGCGCTGCTCGGCGAGGGCCGGGCGCGCGAGATCGTGTCGCGCGTGCAGGCCACGCGCAAGGCCGCGGGCCTCGACGTCTCCGACCGCGTCGTCGTGAGCCTCGCCGGCGCCGACGCGCTGCTCGCCGCCGCGCGCCGGCACGAGGCGCTCATCCTGGCCGAAGTGCTCGGCACGCGCCTCGAGATCGGCACCGCCGCACCCGCGGGCGGCAGCGCGTACGACGTCGACGGCCAGAGTCTCGTCGTCGGCGTGGAGCGCGCGGCGAGCTGAGGCGCCTCGCGGACGGCGGCACGGCCGGCGCGTGGCGGGGTGCTGCGGGGGTCTCCTCGCTCCGCCCCCCGAAAGGCTGCCGCTCGGAGACCCCCGCAGCACCCCGCCTGGATGCGTCGGGGGCGTGCGCGACGGGATGCGTGGCGCCCGGTGCGACAGGCGAGCGCCTCGTCGGCAGATGAGCGATGTGACACGCCCCGAGATTCGCGAGGAGGCGTACGATCCCGAGCATGCCGCTGACGGAGAGCCTGGACCCGCTGGTGCCCACGATCGGCAAGACGCGTGCGAGCGGCGCGCCGCTGAAGGACATCGGCACGTTCTACCCGGGTGAAGACCAGCTCGACCCGACGGCGCGCACGCGCATGGCTTTGGTCCGCAATCCGTTCTTCGGGCACTCCAAGACGCGGCTGTACATCGGCACGACGGGGCGGACGCAGCCCGAGAATCCCGACCACGCACGCACGGTCGGCGCTGTGACGGTGCTTGCCGTGGATGGCATGGGTTCGCCTCAATGGCTGCGCACGCTGACGCTGGAGCAGGGCTGGCACCCGGTGTCGGGCATTTTGGATGAGCCCTACCAGGTGGCAGGGCTCGAAGTGCGTCAGGCCGACGGCACCTTCATCGGCTGGCCCGCGAGCGGCTCGCGCAACGTGGTCTTCATCACGGCGCTGAGCGGCGTGAAGTACATCGACGACCCGCAGGATCGCCTCGTGTTGATCGAGGAACTGCCATGAGGACTTCCTTGCTTGTCGTCATCGCCGTCGTGTTGCTGGCTGCGACGAGTCCTGTCGAAGGGCAGGTTCACTCTCACGTCGGAGACTTTCTGACCCTTCCTTGCGGAATCCCGCTCACCGGCGGCCTCGGCGGGTTCTTCAAGGCCATGACTGCAGACGGTGAACAGATCGGATTCGTCTGTGCACAGACGGCCGTGTTCTGCCCCTACAGTTCGCCGGCGCTGTGCATGATGCGTACCGATGGCACCGGCTTTCGCACGATCGTGCCATTCTCGGTGCTCAAGGCGTTCGAGCCCAATCCCACGTCTGCTCCGCTCACGATGCGCACGGCCATCTACCAACTGAGACTGTCGGGCGACGGGAAGTGGCTCACGTTCATGTGGCCGCACAATCAGTCCTTCGACTTCTGCAACGCGATCGGGCCCTGGTACAACTACATCGTGAACGTCGAGACGGGGGAGGTGAACGAGTTCACCTTCAACGGCAAGGTGGTCGGCAATCTGTCGTACAGCGATGACGGGATGCTGGCGTTCGCGGGTTGGGTGCCGGAGACGAACAGCTACTGGTATCACCTCGCCGATCCCGACGGCAGCAACGCCGTGCCCTTCCTCGATGCGGCGGTCTGGTCGGCCGGTGGCGGCCTGATCAGCGGCGACGGGAGCAAGTTCGCCTTCACCGCGGGGCCGGCCTTCAGCAAGCACGCTTGGGTGATGGACCTCGCGACGATGCAGGCCGTCAAGCTCACGCCGGCGCCGATGAACATCTCCATCGTGAGCGCTTCGGCGGACGCTTCGCGCGTCGCAATAGGTGTCGGGGGTGGCACGGGTGGTGCATGGGCAGTCAACGGAGATGGAACGGATTTCCGGCAGATACACGATTGGGGTGGTGCGTCAGTCGTGACCATCTCGCGCAACGGTGAGTTCATCTTCACGACCATTCAGGCGGACAATCCCAGCGGTGGATCGTTCGCACGCTTTGCCTGGGCAGGCGGCCCACCGGAGCCTATCGACGGTCTGAACCCCAACGGAATCTCGTTCTATCCGCAGCCCGTGAGCGGCGACGGCTCGCGCATGGCGGCGCATGGGGCGACCGGCGGCAACTTCCTGATCGTCTGGCACGCCGAGCCGCCGGTGCTGGCGACGTACGGCTACGGCACGCCGGGGACGCCGTTCACGTTCGAAGTGGGAGGCGAGCCGGGCCAGTTGTTCGCGGTGCAGGCGCAGGTGCAGCGCGGCAGCGGCCTCGCGGGACTGCCGGGCATCCTGCCGCGCTGGGCGAAGGGCGCGCTGATCACGGGCAGCATCGCGGGGCCCGACAACGTGGGCAGTCACACGACGACGGTGCCCTCCTTCGTGCCGCCGGGCGGCGAGCTGGAGGTGCAGTTCCGCGGCTGGGTCTTCGACCCGGGGAGCCGCAAGGTGCAACCCACGAACACGACGACGATGGTGTTCACCAACCCGACCGCGCTGCCGGTCGGCGCATCGAGTGGCGTGACGACGAACGCGCTTGCAGAGATGGCTGCGTCGACGCCGCTCCCGTCCTCACCGCTCGACGCCGCATGGAGCCCCTTCACCGCTCCGAGCCTCGAGGAGCGCATCTGGGGCTCGATCGCGTCCAACCCGCAGATCTGGCTGCAGCTCCAGGAGTCGCACTACATGGGTTTCACGCTCGAGAGCCTCGCGACGCGGCTGGGATTCACCGCCGACGAGATCGCGCAGATGCGCGCCTCCTGGAACTGACCCCGCGCGCAGCACCCCGCCCGCCATCGACGACGCGCGCTCTCTCCGCTCAGCCGCGCGGGCGCCGGCCGCGCGCGGGACGGCGTTCGCCGTTGCCGGAGGCGGCCTGTTCGGAGGCCTCGAGGGGCGCGGCCGGCGCGGGCAGGCGGGCCGGGTCGTGCAGCACGACGCGGCCGCGGCCCTGAGCCTTGGCGGCGAGCAGCGCGGCGTCGGCGGCGCGCACGATCGCGTCGAAGTCGGCGCCGCCGCGCGGCGTCCAGCAGGCCACGCCGCACGAGACGGAGAGCGTCGCGCGCCGGCCGTCGAACTCCACGCTGAGCGCGCCGACCATGGCGCGCAGGCGCTCGGCGACCACGAGGGCGCCGGCCGCGTCGGTCCCGGGCAGCAGCACCGAGAACTCGTCGCCGCCGGTGCGCGCGCCCACGTCGAAGTCGCGCAGATGGCGCTTGAGCGTGGAGGCGAACAGGCGCAGGGCCTCGTCGCCGAAGGCGTGGCCGTGCGCGTCGTTGAGCGCCTTGAAGCCGTCGAAGTCGATCGCCAGCACGGCGATCGGCTGCTCCTGGCGGCGCGCGCGGGACACTTCCTGCAGGCAGCGCTCGGAGAAGCTGCGGTCGTTGAGCAGGCCGGTCTTCCAGTCGGTGCGGCTCTGGCGGGCGAGCAGGTCGCGCTCCTGCCGCAGGCGCACGAGCGCCGCGCGCCGCGCGACGGCGAAGCGCACGCGCCGGCCGGCGGTCTCCGCGTCGGTCGCCGTGGGCAGGAAGTCGTCGATGCGCCCCTCGAGGAAGTCGGGCTCGTCGGAGAGCACGATCAGGGCCGGGCCGGACGGGTCGGCCGCGCGCCCGAGCAGGCTGGCGAACTCGGCCGAGGCGCCGTCGGCCGTGACGGGCGCCAGCAGGATCGCGTCGGGCGGCCGGCGGCGCACGGCGACCCAGGTCGCGGCCATGTTGCGCGTGGTCTCGACCTCGTGGCCGCGCGCCGCCAGCCCCTCTTGCAGCGCCGAGCCGAGGCCCGGGCGGTGCAGGGCGAGCAGGACGCGCGGAACGTGCATGGCGGCCCCGGGGCAGGGCGGAGGACGACGACGGGCCAAGCTAGCCGGGACCGCGCCCGCGGTCCATGGTCTGCCCGTTTACGCCCTCCCCGGGTCTTTGGTACCTTGCGCGGCCCCTTTCCGTCCGGAAAGGAACGTGTGTAGGCATGACGACGGAGGATGGCGGCTTGGCCGTGACGACCGGGACGACGATGAAGGATCTGCTCGAGGCCGGAGTGCATTTCGGCTCGCAGACGCACACGTGGAATCCGCGGATGAAGCCCTTCATCCATGGCAAGCGGAACAAGATCCACATCATCAACCTCGTGCACACGGTGCGCGGGTTGACGCAGGGCGCGCACTTCCTGCGCGAGGTGGCGGCCACCGGCCGGCAGATCGTGTTCGTCGGCACCAAGCGGCACATGCGCACGCTCATCCGCCAGGAGGCCGACCGCTGCGCCATGCCTTGGGTCATCGAGCGCTGGCTGGGCGGCACGCTCACGAACTTCAAGACGGTGCGCTCGCGCCTGTCGCGCCTCGAGGAGATCGAGGCCATGGAAGCCAACGGCCACATGGCCGAGTTGAGCAAGAAGGAGCAGTCGGCGCTCGGGCGCGAACTGCGCCGCATCCGCAAGAACCTCGACGGCCTGCGCACGCTCAACCGCATCCCGGGCGCGTTGCTGGTCGTCGACCCGCGCCGCGAGCACATCGCCGTGTCCGAGGCGCGCCGCGTGGGCGTGCCGGTCGTGGGGCTGCTCGACACCGACTGCGATCCCGACCTCGTCGACATCACCATCCCGGCCAACGACGACAGCATCCGGGCCGTGGCCCTGCTCGTCGGCAAGGTCACCGACGGCATCGTCGAGGGCGCCGCGCGCTTCAACAGCTCGGGGCGCGCGCCCGAGGACGCCACCGGCGTGCGCGTGGCCGAGGGGCCGAGTTCCGACGGCAGCTCGATCGAGACGGCGCGCGAGATGCTGGCCTCGTCCGGCATGTCCGAGCGCGTCGCCGCCGCGAGCGAGTCCGACGGCGGTTCGGGCGCCGAACAGGAGGGCTGAGCCGATGTCCGCCACGATCTCCGCCGCGCAGGTGCGCGAGCTGCGCGACCTCTCCGGCGCGCCCATGATGGACTGCAAGAAGGCGCTGGCCGAGTCGGGCGGTGATCTGGCGGCGGCCGGCGAGTGGCTGCGCAAGAAGGGCATCGCGTCGGCCGCCAAGAAGGCCGGCCGCGACGTCAAGGAAGGCCTCGTGCACGCCTACGTGCACCACAACGGCAAGGTCGGCGTGCTGCTCGAGGTGAGCTGCGAGACCGACTTCGTCGCCAAGACCGACGCCTTCAGGGACTTCTGCAACGACGTCGCGCTGCACATCGCCTCGATGGCGCCGCGCTACCTCGTGCGCGAGGAGGTGCCGGCCGAGGTCGTCGCCAAGGAGCGCGAGTTCCTGCGCGAGCAGGTCGACCAGACCAAGCCGCGCGAGATCCAGGAGAAGATCCTCGACGGCAAGATCGGCAAGTTCTACGCCGGCGTCTGCCTCATGGAGCAGTCCTTCGTGAAGGACGACAGCAAGACCATCGAGCAGCTCCGCGCCGAGACGGTCGGGCGCCTCGGCGAGAACGTCGTCCTCCGGCGCTTCGCGCGCTTCGACGTCGCCGGCGAGTGACCCGCCTGGCCTACGCCTCGGTCCTGCTCAAGCTGAGCGGGGAGGCCCTGGCGGCCGGCGGCCGCGGCCTCGACCGGCAGGCCATCGACGTCATCTCGGCGCAGATCGCCGAGGTCTCCGCCATGGGCTGCCGCATGGCGGTGGTCGTCGGCGGGGGCAACATCCTGCGCGGGAGCGAGGTCTCCGACACGATCTCGGTGCGCGCCACGGCCGACCAGATGGGCATGCTGGCCACGATGATCAACGGCCTGGCCCTGATGGACGGCCTCGAGCGCAGCGGCTGCGAGGCCCGGCTCATGTCGGCGGTCTCGGCGCACCAGATCTGCGAGCCCTTCATCCGGCGGCGGGCCATCCGGCACCAGGAGAAGGGGCGCGTGATCGTGCTCGCCGGCGGCACGGGCAACCCCTTCTTCACGACCGACACCACGGCCGCGCTGCGCGCCAGCGAGCTGGGTTGCGACGTGATGCTCAAGGCGACCAAGGTCGACGGCGTCTACGACGCCGACCCCAAGAAGCAGCAGGGCGCGCGGCGCTTCGACAAGCTCAGCTACCGCGAGGTGCTCGAGCGCAATCTGGGCGTGATGGACCTGACCGCGATCACGATGTGCATGGACCACAAGCTGCCCATCCGCGTGTTCGACGTGCTCACGGCCGGCAACCTCAAACGCGTCGTCACGGGCGAGCCGATCGGCACGCTCGTGGGCGCCGAGGCCTGAGCCGCGGCGCCGGCCGCGGCTGGGGCCGCCGGCCCGCCTTGCGTATCCTGCGGGAAGCGCCCGCAGGCCACCCGACCCTTCCGGAGGACCGCAACCCATGTCCGAATCGCAGCTCGTCAAGGACACGCGCGACAAGATGCGCAAGGGAGTCGACTTCTTCGTCGACAACCTGCGCGGCCTGCGCTCGGGGCGGCCCACGCCCGCGCTCGTCGAGAACATCCGCGTCGACGCCTACGGCAGCCCGATGCCGCTCAACCAGCTCGCGACGATCTCCGTCCCCGACCCGCGCACGCTCGTGGTCAAGCCCTTCGATCCGTCGATGTGCGCCTCGATCGAGAAGGCCATCCTCAAGAGCGACATCGGCATCACGCCGGCCAGCGACGGCAAGCTCGTGCGCCTGCCCGTGCCGATGATGAGCGGCGAGCAGCGCGAGAAGCTCGTGCACCGCGTCAAGGACCTCGCCGAGCAGGCCCGCGTCGCCGTGCGCAACGTGCGCCGCGACCAGAACAAGACGGCCGAGACGATGCTCGCCGGCGGCGAACTGAGCGAGGACGACGAGCGCCGCGCCAAGGAGGCGATCCAGAAACTCACCAAGGAGATCGAGGGCGAGATCGACAAGCTCAGCAACGCCCGGATCGCCGAGATCCAGGAGAGCTGAGCGGCCGCCGGTCGCGCCCGCCGTCGGCGGGGGCGTAGCTCAGTCGGTAGAGCAGCGGCCTTTTAAGCCGGTGGTCCTGGGTTCGAGTCCCAGCGCCCCCTCCATCCCGCCGCGCGGGCGCGGCGCTCAGCGGGCGCCGAGCCGCTCGATCTGCGCGAGCAGCGTCGCGCCGTCGGTGGCCGGCAGCAGGCAGGTGCCGCGGACGCAGACGAAGGCGCGCGCGCCCTGAGCGTCGCCGTGCCGGCCGGCGAGCAGCGCGGGCTCCGGCAGGCCCGCCGCCGCGAAGGCCGCCGACAGCGCGCCGGCGTCGGGGACGAGCAGCGCGGCGGGCAGCAGCCGCGTGCGCACGAGCCGGCCGAGCGCGCCGTCGTCGCCGTCGAGGACGATCTCGAGCAGCGGCCCCTGCGCCAGGTCGAGCGCCGTGAGGCCGCCCGCGAAGGCGCGCGGCGCCTCGCGCATGAGCGGACCGAGGCGCGCCAGCGCGCGCCGGGCGGCCTCGGCGAAGCGGCCCTCGTCGTCGAGCGGCGCCAGGCGCAGCAGCAGCTGCACCGCGAGCGTGGTGCCGGAGGGCAGCACCGAGTCGGTGATCAGCCGCCCGCGTCCGGCGAGGTGCGGGTCGTCGCCGCGCGTGTCGAAGAAGCCGCCCTCGGGATCCTGGAAGCCGTCGAGCAGCGCCAGCGCCAGCGCGCGCGCCCGCAGCAGCAGCGACGCGTCGCCCACCGCCTCGTAGGCGTCGAGCAGGCCCAGGGCCAGGGCGGCGTGATCGAACAGGTCGGCCGTGCCGCTCGGGCGGCCCTCGAAGGCCTGGTGGGCCAGTCGCAGCGCGCCGTCGGGCCCGCGCCGCTCGAGCGGCGCGAGCGCGTGCGCCAGCCGCCGCGCCTCGGCGACGAGTTCGGCTTCGTCGAGCAGCGCGCCGACCCGCGCGAAGGCCGAGAGCGTCAGACCGTTCCAGCCGGCGAGGCCCTTGTCGTCGCGGAAGGCCTGCGGCCGCAGATCGCGCGCCGCGCGCAGCCGTCGGCGCGCATCCGCGTCGAAGGCCAGCGCCGCGTCGGCCTCGGCCGGCAGGCCGGCGAGCCGCGCGGCATGCTCGTCGCGCTGCGCGAGCAGCGCCTCGAGCGGGCGCGGCAGGCGCAGGATCGAGGCGCCGTGTTCGAAGTTGCCCGTGGCGTTCGCGCCGTACAGGCGCGCGAAGGCCTCGCCCTCGGCCTCGCCCAGCACGGCCTGCAGCTCGGGGACGGTCCACAGGTAGACGCAGCCCTCCCGCTTGCGCTCGCCGGGCAGGGGCCGGCCCTGCGCGTCGAAGGGCAGGCTGTCGGCATCGCGCGCCGACGCGTACAGCCCGTCGGCCGTGAGCATGTCGCGGCGCAGCCAGGCCAGCGTCTCGCGCGCGGTGCGCGCGCGCGACGCGTCGGCGAAGACCACGGCCGCCTCGGCGTACACGACCGCCAGCAGCGCGTTGTCGTAGAGCATCTTCTCGAAGTGCGGCACCTCCCAGCGCGGGTCGACGCAGTAGCGGTGGAAGCCGCCGCCCACGTGGTCGGCCAACCCGCCCGCGGCCATGGCGTCGAGCGTCGCGTCGAGCGCGCGCGCCAGGTCGATGCCGCCGCGCACGTGCTGCCGGAGCAGCGTGCCGAGCAGCAGCGCGGGCGGGAACTTCTGCGAGCCGACGGTGCCGCCGAAGACCGGGTCGAGCGACTCCACGAGCGCCGCCGTGCCCTTCACGAGCGTCTCGGCTGCGTCGTGCTCGCCGGCCGCCGGCAACTCGTCGATGTCGATCGCGGCGGTCACGCTCGCGGCCGACTTCAGGACGCGCTCGCGATCCTTCGTCCAGGCGTCATGGAGCTGCCGCAGCACGTCGCGGAAGCCGGGCAGTCCGTCCCGCGCCACGGGCGGGAAGTAGGTGCCGCCCGCGAAGGGCCGGCCGTCGGGCGTGAGGAACAGGCTCGCGGGCCAGCCCGCGTTGCGCGTGATGAGCTGCAGCGCGCCCATGTAGCGCGCGTCGACGTCGGGCCGCTCCTCGCGATCGACCTTGATCGACACGAAGTGCTCGTCGAGCAGCCGCGCCGATTCGGGGTCCTCGAAGGTCTCGTGCTCCATGACGTGGCACCAGTGGCAGGAGCTGTAGCCGATCGAGAGGAAGATCGGACGGTCGAGTTCGGCGGCCCGCGCGAAAGCCTCCTCGCCCCACGGGTACCAGGTGACGGGGTTGTCGGCGTGCCCGCGCAGGTAGGGGCTGTCGACGGTCGCCAGCCGCCAGCCGCCCGTGCGCGGGGCGCCCGGCTCCTCCGTCCGCTCCTGGGGCGCGGCCGCCGGGCCGCAGGCCAGCAGCACGACGAGGACGGACGGGATCGACGCGCACCGCAGCATGGCGCCATCGTAGGCTGTGCGGCCCATGCGCGTCTTCGCCCTCTCCGACCCGCACCTGGCCCTGGCGACGCCGGGCAAGTCGATGGACGTCTTCGGGCCGCAGTGGGTGGGGCACGCCGACAGGATGGCGGCGGCCTGGGACGCGAGCGTCGGCCCGCAGGATCTCGTGCTCGTCCCCGGCGACATCAGTTGGGCGCGCGACCTCGCCGGCGTACAGGCCGACCTGGAGTGGCTGGCGGCGCGCCCGGGCGTCAAGCTGCTCGGCAAGGGCAACCACGACCAGTGGTGGCCCTCGTCGCTCGAACGGCTGCGCGCCGCGCTGCCCGAGGGCCTGCACGTGCTGCATGCCGACGCGCTGCGGCTCGGCGACGTCGCGATCTGCGGCACGCGCCTGTGGGATGCGCCGCAGGTCGACTACCACGACCTGATCGCCTGGCGGGGCGAGCCGATCTCGCCCGAGCGCAGCGAGTCCGACGAGGCGGCCTCGCTCAAGGTCTATCGGCGCGAGGTCGGGCGCCTCGACCGGGCCCTGGCGGCGCTCGATCGTGACGCACCGCTGCGCGTGGCGATGCTGCACTACCCGCCGGTCGGTCCCGCGCCCCCGGGCGGCGAGCTGCCGGCCAACGAACTCACCGAACGTTTCGAGCGCGCCGGGGTCGGGCACGTCGTGTTCGGGCACCTGCACAGCCTCAAGGCGGAGGCGCGCGCGCGCGTCGGCGGGGAGCTGCGCGGCGTGCGCTATCACCTCGCGGCGGTGGACTTCATCGACTTCCGGCCCGTGCTCATCGCGTCGTCGGGCTGAGCGGGGCGCGCGCGGCCCTCGACGCGGCGCTTGGTCGGCGAGCGCGCCGTCGCCTATCATGCGCCGCGAACGCGGGGCCCCATCGTCTAGTCAGGTCCAGGACACGAGGTTTTCATCCTCGCAACACGGGTTCGAATCCCGTTGGGGTCACCACCGGTCGACGCGGTCCCGGGAGATCGTCGATGCGCGTGCTCGTCACGGGAGCGACGGGGTTCGTCGGGCCGCACGTGGTGGCGCGCCTGCTGGCGCGGGGCCATCGGCCGGTCGCGCTCGTGCGCCCCGGCCGGCCCGTGGCGGGGCTGGCGCCGGGCGTCGAGATCGCCGAGGGCGACCTGTCGCGGCCCGAGACCCTGCGGCGCGCCTGCACCGGGGTCGAGGCGGTGGTGCACGTCGCGGCGCGGCAGGGCTACTGGGCGCGCAACAACGCCGTGCAGTGGGAGACCAACGTCGTCGGCACGACCAACCTGCTCGCGGCGGCGCGCGCGGCCGGCGTGCGCCGCTTCGTGCACGTCTCCTCGATCGCGACCATCGGGTGCACGCGCGTCCCCGCCGTGCTCGACGAGAACGGCCCCGGCAACATGGGCGAGGTCGGCATCCATTACGTCGACTCGAAGATCGAGGCCGAGCGGCGCGTGCTGCAGGCCGGGCGGCAGGGACTCGACGTCGTCGTGCTGTGCCCGGCGGGCATCGCCGGGCCGCGCCTCGACGGGCGCGTGCGCGAGTCGATCTTCACGCGCGTCGCGCGCGGCACGAGCCGCTGGGTGGCGCGGGGCGGCGCCTCGATCACCGACGTCGAGGACGTGGCCTTCGGCATCGTCGCCGGCCTCGAGCGCGGCCGGCCGGGCGAGCGCTACGTGCTCGGCGGCCACAACCTCACCTGGCACGCGTTCTACGACCGGATCGTCGCCGCGACGGCGGGGCCGTCCGGTCGACGCTTCCGGGAGATCCCCGCGTGGGCGGGGCCGGTGTGCCTGGCGCTGACGACGGTCGCCGACAAGCTGCATCTGAGCCGGCCGCACCGCGCCCCCGAACTGTGCCGCATGTGGGGCTGGTACGTCTGGCTCGATTCGCGCAAGGCCGAGCGCGAGCTGGGGTATACCGTGAGGCCCTTTCAAGAGATCCTGCGCCGGAGCCTGCCGGGGGTCGCGCCCGCCGCGGCGCCCGGCGCCGCACCGCCACCACGTGAGGAGCGAGCATGAGCCGCGCGCCGCGCCCCAATCGCCGTCAGTTCCTCGCCGGCACGGGGGGCGTGTTGGCGAGCGCCGCGGCCGGCGTCGGGCCGCTCGCGGCGGCCGCGGC
>CAZBBB010000061.1:0-18260 GCA_964490005.1 uncultured Phycisphaerales bacterium | reverse complement strand
GCGATCATCCTCAACGTCTCGGCCAAGGACCTCGGCACCGGCAAGCAGCAGAAGATCACGATCGAGGCCTCGACCGGTCTCTCCGAGGCCGAAGTCGAGCGCATGCGCAAGGACGCCGAGGAGCACGCCGAGGAGGACAAGCGTGCGCGCGAGCTGGTCGACCTGCGCAACCAGGCCGAGCAGACCATCCACCAGACCGGCAAGGCCCTCGAGGAGCACAAGGACAAGCTCGACGAGGCCACCACGTCGGCCATCGCCTCGGCGCGCACCGAACTCGAGTCGGCCGTCAAGGGCGAGGACGCCGATGTCATCCGCAAGGCCCTGGGCGCCTACACGCAGGCCGCGCAGAAGCTGGCGGAGATCCTGTACGCTCGCAAGGCGGGCGGTCCCGAGCCGTCGGCCGAGCCCGGACCGCAGGACGCGGCCGGTGCGGGACGGCGCCCGAAGGCCGGATCCGAGAGCCAGGACGACATCATCGATGCCGACTTCGAGGTCAAGAGCTGACGACGCGCACGGCGCTCGGCGGGGCGTCCGCGCGTGATCGCCACCGAGCACCTCACGCGGCGCTTCCACGACCTGCTCGCCGTCGATGACGTCAGCCTCACCGTCGAGCGCGGCGAGGTCTGCGGCTTCGTCGGGCCCAACGGCGCGGGCAAGTCGACCACCATCCGCATCCTGACGGGCTTTCTGCCGGCCAGCTCGGGGCGCGCCTCGGTGGCCGGACACGACGTCGCGAGCGACTCGCTCGCGGTCCGCCGCCAGATCGGCTACCTGCCCGAGAACGTGCCGCTGCCGACCGACGCGCGCGTCGACGAGTACCTCGAGTTCCGCGGGCGACTCAAGGGGCTGCCACCCGGCGCGCGCCACGCGGCGCGCGAACGCGTCCTGGCGCAGTGCGGCCTGCTGCCGATGCGGCGCCGCATCATCGGGCAGCTGTCGCGCGGTTACCGGCAGCGCACCGGGCTGGCCGACGCGCTGCTGGCCGACCCTCCGGTACTGATCCTCGACGAGCCGACCGGCGGACTCGACCCGGGGCAGCGCCAGGACGTGCTCGACCTCGTGGCCGAGATGCGCGGCCGGCGCACCGTGCTGCTCTCGAGCCACGTGCTCGCGGAGGTCGAGCAGGCCTGCACGCGCGTCGCGATCATCAGCTCGGCGCGCCTCGTCGCGCAGGGCACGCGCGAGCAGCTGCAGCAGGCCGCCGGCCGCCGCGGCGAGATCGAGATCGGCGCGGAGGGCGACGAGGAGCGCCTGCGCGCCGAACTGCGGCGGCTCGGGCACGCGCCGCTCGGGTCGGGCGAGCGACGCGCGCTCGTCGTGCGCGTGGCCGACGAGGTCCGGCCGGCCGAGCTGCTGGCGGCGCTCGTCGGCGCCGGCGTGCGCGTCTCGAGCTTTCGCCCGCTCACGCGCTCGCTGCACGAGATCTTCCTCGACCTGACGCGGAGCGCGCCCCCGTGATGCGACGCGTCGCGACGCTGCTCTGGCGCGAGCTGGAGAGCCTGTTCTTCGCCCCGCTGGCCTGGATCGTGCTCACGATCTTCCTGCTGCTTTCGGGTTTCTCGTTCCTCGTGGCGCTCAAGTCGGGCCTGGGCGTCGTGGAGGACACGCTGGCGACCTTCCTCGGCGACGGCGCGCTGTTCTGGGTGCTGCTGCTCATCGTGCCGCCGCTGGTGACGATGCGGCTCGTGGCCGAGGAGCGGCGCTCGGGCACGCTCGAGGTGCTGCTCACGGCGCCCGTGCGCGACGGCGAGGTGATCGTCGCGAAGTTCCTCGGGGCGCTGGTGTTCCAGGCCTTCCTGTGGGTGCCGACGCTCCTCTACGTCGTCATCCTGCGCGGCTACGGCGCGCTGCCGGACGCCGGGCGCCTGCTGGCGAGCTATGTGGGGGTGGCCTCCGTCACCTCGCTGCTGACCGCCGTGGGACTGCTGTTCTCGACGCGCACCTCGAACCAGATCGTGGCGGCCGTCGGTTCGATCACCGTCAACGTGGCGCTGCTGGCCCTGCCGCTGGTCGTCGCGGGCGAGCGCTTCGGCGTGCTGGCGAGCGCCTTGGCGACGATCTCGATGATCGAGCACTTCGCCCAGAGCTTCGCGCGCGGGCTGATCGACACCGGCGTGCTGGCCTTCTACGCCGCGGCGACGCTCGGCCTGCTGGTGCTCGCCACGCGCAGCCTGGAGGCGCGCCGGTGGCGCTGAACGACGGCGGCTTCACGCGCGGCCGCCGCCTGAGCGGCCTGGCCGAAGGACTCGGCACGGCGCTGGTCGTGCTGCTGCTCGTGGGCGCGATCACCTACGCCGCGAGCCGCCCCACGCTGCGCACGCGCCTCGACCTGACCGAGTCGGCCGACTACACGCTCAGCGCCCAGACCCGCGCGATCCTGGCCGCGCTCGATGCGCCGGTGCGCTTCACGCAGCTCATGCGTCCCGAGGTGCAGCGCATCCCGAACGGCCTGGGGCAGGTGCAGGCGCGCGCGATCCGCTACGTCGACAACCTGCTGCGCGAGTACGCGCTGGCCTCCGACGGCCTGGTCTCGGTGCGCCGCCTCGACCCGCACGAGGACCGCATCGAGGCCGAGCAGCTCGCGCGCGAGCTGCACCTCACGCGCTACAACGTGGTCGTGGTGCAGTCGGGCGACCGCACGCGCCAGGTCTTCCTCGAGGACCTCGTGACCATCGACCGCGGCCTGGCCGACCCCGAGCGCCTGCAGGCGGCCCGGCTGCTCGAGCATCGCGGCGAGACGCCGCTGACCTCGGCCGTCCTGTTCGTGAGCAGCGAGAAGCCGCGCACGCTCGGCGTGCTGCGCGGGGCGGGCGGGCCCGAGCCCGCCGACACCACCGACTTCGGACTGTGGTGGTTCAGCGAGGGCGTGCGCGGCCAGGGCTACGAGACGCGCAGCTTCGACCTGGCCGAGAGCGACGAGGTGCCGGCGGACATCGACGTCGTGGCCCTGTGGGGGCCCGACGCGCCGATCGGCGAGCGCGTCGCGGCGGCGCTGGCGCGGCACGTGGCGCGCGGCGGAGGGCTGCTCGTGGGCGTCGACCCGCTGCACGCCGACGAGGCGCTCGACGCGTTGCTGGGCGATCTCGGCGTGCGCCGCGAGCGCACGATCCTGTGCCGCGACGACGTGCCCTGGGACGGACCGCGCCGCGCCGTGCTCGCGGTGGGGCGCTTCGAGTCCACCCACCCGGTGTCGGCGCCGATCGCGCGGCAGGGCTGGTTCGCGACCTTCGAGGGCGCCGGCGGCCTCGATCGCCGACCGGGGGCGCCGCCCGACCTGTCGGTGAGTTCGCTCGCGCTCACGTCCGACGTCGTCTTCGGCGACTTGCCAGCCGGGCCGCGCCAACCCGGCGACTGGGCGCTGGGCCTGGGCGAGCAGCGCGGCGCGCGCTCGCTGGGCTGCGCGGTGTCGGGCTTCGGTGCCGGGCGCGCCGTCGTGTTCGGCAACTCCAGCCTGCTCACCAACCTGTTCCTCACGTCGGCCGAGGGCGGGCGCGCGAACATGGACCTGGGCCTCAACGCGGTGCACTGGTTGGCCGGTCGCGAGGAAGCCATCGAGGCGCGCCCGCGGCAGGTCTACGAATCGCGCGTCGATCTCACGGAGGAGGAGCGCGGCCGCATCGCGCTGTACGTGATGCTGTTCCTGCCGCTCGCGGGAGCGGCGCTCGGCGTCGGCGTCTGGCTCGTGCGGAGACGCTGAACGATGTCCCGCGAACTGCGCTCGCGCCTCGTCACGCTCGCGGTCATGGTCGCGCTCGCCGCGGTGCTCATCTGGCAGGCCGGCCGCGCCGACCGCCTGGCCGCGCCCGTCGAGCGCGGCGCCCTGCTCTATCCGGGGCTCGTGCCCGGCGAGGTCACCTGGCTGTACCTGAAGCTCGGTTCGGGACAGGATCTCGAGTTGCAGCGCACGCCGGGTTCGGCCTGGCGCATCACGGCGCCCGGGCCGGAGATCGCGCGCGGCGACTGGGTCGACGTGATCCTCGACGACCTCGCGCGCGCCACCATCGAGCCGATCGAGGAGGCCGGCCGCGAAGTCCGCGCCGAGCAGGTCGGCCTCGAGCCGCCGCGGCACATCATCGGCTTCGGGGGGGAGGGCTGGCGCGAGCGGCTGCTGCTCGGCGAGATCGACCCGCTCGGACAGCGCGTCTACGCGCGCCGCGCGGGCCACGCGTCGATCGTGCTGGCCACGCGCAACCTGGTGACGCTGCTGCAGCATCACGGTCAGGACTTCGTCGACCCCGCGCTGCTGCGCGGCCTGGCCGGCACCGTCGACCTGCTGCGCGTCCGGCCCGGCGGGGCGCCGGGCTTCACCGCCGTGCGCGAGGGCACGCAGTGGCGGCTGCGCGAGCCGCTCGCCGTCCCGGCCGACGCCGAACGGCTCGGCACGCTCGTGCGCAGCCTGCAGTTCGCGCGCCACGAGACGGTGCTCGTCTCGCGGCCGACCGACGAGGAGTCGGCGGCGTGGGGCCTGCCGACCGACGCGCAGATCGCGGCGGGGCGCACGGGCGACGCGTGGAGCATCGAGGCCGGCGCGAGCGGCGAGGTGCCCGTGCGCGTGTGGCTGCCCGCCACGTGGCGCGCGACGCCCGACCTCGTGCCCGTGCGCCGCGACGACCTGCCCAAGATCGTCGGCGTCCGGCGCGAGGCGCTGGCGATGCTCGAGAACGACACCGACTTCTTCCGCGACCGCCGGCTGCTCCCGCCCGTGCGCGAGCGCGCCTCCGGACTGCGCCTCGTCGTCGAGGGCGCGACCGTGCTCGACGTGCGTGCGCGCGCCGACGGGCGCTGGACCTTTCACGCGCCCGACCGGCTCGCCGGCACGCTCGTCGAGGCCGAGCGCTTTCACGGGCGCTCGGTGCTGGACGACTTCCTCGGGAGCTTCGACGCGTTGCTGGCCGTCGGCTTCGACGACCAGCCGCCCGGGCCGCCGGACGCCGAGATCCTGGTCGACTGGATGCTCTCCGGCGTCACCCGTCACGACCGCATCGCGCTCGAGCATCAGCCGCGCGAGGCACGCTACGCGGCCAGCCTCGCCGCGCGGCCCGGCGAGCGGCTGCTGATCGAGGCGCAGGCCGTCGAGGCGCTGCTCGCGCCCGATGCACCCGATCGACTGCGCAGTCTGGCCGCGCTCTCCGGCATCGACGCCGGGTCCTGGAGCCGCCTGCAGGTGCTGCACCCGCGCGTGCCGGAGCCGCTGGAGGTCACGCGCGATCCGGCCAGCGGCAGTTGGCACGGCGACGACACCTGGGGCCGGCGCTTCGGCCTCGGCCGCGATCTGCTCCACGCCTTCCGCGGCCTGGACTGGGTGGCGGCGCCGGCGGACGCCGCCTATCCCTGGCAGGTGCGCTTCTTCGACGCGGAGGGCGCGCTGCTCGGCGGCCTGCTGCTGCGCCTGCCCGGCCCCGGCGACGAAGAAGAGCGGCTCGGCCTGCCCGCCGCCTACGCCGTGTCGCTGCAGCACCCGGGCCTCGAACTGGCCGTGCAGCGGCCCTGGCTCGAGTCGGTCGACGCGCTCGACGCGCCGCTGCGCCGTCAGCCCTGAGCGGCGAGCTGGTCCGGCGCGCGCCGCAGCCGCGCGGCGAAGGCCGCGATGGCCGCCGGATAGGTGAGGCACTCGGCCTCGAAGACGCGGTCGGCCAGCGCATGCACGTCGTCGCCGGGCAGCACGGGCACGCGCGTCTGCGCCACGATCGGACCGTGGTCGTACTCGTCGTCGACCACGTGGACCGTGCAGCCGCTCTCGCTCTCGCCGGCGGCGAGCACGGCGGCATGCACGCGGTCGCCGTACATGCCGACGCCGCCGTGGCGCGGCAGCAGCGAGGGATGGATGTTCAGCATGCGCCCGGCGAGGGCCGGCGGCACGGGATAGTGCACGAGGTAGCCGGCCATGACGACGAGGTCGGGGCGCGCCGCGAGGATGCTCGCCGTCTGCGCCGCCGCGAAGGCCGCCGCGTCGACGTGGTCGCGCGGCCGCAGCGTCTGCACGCGCAGGCCGGCCGCGCGCGCCTTGGCCAGGCCGCCCGCGTCGGCTCGCGAGGAGATCACCAGCACGATCTCGGCCCGGAGTTCACCGCGCTCGATCGCGGCCAGCAGATTGACGAGCGTGCGACCGCCGCCCGAGAGCAGCACGACCAGGCGCAGGGGGCCGTCCGTCAACGGCGGGGGGGCGCGACGGGGGGCGGCGGCGCGGGCAGGGGCTTGAGGGTCACGGGCCCGATGATGCCGTTTCCCGGGCCGAAGATGGTCACGCCCTGGAAACGGATGGTGAGACCGGCGAACTCGCGCGGCAGCGCCGGAAGCAGGTAGCCCGACTCGCCCGCGGCCGGCGCGATGCCGAAGTGGATGATGCTCAGCGTGTCGAGCGCGAGGCCCAGCACGCCCGCGAAGCCGGGCAGCGCGAGGGCGCCGTCGCCGAGCGCGCCCATGAGCAGCAGCGGCTTGCCGGGCAGCGCGAACACGCGCACGGTCGATTCGTGCAGCGAGGGCGCAGGATCCTCGATGACGACCGGCCCGACGGCCGTGCCGCTCGCCCCCGAGAGCAGCCGGCAGGTGCTCTGCCCCGCCGCGAACAACTCGCCTCGGCCATCGCCCGTCGCGTCGGGCAGCACGAGCACGGCCGTGCCGCGCGAACGCATGTCGTGCACCATGAGCCGGTGGCCGTGCTCGCCGTCGAGCAGGTAGATCCTCCGATCGACCGAGGCGGTGAGCACGTCGTCGTAACCGTTGCCGTCGAGGTCGCCGGCGTTGCCGACGGGGAGCAGCGCCCCGGTGTTGTTCGTCGACATCTCGCGGCGCCACTCGAGCACGCCCGTGGCCGCCGAGACCGCCGAGATCGCGTTGTCGAAGGACCCCACCGCCACGTCGGCCAGACCGTCGGCGGTCACGTCGGAGATCGTGGCGAGCGACGTGACGTCGCGCGTCACGCCCGCCGATTCCCACAACGGCGCGCCGGTCGCGCCCGACACGCCGCGCAGGCAGGGCTGCGGCTGGGCGAAGTAGCCGCAGGCCAGGTCGGCGACGCCGTCTCCGTCGACGTCGGGCAGCGTGGCCAGCGCGGCGCCGGGGCCGGGCAGGCTCGTGCGCCAGAGCAGCGAGCCGTCCTGCGCCGAGAGCGCCGCGACGAAGGGCGCGTCGTCGCCTCCCGCCACCGCGTGGTCGGGTCGTCCGTCGTCGTCGAGGTCGGGCAGGGCGTGCAGCGCGGCCGCCCCGCCGGGCAGGCGGGCCGTCCACAGCGTGGCGCCGTCGCGGCCCGACAGCAGCGTGACCGAGGACAGCGCGTCGCCGCCGCCGACGAGCAGGTCGGGCACGTCGTCGCCGTCGAGATCCTCCTGCCAGCGCACGGCCAGGATCTCGGCGGGCGCGCCGGCCAATGCGCGCGACCACAGCAACGCGCCGTCGGCGGTCGCGCGACACTGCACTTCGCCCTGCGCGCCGCACAGGCCGACGGCGAGGCGCGCGCCGCTGCCGTCCAGCCCGGACAGGGTGCGGAACCCGCCCTCGAGCGACACGCTCCACAGCGGGGCGAGACCGGCGCCGTCGCGCAGTTCGAGGGTGGCCCCCGGCTGCCCGGGCGCGCGCCCGAGGGCGATCTCGGCCCAGCCGTCGCCGGTGACGTCGTCGACCGCGGCGACGCAGCGCGTCTCGCCCTGCGCGTGCAACTCGGCGAGTTGCGCGCCGGGCGCGGCGATCGGGACGGCGAAGAAGATCGCGTCCTCCGGCAGCGCGAGCAGCGCGTCGATGGCGTCCGGAACGGGATCGCCGGCGCGGCCCGCGCTCGGCAGCGCCAGCAGCGCCAGCAACGCCAGCGGCACCGGGCGCCGACTCATCGCGTGCCTCCCGCCGGCGCTTCGCCGACGAGCCGCCGCCCGACGCGCACGCAGGTCGCACCCTCCTCGACGGCGATCTCGCAGTCCTCGCTCATGCCCATCGAGAGTTCGCTCAAGGGCAGGCCGGCGCCGGGGTCGCGGTGGCGTTCGGCCAGCCGACGCAGCGCCGCGAAGATCGGGCGCGCGCGTTCGGGGTCGCTCGCGGCGGGGGCCATCGTCATCAGACCGACGACCCGGGCCGCCCGCAGCCCGGCCGCGACCGCCAGCGCCTCGGGCAGCGCCTCGGGCCGCAGGCCGTGCTTGCTCGCCTCGCCGCTGACGTTCACCTGCAGGAAGAGCCGCGGAGCGCGCCCGGCTTCGTGGGCGACGTCGTCCACGCGCCGCAGCAGGGCCGGCGCGTCGATGCCGTGCAGCACGTCGAAGAGCTCGACCGCCAGGCGCGCCTTGTTCGACTGCAGGTGTCCCACGAGATGCCAGCGGAAGTCGGTTTCGCGGCCGCGGCGACGCACGCGCGCCGCCTGCACGCGGCTCTCGCCCACGTCGCGCAGCCCGGCGGCGCGGACCGCGTCGAAGACGGCCTCGCCGGCCGACTTCGTCACCGCCACGACCCGCACGCCGGCCGGGTCGCGCCCGGCCCGCGCGCAGGCGGCGTCGAGCGCGGCACGCAACGCGTCCCAGCGTCGTGAAAGGCCTGGAATCGTCGCGGCCATGGGAGGCTCCCAGAATAACCGCGAAGTGAGTGCTTGACCGCGCAAACCGTGCGCCGCTAGCTTCCGGGACATGCTCAGCATCGTCCCCTTCATCGTCCTTTCAGGCCTCGCCACCCCAGCCGCATCCCCGCTGGCGGAGGCTCCCGCGGCTCAGGTGCGCGACGCCTGGAGCGTTCCGCTCGGCACGCTGCGCGGTACGGCGCTGCGTCGCATGGCGCTGCACGGCGACCTGCTGCTCGTCGAGGACGAGGGTCACGGCCTCAGCGCGCTGCACGCCGCCACCGGCGAGCCGCGCTGGTTCGTGCAGGCCGACGACTCCATCTCGCATCGCCCCGCGCCGGGCGACGGCGCGCTCGCGCTGTCCGCCGGCGCGCAGCTCATCGTGGCCGAGTCCGGCTCGGGACGCCGTCTGCTCGACCTGCACGGCGCCGCCCTCGTTGCCGCGTCGAGCCCCGCGACGGACGGCGAACTCGCCTACCTGCCGACGCTGCTGCACGATCGTCTGGTGGGCCTCTCCGTCGCCACCGGACTGCAGGCCTGGGAGCTGCGCCTGCCGTCACCCGTCGCGACGCCGGCGCAACTCATCGGTCGGCGCGGACACGCCTCGGTGCTCATCGGCACGGACGACGGCGTGCTGCGCGCGGTGCCGACCGGAGCCGACGTGCCGCGCGCCGAGCGCTGGACGCTGCGCACCGGAGCGCTGCTCGGCGCGCCCGTCATCCACGGCGAGCGGATCTACGCCGCGACGCGCGACCGCGTGGTGTGGGCGATCGACGCCGGCACGGGCGCCGCGATCTGGAAGCAGTATCCCGGCCAGGCGCTCACGGGCGCGCCCGTCGCGACCTCCGGCCAGGTGTTCGTGGGGGCCGGTGAGCGCCTGCTGGCGCTGGCCGCGGCCGACGGTTCGATCGACTGGGAGCTCGACGGCGCGCTGCGCCCGGTCGCCGCCTCCGAGCAGCTGCTGCTGGTGCGCACCCCCGACGGGCGCGCCTCGGTCCTCGCACCGGCCGACGGCCGCGCGCTCGCGACCGGACTGCCGGCCGATGCGCTCGTGCACGGCGATCTCGTCCTGAGCCTGCTCGACGAACGGCACGTCGCCGCCCGCCGCGTCGTCCGCTGAGGGCCCGCTCAGGGCCAGGCACTCTGCCGCAGCAGCGCCGTGGCGAGGGCCGCGGGCACGTCGCCGCCGGCCGGTGGCTCGTCGATGAAGTGCAGGCCCCGCGCCGAGACGCGCACCTGCAGCGGACGCGGCTCGGCCGGCAGCGCGAGCGTCCCCGCGCCGGCTCTCACGAGCGCCTCCAGGCGAGCGAGCAGCGTCGCGCGCGGATCGATGCGGCGCGGCCGGGCCAAGGCCAGCGCCGTGAAGCGCAGCAGTTCGGCGCGTCCCTCGTCGCCGCGCGCGGCGCGCCAGCCGCCGAGCGAGAGCCGCGTGCCGAGCCCCTCGGCCTCCAGCTGGGACGACGCCAGGGCGACCGCGTCGCTCACGAGCGCCTGCAGCCGCCCGCGTGCCTGCCGCCGGAGCGCGCCCAGCGCGGCGCGGAACCCGGCGTCGGAGCGCGCCAGGAGCTGCCGCACGGCGACGCGCGGAATGCGCGCGTCGCGGTTGCTCGCGTCGTCGATCGGCGACCAGCCCCGCGCGCGCACGATCGGCTCGAGCTGCCGGCGGCGCACGGGCTGCGGCCCGGCCACGAAGGGGCGCAGCAGCAGCGGGCCGTCGATCGCCAGGCGGCGCGCGACGGGGATGCCGGCGAGCGCGCGCGCGCCGCGGTGGCCGCGCTGCAGGCGCAGCAGCAGCGTCTCGTCCTCGTCGTCGCCGTGGTGCGCCAGCAGCACGATGCCGGCGGAGCGGCGACGCGCCAGCGTCTCGAAGGCCGCCATCCGGCGGCGGCGCGCGGCGGTCTCCGTGCGCGCCGGGTCGGCCGGGGTGGGGCGGGCGCAGGCCAGGGCGAACTCCAGCCCCGCGCGGGCGGCGAAGTCGGCGACCAGGCGCGGCTCGTCCTCGGCCTCGGGACGCAGGCCGTGCGCCACGTGCACGACCAGCGCGCGGCCGGGCGCCTCTTCGGCGACCAGGGCCATGAGCGCGAGCGAGTCGCCGCCGCCCGAGACGCCGACCAACAGCGCGCCGCGCCCGGGAAGCCAGCGCCGCAGCGCCTCGCGCGGATCGCAGTCGACGGCCGGCGTGCAGGGCATGACGCGCGCATCCTCGCACACCTCGCGGCGCCATCGTCCGTCCGCTAGAATGCGGCGCCATTTTCGCGCGCATCGGCCCGCGGGCCGACGACCGGACGCTCTCTCCACCCTCTCCCCGAAGGCACGCCGCTCCATGGCCATCAGAATCGGCATCAACGGTTTCGGACGCATCGGTCGCACCGTCTTCCGCGTCCTGCAGGCGCGCCCGGCGGAGTTCGAGGTCGTCGCGATCAACGACCTCGCGGCGCCCGAGGCGCTCGCCCACCTGCTCAAGTACGACACCGTCATGGGGCGCTTCGGCGCCCCGGTCGCCGCCCGCGAAGGCGTGCTCGAGGTCGGCGGGCGCGCGATCCGCGTGACCGCCGAGAAGAGCCCGGCCAACCTCCCCTGGAAGGAGCTGCAGGTCGACTTCGTGGTCGAGTCGACGGGCATCTTCCGCGCCCGCGCCGACTGCGAGCAGCACCTGAAGGCCGGCGCCGGCAAGGTCGTCCTGACCGTGCCGCCGAAGGACGAGATCGACGCCATGGTCGTGCTCGGCGTCAACGACGACGTCCTCAAGGCCGGGCATCGCATCGTGAGCAACGCCTCGTGCACCACGAACTGCCTGGCGCCGGTGGCCAAGGTGCTGCTCGACGCCTTCGGCCTGCGCCGCGGCCTGATGACGACCGTGCACGCCTACACCAACGACCAGAACATCGCGGACATGATCCACAAGGACCTGCGCCGCGCCCGGGCCGCGGCCCAGAACATCATCCCGACGACGACGGGCGCGGCCCGCGCGGTCGGCAAGGTCATTCCGCAGCTCAAGGGCAAGCTCGACGGCACGGCGCTGCGCGTGCCGGTCGTGAACGGCTCGGTCGTCGATCTCGTCGCCGTGCTCGACAAGGAAGTCACCGTCGAGGCGGTCAACGACGCGATGCGCCAGGCCGCGCGGGGACGCATGCAGGGCATCCTCGAGTACTGCGAGGACCCGATCGTGAGCAGCGACATCGTCGGCAACCCGCACAGCTCGATCTTCGACGCGCTCTCGACCATGGTCATCGACGCGAACATGGTCAAGGTGATCTCCTGGTACGACAACGAATGGGGCTACAGCTCGCGCGTCGTCGACCTGATCGCCAAGGCCCACGCGCTGCGATGAGCTTCCGCACCGTCGACGCGCTGCCGGTGGCCGGCCAGCGCGTGCTCGTCCGGCTCGACCTCAACGTGCCGCTCGCGCAGGGCGCGATCACCGACGATCTGCGCATCCGCGCGGCGCTGCCGACGGTGCGCTCGATCGTCGAGCGCGGCGGCACGGCGATCTGCATGAGCCACCTCGGCCGCCCCAAGGGCGTCGACGAGTCGCTGCGCCTGTCGCCCGTGGCGGCGCGCATGGCCGAGCTGCTCGGCCGGCCCGTGACGATGCTGCCGGGCGTCGTCGGCGCGGCGGTGCAGGCGGCGGTCGCCGCCCTGCCGCCCGGTTCGGTGGCGCTGCTCGAGAACCTGCGCTTCGAGCCCGGCGAGAAGAAGAACGACCCGGCCTTCGCGGAGCAGCTCGCGGCGCTCGGCACGCTGTACGTCAACGACGCCTTCGGGACTTGCCACCGCGCCGACGCTTCGGTCGTGCTCGCCGAGCGCATCGGCACGAGCCGCTCGGCGGCCGGGTTCCTGCTCGGCAAGGAGCTGCAGGCCTTTGCGCGCGTGCTCGAGAACCCGGCGCGTCCGCTCGTCGCGATCCTCGGCGGGGCCAAGGTCTCCGACAAGCTCGCGCTCGTGCGCCACCTGCTGCAGCGCGTGGACGTCGTGCTCGTCGGCGGGGCGATGGCCTACACGCTGCTCGCGGCGGACGGCACCTCCGTGGGCGGCAGCCGCGTCGAGCCGGCCATGCTCGACGAGTGCCGCGCCATCCTCGCCGCGGCGCGCGGGGGCCGGGTGCAGCTGCTGCTGCCCGTCGACCATCGCTGCGCGACGGAGTTCCAGTCCGACCTCGTCGAAGTCGTCGAGGGCGCGATCCCCGACGGACGCATGGGTCTCGACATCGGCCCGCAGACCGAGCGGCTCTACGCCGAGCGCATCGCGGCGGCCGGCACCGTCGTCTGGAACGGGCCCATGGGCGTGTTCGAGCGCCCCGCCTGGGCGCAGGGCACGCGCGCCGTCGCGCAGGCCCTGGCGGCGGCGCGGGCCTACACCGTCGTCGGCGGCGGCGACAGCGCCGCGGCGCTCGCGGCCTTCGGACTGCAGGACCAGGTCGACCACGTCTCCACCGGCGGAGGCGCATCGCTCGAACTGCTCGAGGGCAAGGAGCTTCCGGGGCTCGTGGCGCTGCGCGGCTGAGGCCGGGCCGCGCCCCGGACGACGAGACGCCCACGGTGGCAAGCGCGGGGCGTCGGTGGCAGGATGCGCCCATGAGCGTTCCGCCGGTGCGCATCGCCCCTTCGTTGCTGTCGGCCGACTTCGTCCGCCTCGCCGAGGACGTGCGGCGCGTCGAGGACGCCGGCGCCGACTGGCTGCACGTCGACGTGATGGACGGCCACTTCGTGCCCAACCTCACGATCGGTCCGCCGGTGGTGAAGGCGCTCGCTGCCGTCGCGCGGTGCCCGCTCGACGTGCACATCATGATCAGCGACCCGCTGGCCTGGGCCGAGCGCTACGTGAAGGCGGGGGCCACGGTGCTGAGCTGCCATCTCGAGACGCGGCCCGAGGCGCTCGGCGCGATCCGCCGCGCCGGCGCGCGCGCCGGACTGGCGGTCAACCCCGAGACCGCGATCGAACCCGTCCGCGACCTGCTCGGCGAACTCGACCTGGTGCTGGTGATGAGCGTGCGCCCCGGCTTCGGCGGGCAGTCCTTCATGCCCGAAGTGCTGACCAAGATCGAGGCGTTGCGCTCGTGGGGCTGGGAGGGCGACATCGAGATCGACGGCGGCATCGGCCCCGAGACGATCGGGGCCGCGGCCGCGGCGGGCGCCAACGTCTTCGTCGCCGGCTCGGCGGTCTTCGGATCGCCCGACTGGGCCGCGACGATCGCCGCGATGCGCGCCACGGCCGAGCAGCGGCTCGGCCGGACGACCTGAGGCTCCTCGAAGCGAGAGAGACGACATGGCCAACCTGCCCTGGCTGAGGCACCGCAAGCGCGACATCCCCGGCGACCTGTGGGTGCGTTGCGCGAACTGCGACCAGACCGTCTTCGGCCGCGACGTCGACGACCGCCTCAAGACCTGCCCCAAGTGCGAGTTCCATTTTCCGGTCTCGTCGCACCTGCGCATCGCCTACACGCTCGATCCGGGCAGCTGGCGCGAGCAGGACGACGCGATGGGGACGGTCGACGCGCTGGGCTTCATCGACAAACAGCCCTACCCGCGCAAACTGGCCGACACGGCGGCGACCACCGGCGTCAAGGAAGCCATGCGCTACGGACTGGGCGCGATCGAGGGGCACCCGATCGTCTTCGGCACGCTCGAGTTCCGCTTCCTCGGCGGGAGCATGGGCGTGGTCGTGGGCGAGAAGGTCACGCGCGCCGTCGAACTCGCGCAGCAGCGCGGGCTGCCGCTCGTGCTCGCCTCGGCCTCGGGAGGCGCGCGCATGCACGAGGGCATCCTCTCGCTCATGCAGATGGCCAAGACCTGCGCGGCGCTCGCGCGCTTCCGCGAGGCCGGCGGTTTCTACGTCTCGATCTGCACGCACCCGACCACCGGCGGCGTGACCGCGAGCTGGGCCATGGCGGCCGACATCATCGTGGGCGAGCCCGGCGCGCTCATCGGCTTCGCCGGCCCGCGCGTGATCGAAGGCACGATCAAGAAGAAGCTGCCGCCCGGCTTCCAGACGAGCGAGTTCCTGCTCGAAAAGGGGCAGATCGACATGATCGTGCCGCGACGCGAGATGCGGGCGACGCTGGCCCGCGTGCTGGCCTACGCGCGGCCCGCGCACGCGAGCGGCGCCTGAGACGGCGGCGCGGCCCTTGCTCCGCTCCGGCAGGCCTTCTAGACTCGGGGGTTTCCCTGACCGCTTCCCCGATAGCTCAGCTGGTCAGAGCATCTGACTGTTAATCAGAGGGTCGCTGGTTCAAATCCAGCTCGGGGAGCCACCCATCTTCCGCATCCGCGCATGGTCCGACTGACGCGCATCTACACCAGGACCGGCGACGACGGGACGACCGCGCTCGGCGACGGCACGCGCCTGCCCAAGACGGCGCCGCGCATCGAGGCCTACGGCACGGTCGACGAGCTCAACGCGATCGTCGGCCAGTGCGCCGAGCACTGCGCGGATGCCGCGCTTCTCGAGCGGCTGCGCCGGATCCAGCACGACCTGTTCGATCTGGGCGCCGACCTGTGCATGCCCTTCGGGCCGTCCGGCGCCCGCGCGCTGCGCATCGGCGCCCGGCGCGCCACGCGCCTGGAGACCTGGATCGACGAGGCCAACGCGCCGCTCGCGCCGCTCAAGAGCTTCGTGCTCCCCGGCGGGGGCCCGTTGGCGGCCGCGCTGCACGTGGCGCGCACCGTCGCCCGGCGCGCCGAGCGCCGCGTCCTGGCGCTGGCCGCCGTCGAGGACGTCAATCACGAGTGCGTCGTGTACCTCAACCGGCTCTCCGACCTGTTCTTCGTCCTCGCGCGCGTCGCGTCCGGCGCCCGCGAGGTGCTCTGGACGCCGACGCACGACGAGCCGGGGAACGCGGGACCGGCCGCATGAACGCCCTCGTCGTCGGCGCCGCGCTCGGGGCGCTGGGCGTGGCGGCCGGCGCCTTCGGCGCGCACGCTCTCAAGGCGCAGCTCGGCGCCGACAAGCTCGCGATCTTCGAGACCGGTGCGCGCTACCACCTGCTGCACGCGCTGGCGCTGCTCGCGGCGGGTCTGCTCGCCCGACACGCGGGCGAGCCGCTCACCGTGACGACGCAGCTCTTCACCTGGGGGATCGTGCTGTTCAGCGGCTCGCTCTACGCGCTCGCGCTGGGGGCGCCGCCGGCCGTGGGACTGCTGACGCCCCTCGGCGGAGCCGCCCTGATCGCCGGCTGGGTCGCGCTGGCGCTCGCCGCGCGCGGGATCTGAACGACGTGGCGCGCGACATCGGCTTCAAGCTGCTCAACGTCGACGGCGCGGCCCGGCGCGCGCGCTTCCGCACCGCGCACGGCACGGTCGAGCTGCCGGCTTTCATGCCCGTGGGCACGCAGGGCGCGGTCAAAGCGGTGCTGCCGCGGGACGTGGCGGAGGCCGGCGCCGAGGTCGTGCTCGCCAACACCTACCACCTGAGCCTCGAGGACCGCACCGAACTCGTCGAGCGCGCGGGCGGACTGCACGCCTTCATGAATTGGCCGGGCACGATCCTCACCGACTCGGGCGGCTTCCAGGTCTTCAGCCTGCCCGATCGGGAGGTGACCGACGACGGGGTCTCGTTCCCCCAGGGCAAGGGGCAGCCGCGCCTGTTCCTCGACGCCGACGGATCGATGGACATCCAGCGCCGGCTCGGTGCCGACATCGTCATGGCCTTCGACGAGTGTTGCGCGCACGATGCGCCGCGCAGCTACGTCGAGCGCAGCATCGAGCGCACGGCCGCCTGGGAGCGCCGCTGCCGCGCGACGAAGCTCGGCCCTCACCAACTGCTGTTCGGCATCGTCCAGGGCGGCCTGCACGAGGACCTGCGGCGGCGCAGCGCGGCGCAGGTCCGCGAGCTGGCCTTCGACGGCTACGCCATCGGCGGCGTGTCGGTCGGCGAGGGCCACGAGCGCATGGTGGAGGTCGTGCGCTGGACGGCGCCCGAACTGCCGGAGGACCGCCCGCGCTACCTCATGGGCGTGGGGCTGCCGCACGACCTGCTGGCCGCCATCGAACTGGGCATGGACATGTTCGACTGCGTCATCCCGACGCGCTACGCGCGCGGCGGCACGCTCTTCACGCGCAAGGGGATCGTGCGCATCGGCGACCGCATCCACCGCCACGACCGCGACCCGCCCGACGTGCGCTGCCGCTGCTACACCTGCAGGCACTACAGCCGGATGGTCCTGCGTCACCTGCACTACGCGCACGAGCCGAGCTTCGAGACGCTGGCCAGCATCCACAACCTGAGCTTCTACCTGCGCCTGATGGCCGAGGCCCGCCACGAGATCGAGCGCGGGCGCTTCCTGGCCTGGAAGACCGCCTGGCTGACCCGGTACGGGCTGCCAGCCGAGCCCTGAGCGCTCCCCAGCGAGGGGGGCGGAGGTCTGGTCACGGTCTCCTGAAATCCTGATTGCATGTCTCTGGTCATGGGCTTATGATGCCCTGATGGCTACGACCCAGGACTCGCTCGTCGCGCTGCTCCGCGTGCTTTCCGATTCCACGCGCCTGCGCATCCTGGCCCTGCTGGGAGACGCCGAACTCTCGGTGGGCGAGCTGGCCCGGGCTCTCGCGATGGGGCAGAGCCGCGTCAGCAACCATCTGAAGATCCTGCGCGAGCACGGCCTGCTCAGCGAGCGCCACGAGGGGTCCTTCACCTACTGCCGGCCCTCGCTCGAGGAGGGGCCGGCCGCCGAACTGTGGGCGGCGTTGACCCCCTCGCTGGCGCACGTGCCGGGCCGCGAAGCCGATGCCCGGCGCCTGTCGACCGTGCTGGCCGATCGCACCGACAGCCGCGCCTTCTTCGATCGCATCGCCGGCGACTGGGATCTCATCGGCGCCGACTTCTCCATCGGTACCAGCCGCCTCGAAGTGCTCGGCTGCCTTCTGCCCGACGGCCTCGTGGTGGCCGACGTCGGCTGCGGCACCGGCTATCTGGCGCAGGCCCTCGGTCGTCGCGTGGCCAAGGTCATCGGCGTGGACTCCTCGCCGGCCATGCTCGAGCGCGCCCGCCGCAACCTCGAGGGGCTCGAGCACGAGGTCGAGCTGCGGCAGGGCTCGCTGCAGTCGCTGCCGCTGGCCGACGGCGAGGTCGACGCGGCCTGCGCGCACCTCGTCCTGCACCATCTGGCCGACGCGCGCGCGGGGCTGCGCGAGATGCAGCGCATCACGCGGCCCGGCGGGCGCGTGGTCTGCGTCGAGCTGCTGCCGCACCGCGAGGCCTGGATGCACGAGTCGATGGCCGACACGCGCCTGGGGCTCGACCCCGCGCAACTCGAGCAGGACCTGCGCGCCGTGGGCCTGCGCGACGTGCGCCGCGAGATGCTGGCCGACAGCTACGTGGTCGAGAACCCCGCCGGCCGCCGCGTCGAGCTGCCGCTGTTCCTGATCCACGCGCGCCGCGCCGACTGAGACCTTCCCCCTTCTCCCGTTTCCCTGACTCCACGAGGAACCTGACGTGACGAGCACGACCAAGACCGCCCCGAACAAGGGCACGACCGACTTCAAGGTGAAGGACCTGGCGCTGGCCGAGTGGGGCCGCAAGGAGATCAACCTGGCCGAGAAGGAGATGCCGGGCCTGATGAACCTGCGCCGGCGCTACAAGGCCGAGCAACCCCTCAAGGGCGCGCGCATCGCGGGCTGCCTGCACATGACGATCCAGACCGCCGTGCTCATGGAGACGCTGATCGAGCTGGGCGCCACCGTGCGCTGGAGCTCGTGCAACATCTTCAGCACCCAGGACCACGCGGCCGCCG
>CAZBBB010000060.1:0-18283 GCA_964490005.1 uncultured Phycisphaerales bacterium | reverse complement strand
GAATTGAAGCCCCGGTGAATGGCGGCCGTAACTATGACGGTCCTAAGGTAGCGAAATTCCTTGTCGGGTAAGTTCCGACCCGCACGAAAGGCGTAATGATATGGGCACTGTCTCAACGGCATGCTCGGCGAACTTGTAGCTGTGGTGAAGATGCCACGTTCCCGCGTCAAGACGGAAAGACCCCGTGAACCTTTACTATAGCCTGATACTGAGGCTTGTTATGTAGTGCGTAGCATAGGTGGGAGGCGTCGAATCCGGGCTCTCGGGCCCGGTGGAGCCATCAGTGAAATACCACTCTCTGCATGATAGGTCTCTAACACGATGCCGTGAATCCGGGTCGTGGACAGTGTCAGGTGGGTAGTTTGGCTGGGGCGGTCTCCTCCAAAAAGGTAACGGAGGAGCGCGATGGTGCACTCAATGCGGTTAGCAATCGCATGTAGAGCGTAAGGGTATAAGTGCGCCTGACTGCAAGAGATATAGCTCAAGCAGGTACGAAAGTAGGTCCTAGTGATCCGGCGGATTCCGAGTGGAAGGGCCGTCGCTCATCAGATAAAAGGTACTCCGGGGATAACAGGCTGATCTCCCCCAAGAGTCCATATCGACGGGGAGGTTTGGCACCTCGATGTCGGCTCATCGCATCCTGGGGCTGAAGAAGGTCCCAAGGGTTTGGCTGTTCGCCAATGAAAGCGGTACGCGAGCTGGGTTCAGACCGTCGTGAGACAGGTCGGTCTCTATCCGGCGTGGGCGCAGGAAACCTGCGGAGATTTGTCCCTAGTACGAGAGGATTGGGACGGACGCACCCCTGGTGTACCAGTTGTCGCGCTCGCGGCACGGCTGGGTAGCTATGTGCGGAAAGGATAAACGCTGAAAGCATATAAGCGTGAAGCCCGCTCCAAGATGAGGTTTCCCCATCAGGCTCCTGGTAGACCACCAGGTTGATAGGCTGGAGGTGTACGCACAGCAATGTGTTCAGCCCACCAGTACTAATAGGCCGATTGGCTTGACTGCATTTGTTCGCTGCTCCGCGCGCTTCACGCGCGGCGGACCAGCGCAGATGCGACTTCGGACGCAGGCGAAGCTCGGCTTCGCCATGACTTGTCCGTGGGCGCGTTCCCCGAGATCTTCCCGGTGCTCATGCCGAGCTGGCCACACCTGTTCCCATTCCGAACACAGTCGTTAAGCAGCTCGGGCCGATGGTATTGGCTGAAACCGAGAGAGTAGGTTGGTGCCGGGTTTTGTATTCGCGGGGGCTCGTCGCGCGCAGGCGCGGCGGGCCCCCGCACCTTTTGCAGCCGGCGCGCGGCCGACGCCGCGTTCGTTGCCGGGAAGCTCCGCAGGGTGCGGCCCTCGTGGCAGTACGATGCTCGAATGATTCCCGAATCTCGAGATGGCTTCGCCCGGGTCGCGCTGGCGCTGCTGCTGGCCGCCGTGGTCTGTGCCTGCGGAGGCCAAGGCGCGCCGCCTGCCCGGGGTGAACAGCCGCAGCCGGCGGCCGTGCAGCCCGGATTGGGACGCGCGCGCAACGTGGTCGTCGTGTCGCTGGATACGCTCCGTGCCGACCGGTTGGAGGTCTACGGCGGCCCGAGGAAGCTTGCGCCGAACCTCTCGGCCCTGGCCAGCCGGTCGGTTGTGTTCGACTCCGCTCAGGCGCAGTCTTCGCAGACGGCCCCGTCCCACGCCAGCCTGTTCACCAGCGAGTACGGCGGCGTGCATCGCATTCGCAACGTGCATGGCGCAGTGGCGACGATGCCGACCCTGCCCGGTGGTCTCGTCACGCTGGCGGAGTTGCTCAAGTCCGCCGGGTACGAGACGGGAGCCTTCGTCTCGGGCGGCAACCTGACCCGCGGCATGGGGCTTTCGCGCGGGTTCGATCACTGGGACGAGAAGAACGAGGACATCGGCGAACGCGCTCGGCGCCTGCTGGCCTGGATCGATGAGCCGAACCGCGGACCGTTCTTCGCCTTCCTGCACTCCTACCAGGTGCACGCGCCGTACGTCCCGCCTGCCTCTCTCGGGCGCCTGTACACGGACCCTGCGTATGCCGGGCCGCTGCGCGCCCGCTACGAGCGGTATCTCACGCTCGGTCCGAGCGAGGCCTGGGCCGGCGGTGTCGGTGCCGACTACTGGGAAGGCATGCTGGACTTCACGGACGAGGACGTGCGCTTCCTCTCCGACCTCTACGACGCGGAGATCGCTTACACGGACGCGGCTCTGCGCCCGTTCCTGGAGGCGCTGCTCATCGGGCCACGGGCCGCGGACACCGCGCTGATCATCCTGTCGGACCACGGGGAGGAGTTCCGCGAGCACGGCAAGTTCCAGCACGATCAGGTGTTCGAGGAACTCCTGCGGGTCCCGCTCATGGTGCGCCTGCCGGCACGGCTCGAGCGCGCGGGTTGGAAGGGACGCGTGACGTCTCCGGTCGAACTCGTGGATGTCGCGCCGACCGTGGCCGAGTTGCTCAACGTCGATGTCTCGTCCGCGGGCTGGGCAGGCCGCTCCCTGGTGGGTCTGCTGGACGGCGCGACGCGCACGAGCGCGTTGCGCGCCGACCGGGCGCGCCACAGCCTGCTGACGCTCGACCCGGGACCGAAGACGTTCCGCAGCATCACCTGGCGCGGATGGAAGTACATCCATGGCCACCAGGAGGACTTGGATGTCACGTGGGAGCTGCTCTTCGACCTGACGAGCGACCCCGGCGAGCGCCGCAACCTGTTCGGCAGCGAGGACGCCGGTGCGGTCAACATGTTGGCCAGCCTCAAGCGCCTGATGGCCGCGCACGCCGCCGACGAAGCGCGGCGGGCCGAGCAGGCCGGCGTCGCGGGCACCGCGGAGATCGACGAGGAGCAGCGCAAGCTGCTCGAGCAGCTGGGCTACGTGAAGTAGCGCCCGCAATCCGGCCGTCGCGCTCACGGGCGCAGCCCCCCGGTTCAGGGGCACGTCGACCGGCACGCCGACCGTTGGTCGGGGTGGGCGGATTCGAACCGCCGGCCTTCTGCTCCCAAAGCAGACGCGCTACCAAGCTGCGCTACACCCCGCGGCGCGTGAGTCTAGCCGCGGGCGGAGCGCTCGACCACGAACCGTTCCATGCCGCGGCCCGCGCGAGCGGAGAGCGCTTCAACGGCGGCGGGCACGGGGACGGCCGTGGCTGGCGAATGCAACGCGTCGCCTAGAGGCGCGTGCGAAGCACGCCCGTGACATGGCCCTGGATGATGACGTCCCGCACGATGATGGGCGCCATGGAGGCGTTCTCGGGCTGCAGGCGCACGCCCTTGCGGTCCTTGAAGAAGCGCTTGACGGTGCCCTTGAGCGCGCCGGTCGACTCGTCGGGCAGCATCGCGACGACGATCTGGCCGTTGCTCGCGGAGCGGGCGGGCTTCACGACGACCAGATCGCCGTCGCAGATGTGGGCGTCGATCATCGAGTCTCCGTCGATGCGAAGGAGGTAGCACCCGTCGGACTCGGGAGCCATGTCCTCGAGGCTGAAGCTCTCGGGAGCATCGATCGCCTCGACGCCCGCTCCGGCCGCGACTCGCCCGCGGACGAGCAACTGTCGCGGCGCGCTCGGGGGTGCCTCGCGCTCGACGAGTTCGATGGCGCGTGCACGGTTGGGCGTCTTCCGAACGGCGCCCTTCTTCTCGAGCGCGTTGACATGCTCGTAGATCGTGATCTTCGAGACGCCGAAGTGCTGCGACATCTCGTCGAGGGTGGGCGAGAGTCCGCGGTCGGCGATGTACTCGCGGATGAAGGTCAGGATCGCCAGTTGGCGCTCTGTGAGGAACATGCGCTCAGGCCATGACGGCGAGGAAGAACATGAACGCCATCGCGGCGACGGCCAGGGCTTCGGTGCTGAGGATTTCGCGAATCATCTGCGGGACTCCGGGGGTGGCGGCGACGCCGTGGGGGCGTTGTCGCGTTAGGTCGTTCTTACCCTAATATCGGCCGAACTGCGCCATACTTTAGGAGCTTGTTAGGATTCTGCCGGCTGGGCGCCGGCCGGGAGGGTTCCGAGAGGCCGATCGTCGCGCCTTGCGCCTGCCGGCCGGCCTCAGCGGCGCCTTCGGAGTCCGCGATGGCTGCCGTCGGGGCGTGGGCTTCGGGCGACCCGGGGAGGCCGGTGTCGGTGCAGGCCCGGCCCGGCCCGGCGCGCCCGGACTGGCCGGTGCGCCGTTTCCCAAGGCGGCGCGCGGGGAGCGGGTTGGCCCGGACTGCAGCGCTTCGCGCCGCCAACCGATCTATGATGTTCCCACGGCGTCCTTTCCGGGGTGTCGGAGCCGGGCTGGAGCTACGCGCGACGGATGTCAGGTCGATTCGATGATGGTCCTTGAACTCGCGGCGGTGACTCATCGGACCTGAGCGAGGGGTACAGGTCGAGCCGCCAAGCCTGGCGGAGCCGCTGCTGCTGACGGGGCCCGAGGTGCCGCGACTGCTGGCGCAGTTGCACCCGCTCGAACTCCCGCGTCGCGTCACCGACGTGCTGGTCGTCGGCGGGGGCGTGGCCGGTCTCTCGGCGGCGATCACGGCGGCCGAGTCGCGCGACACGCTCGTGCTGCTGAAGGGGACGCGCCACGAGACGGCGACGGCCTGGGCCCAGGGAGGCATGGCGGTCGCGCTCGGCAGCAGCGACGGCCCCGAACTGCACGCGCGGGACACGCTTGCCGTGGCACAGGGCCTGGGGCGCGCCGACATCACCGATCGCGTCGTGCGGGGCGGCGCCGACGTCGTCGGCCGCTGGCTGGCGTGGGGCGGACGCTTTGACCGCGCCCCCGACGACGCGTTGCAGCTCGCGCTCGAGGGGGGGCACTCGGTCGCGCGCATCATCCACGCGGGCGACCAGACCGGCGCGGAGATCCAGCGGCTGCTCGTGCAGCGGTCGGCGAGCCTGGACCGGCTGACCGTCCTCGAGTCGACCTTCGTCCTCGACCTGATCACGGACGGCGACGAGGTGCGCGGCGTGATCGCGTGGGCGCCGCGGCAAGGTTTCTTCAGCGTCTGGGCGAACGCGACGGTGCTGTGCACGGGCGGTTGCGGGCAGCTCTACCGCGAGACCAGCAATCCGCCGGCGGCCACCGGGGACGGCGTGGCGATGGCCTACCGCGCCGGTGCCGTCCTGCGCGGCCTGGAGTTCGTGCAGTTCCACCCGACGGTGCTCTACGTCGCGGGCATGTCGCGCATGCTCGTCTCGGAGACGGCGCGCGGCGAAGGCGCGCTGCTGGTCGACCGCAACGGTCACCGCTTCATGCCCGACTACCACCCCGACGCGGAACTGGCGCCGCGCGACGTGGTCTCGCGCTCGATCGTCCGGCAGCTCGCGCTGGTGCGCGACACGCACGTGTACCTCGACCTGCGGCACCTGCCCGCCGAACGCGTGCGCGCCCGCTTCCCGCACATCCACCGCGCCTGCCTGGAGTTCGGCATCGACATCACGTCCGACCTCATCCCCGTGCATCCCGCCTGCCACTACATGGTCGGCGGGATCCGCACCGACGAGAACGGCCGGACCTCGCTGCGCCGGCTCTACGCCGCCGGCGAGGTCGCGTCGACGGGTTTCCACGGCGCCAACCGCATGGGCAGCAACTCGCTGCTCGAGGGCGCGGTCATGGGACATCGCGCCGGCCTCGCGTCGGTGGCCGAGACGAGCCCGGGCGAACTGCGGGCCGGCGGCGGACGCTTCGCGCAGCGGCGCTTCTCGGGCGACCTCGATCTGGCGGACGTGGACAACGCCCTGCGCTCGCTCATGTGGCGCCTGGTGGGCATCGAGCGCGACGGCCCGGGCCTGGAGGCCGCCTGCACGCGGCTCTCGACCTGGAACCGTCTGGCGTCCCAGCGGGTGTTCGGCGAGCCGCAGGGCTGGACGCTCGTGAACAAGCTGCTCACCGGCTGGCTCATGGCGCGTTCGGCGCTCGAGCGCACCGAGAGCCGCGGGACGCACGCGCGGCGCGACTACGACGCCTGCGACGACGCGCGTTGGCGGCGCGACATCGACGTGGTTCGCGGAGGCGAGGCATGACGCGCGGCCCGGTCGAGACCAGCGAGCGGCCCGAGGTCGCCGTGCTCTTCGGTTGCGTGAACGGACAGCCCGTTTGGAGCGAGCCGCTCTCCGAACTCGAGGGCCTGGCCGAGGCGGCCGACGTGGGCGTCGCGGGCCGGCTGGTGCAGCGCCTCGACCGGCCCACCGCCGCGACCTACATCGGCAAGGGCAAGGTCGGGGAACTCGCCGCACTGATCGCGAGCACGCAGGCCGATCTGGCCATCGCCGACATGGACCTCTCGCCGGCGCAGGCGCGCAACCTCTCGCAGGCGCTGGGCGTGCGCGTCGTCGACCGCTCCGAGCTGATCATGGACATCTTCGCGCGGCGGGCGCGCACGGCGCAGGCGCAGCTGCAGGTCGAACTCGCGCAACTGCAGTACGCGCTGCCCCGCCTGCGCGGGCAGTGGAGCCACCTCGACCGCTACAAGGGCGGCGGCGTGGGCACGCGCGGCCCGGGCGAGAAGCAGATCGAGACCGACAAGCGCCTGGTCCTCAAGCGCATCAAGGACCTCAAGGAGCGGCTGGAGGTCTGGGAGCAGCGCACGCGCCGCTCGGTCGCGTCGCGCGCCGGCACGCACCAGATCGCGCTGGCGGGTTACACGAACAGCGGCAAGTCGACGCTGTTCAACGCGCTCACGGGCGCGGGCGTGCTGACGGCCAACCGCCTGTTCGCCACGCTCGACACGCGCACGCGCCGCTGGCCGATCGAGGACATGGGACCGGTGCTGCTGTCCGACACGGTCGGGTTCGTGCGCGATCTGCCGCACCACCTCGTGGCCTCCTTCCACGCGACTCTCGAGGAGGTCGTCGAGGCCGACCTGGTGCTGCACGTCGTGGACGCCAGCAGCCCCGAGGCCCGCGAGCAGGTCCGCGCGGTCCACGAGGTCATGGAGCAGATCGGCGCGGGGCGCGTGCCGGCGCGCGTGCTGCTCAACAAGTGCGACGCGGTGCGCGACCCGATGGACCTGCAGGCCCTGCGCAACGCCGAGCCGGACGCGATCCCGATCTCGGCCCGCACGGGGCAGGGGCTGACGGACGTCGAGGACCTCGTGCGCCAGCATTTCGCGGGCGCCCTGCGGCGCTTCCGGGTGCTCGTTCCGCATGCCGAAGGCCGTGCCCAGGCCCAGGCGCACGCGCTGGCCCTCGTCGAGGCGATGGACATCCTCGAGGAGGGCCTGCTGCTGCACCTGGCGGTGGGGCCCGGCCGGATCGACCGGCTGCGCGGCTGGGCCGAGAGCCGGGGTCTGAAGCTGGAACCCGACGACGAGCCGTCCCGCGAGGGAGCGCGCCTCAGCGCAACGAGAGCACCTGGCCCGTCCGCAGGGGGGCTGCGACGTCGAGCCCGTTGAGGCGCGCGAGGTCCTCCGCCAGGCGCGCATCCCCGAGACGGTCGAACGCGATCGAGGCCCAGGTCTCGCCCTCCGCGACGACGTGCGCGTCGGCGGAGGACACGGGGGCCGGGGCCGGAGCGACCGGCGCCGGTTCGGCGCGCCCGAGCCGCAGTTCGAGCACGTCGGCCCCGGGGGGCGGCAACTCGCCCGGGAGCGTCGTCACCGGCGCCGGCAGCCGATCGACGACGAGCATCGCCAGCGCGACGACCGCAAGGAACAGCAGCAGCAGCAGCGCCCGGCGCAGGTTCAGCTGGTCGCGCCCTCCCGCTTGCGCGAGAGCACCAGGAGCAGCGGGCTCGCCACGTAGATCGACGAGTAGGTGCCCGTGAGCACGCCGACGATCATGGCGAAGGAGAAGCCCTCGAGCACGTTCTGCTTGCCGTAGTTCATCACGAAGATGACGGCCAGCGTGAGCAGCACCGTGAGCGAGGTCAGCAGCGTCCGGGCCAGCACCTGGTTCATCGAGGCGTTGATCACCTCCGGCAACGGCCGGTTCATGCGCGGCAGGTTCTCGCGGATGCGGTCGAAGAGCACGATCGTGTCGTTGAGCGAATAGCCGATGATCGTCAGGAACGCGGCGATCATGGTCAGGTCGATCTCGACGTCGACGAGGCCGAACTCGTGCGCCAGCGAGACGATGCCCAGCGTGATCAGCACGTCGTGCAGCAGCGCGAGCACCGCGGCGAAGCCGTAGCGGTACTCGCGGAACCGGACGCGGATGTAGATCACGATCGCCAGGCAGGACAGGATCAGCGCCCGCGCCGCGGCGTCGCGCAGTTCGGTGCCGACGCGCCCGCTGATGCTCGTCGACTCGATGAGCGGCTTGCTGAGCGGTGCCAGTCCGGCCGCGTCGTCGAAGGCCGACTTGATGCGCTGCGCCACCACCTGCGGGTCGAGGTCCACGCCGGGCAGGGTGCCGCTCACGGCCACGGCGGTCGGACCGACGGCGCTCGTCTGCAACTGGCCCAGCAGGCCCAGTCGCTCGCCCGCCGCCGCCGGATCGACCGGCCCCTCGAAGTGCAGCGTGCCGGAGACGGCGGTCAGGGCCGCGGCCGCATCGGCCTGCAGCACGAGATCGGAGATGAAGTCGGGACGCAGCCAGTTCGCGAGCGCCGCCTTCATCGGCGGTTCGTAGAGCTGCTCGACCCCTGCGCCCGCGCCGTCGGCGGCGGAGGCCGTGCCGGTGCCGACCTTGGCCTTGATGACGAACTCGCTGGCCCGGCCGCCCTCGCCCGAGGCGATCGAGATCACCTGCGCGCCCGGGAAGACGGTGTCGATCGCCTGCTTGATCTCGCCCTGCGTGGCGGGCGTGAGCAGGCGCACGTGCGCCTTGTAGCCGCCCAGGAAGTCGAGGCCGTACTTGTCGCGGCCCGTCGCGACGAAGGCCACCAGGCCGCCGACCACGGCGACCGCCGAGAGCTTCAGGCAGGTGTGACCGAGCTTCATGAAGCCGATGTTCGTGTCTTCCTTCACGATGCGGGCCATGCTGCCCACCGTCTTGAGGCGCTCGGACTCGAGCAGCGCGTCGTAGATCCAGCGGCCGAAGTACAGCACCGACCAGACCGAGGCGAGCAGGCCGAGCATCAGCACCACGGCGAAGCCGCGCACCGGGCCGGAACCGACCTTGTAGAGGATGATCGCCGTGATGAGGGTCGTGACGTTGCTGTCGATGATCGTCGACAGGGCCTTCTCGAAGCCCAGCTTCACGACCTGGCCGGCGCTCTTGGCGCGGCCCTGCTCCTCGCGCATGCGCTCGTACACCAGGATGTTGGCGTCGACGGCCATGCCCAGCGTGAGCACGAGTCCGGCGACGCCGGGCAGCGTGATCGTCGCGCCCAGCAGCAGCATCAGGGCCGCCAGGATGAGCAGGCCCACCATGATCGTGGCGGTCGCGTGCACGCCGTGCCAGCGGTAGTAGACCACCATGAACACGATGGTCAGCAGCAGCGACACGAGCGCCGCCTGCGTGCCGGACTTGATCGACGACTCGCCCAGCGTCGGGCCGATCGTGTTCTCGTACATCAGCCGCGGCTTCATCTGCAGGCTGCCCGAGCGGATCACCGTGAGGTAGTCGAGCACCTCGCGGTCGGAGAAGCCGCCGATGTCGTTCGACGAGATCTGGAAACTGCCTTCGAGGCGGTCGTTGATCTCGGCCGGAGGCTGGCCGAGCCGCCCGTCGAGGACGATCGCGAGCAGCTGACCCTTGTGCGCCTCGGAGAAGTCGCCGAAGGCCGAGGCGCGGTCGGGGCGGATCGACACGCCCACGGCGCGGTTGCCGTTGCGGTCGCTCGACTGATAGGCGGCCTCGATGTCGGCGCCGGTGAAATTGGCGTCGCGCGCCGTCTCGTAGCGCAGCAGCTGGAAGTCGGCCGGCGTGAGCGGCTGGGCGGCCAGCGCGGCCTCCCCGGCCTCGTCGTCGAGCCGCTCGACGCCGCGCCGCGCGGCGAGGATCCGGTCGGCGTAGGGCACCCAGCGGAAGACGACCTCGGGAAAGCGTCGGTCGAGGGTGGTCGTGTCGATCTCGTCGACCGGCTTGCCGGCGTTCTGCGCGAGCAGCTCGGCCAGCCGCGTTGTCTCGTCGGCCACGTTGACCTGCGTGCGCAGGTCGTCGGAGGCGACGATGCGCCATTCGAGACGTCCGACGCGCGCGATCACGCTCTTGATCGTCTCGGCCTCGTCCTTGCCCTTGCCGGGCAGCTCGATCACGATCTCGCGCTCGCCCTGCCTCGACGTGGACGACTCGCGGATGCCGTAGGCGTCGATGCGCTGCCGCAGCGTCGTGACGGTCGACTCGATCATCTCGTCGACGTCGGCGTCGGGCGGCAGGCTGTCGGGCGGCAGCAGTTCGTAGCGCATCGTGACGCCACCCTGCAGGTCGAGCCCGAGGACGGCGTCGTTGGCGAGGCCCGCCCAGAGCGACAGGGCCAGCACGACGAGGATGACGGCGAGACGGCGTCCCGTGGAGGCGCTCATCGCGGTCAGGCGTCCTGCGCGCCGGGACCGCCCGAGTGCACCGACTTCTCCTTGATGCGGGCCGCCTTGCCGGTCTTGCCGCGCAGGTCGTAGAGCTTGGCGCGGCGCACGTCGCCCTTGCGACGCACGGTCACGTCCTGCACGAGCGGCGAGTAGTAGGGGAAGGTGCGCTCGACACCTTCGCCCTCGACGACGCGACGCACGGTGAAGCTCTTGCCGAGCCCGCGGCCCTTGATGGCGATGACGTCGCCGATGAACTGCTGGACCCGCTGCTTGGCGTCCTTGTCGCCGGCGCCCTCGCGGATGAGGACCGAGATCGAGACGTGGTCTCCGACCGCGAAGGGGGGCAGCTCGCGGCGCGTCTGCCGGGCTTCGAAAGATGCGAGGGGATGACTCATCGTGGGGGGTTCCGTGACTTCCAGGATGCGGTGCGCCGGTCGGATTCCGAGCGGCGCCACGCGGCGATCTGTTCGTGATGTCCGTGGATCAGGACGTCGGGGACGCTTTCGCCGCGGAACTCGCGCGGCCGCGTCCAGTGAGGATGGTCGAGCCGGCCCTCGGCGTCGGCGAAGGAGTCCTGCCGCGCCGACTCCTCGTCGCCCAGCACGCCGGGCAGCAGCCGCGCCGAGGCCTCGATGAGCGCCATGGCGGGCACTTCGCCGCCGGAGAGCACGTACGGCCCGACCGAGACCTCGTCCCAGTCGAAGCCCCGGTGCACGCGTTCGTCGAAACCCTCGTAGCGACCGCACAGCACGAGCCATTCGTCGGTGGCGGCCAGCGCCTCGACATCCGCCTGCCCGAGCGTCCGGCCCTGCGGCGTGAGCAGCACCTTGCGCATGCCCGGATCGGCCGAGCGCGAAAGCACGTCCTCGACCGCCGCGAAGATCGGCTCGGGCTTGAGCACCATGCCGGGCCCGCCGCCGAATGGGCGGTCGTCGACGGTGCGATGGCGGTCGGTGGCGTAGCGCCGCCAGTCGACCAGCTCGACGTCGAGTCGCCCCTTGTCCCGCGCGATGCCCACGATGCTCTCCTGGAGAAAGTTCTCGAACAGTCGCGGGAAGAGCGTGAGGACGTGAACCTTCATGGCGGCGGCCCCCTTGAAGGTGCGGGTGCGAGGCGCCTCGAGGCGGGTCGGCCGGCGCGTCGGGCCCGAGGGAGCCGGACGGCGCGGGGACGGCTGCCTGCTGGCCCGCAGCCTTGCGGCCTGAAGGGTGCAAACGAACCGGCTAGTGTAGAATCCTCGCCCTCCCGGTCAAGGCCGGCCCGCGGGCGGAGATTCGCGCTGCAGCGCCGGCTGCGGGCCACGGGGGCCGGCCGCCGCGCCGGTCCGGGCGCGCCGCCGTCCGCAGCGAGCCGCAGCGGCCCGCTGTCGGGGAGGCGGGCCCCGTTCGGCCGCCCCGCACGCGAGGAACGCCTTGTTCACCGGCATCATCGAAAGCGCCTGCACCGTGCGGCACGCCGTGACCCGGGAGGGCCGGCTGCGACTGCTCGTCGATCTCGCGCCGGCGCTCGCAGCGGGCCGGGCGCTGCGCGCTCCCGCGCCGGGAGACAGCGTCGCCGTCAACGGCTGCTGCCTCACGATCGACGCTCTCGACGGCTGCGAGGCGAGTTTCGACGTCGTCGAGGAGAGCCTGCGCCGCACCAATCTCGGGCAGCTGCGTGCCGGCGCGCGCGTCAACGTCGAGCGCTCGCTGGCCTTCGGGGACCCGGTCGACGGGCATCTGGTCTCGGGGCACGTCGAGGCGACCGGCGCCGTCCTGGCGCTGGAGCCGACGCCCTCCGAGACCCGCCTGACGGTCGGTTGCACGGCGGAGTTCGCCGGGCGACTGCTGCCCAAGGGCTCCGTCGCGGTCGACGGCGTGAGCCTGACGATCGCGACGCTGCACTCCGGGAGCTTCGAGATCGCGCTCGTGCCGCACACCCTGCGGCGGACGACGCTGGGCGAGCGGCGCGTGGGCGATCGCGTCAATCTCGAACCCGACCTGATCGGCCAGTGGGTGGCGCGCGCGGTCGAGCGCGGCGCGCGCTGAGCGCGACGCCGGTCGGCCCTCGGCGTCGTCAGAAGCAGCCGGCCAGGCCCTGATCGAGCGGGCGCGGCGAGAAACCCAGATCGCGTCGCGCCGCGCTGCTGTCGACGGCGTGGTCGGCGCGATGGAAAGCCACGACCTGCGCCGCCCCCGGCCGCCCGGCCAGCGCGAGCAGCGGCGCGGCCAGCGCCAGCGCTCGCAGCGGCAGCCGCGCGAAGCGGGCGCGCCCGCCCGAAGCCTCGCGCACGGCGCTGCGGAAGTCGTGCACCGAGACCGGCTCGGGCCCGCCCAGACGGTACGTGCCGCCGACCGCGGCGGGGACGCGCGCGGCGGCGAGGATCGCGGCGGCCGCGTCCTCGACGTGCACCGGCTGGATGCGCGTGCGTCCGCCGTCGGGCAGCCAGTGTCGCCCGGCCGCGAGCTTGGCGGCCAGCGGCAAGGTGTTGCCCTCGTCGTGCGGCCCGTAGATCAGCGTCGGTCGCACGATGACCCACGGCGCCGGCGACTGCCGCACCAGCTTCTCGGCCGCGAGCTTGCTGTCGGAGTAGGCCGTGGGCGGCGTGTCCTCGACCGCGAAGCTCGAGACGAAGACCAGCCGCGGGCGCGGGCCCACGACCGCAAGGCCCTTGAGCAGTTCGCGCGTGCCGCCGACGTTGGCCTCGTGCAGCGCGGACGGCGCGCCGCGGATGGACGCCGCGGCGTGCACCACGACCTCCGGGCGATCGTCGCGCAGCAGGCGGCCGATCTCGGCGCCGGCCGTCGGCCGGTAGTCGACGCAGCACAGTCCCGCGCCGCTCACGCCCCGGCGCTGCAGCTCGGTGCGCGCCGCGTGCGGGTCGCGCGTGAACACGGTCACCCGGTCGCCGGCGGCCAGCGCCCGCGCGACCACGTGCCGTCCGAGGAAGCCCGCGCCGCCGGTGATGACGAGATGCATGTCCGGTCCGAAAGACTTGGAAGCGGCACCGGCGGCAAGCTAGCCTTGCGCCACGCCGGATGGGCGAACAGCGTAGGTCGTGACCCTCCTGCGAGGAAGAGCGCGTGCGCGTCCTGCAGATCATGGAGTGCACGATCGGCGGCACCCGACGGCACCTGCGCGACCTGGTGCACGGCCTGCTCGGTCGGGGCGTCGACGTCGAGGTGGCCTGCGCCGCCCGGCGCGATCCGGCCATGCGCGGCGACATGCAGGCGATGGTCGCGGCCGGCGCGCGCGTGCACGAGGTGCCGATGGTGCGCGCCATCACGCCGACGCGCGACGCGCTGCACGCCGCGCGGCTCGCGGGGCTGGTCTGCGACCGGCGCTTCGACGTGGTCCACACGCACAGCAGCAAGGCCGGGGCGCTCGGGCGCGCGGCGGCCTTCCTGACGAGCGGCGCGGCCCGCGTGCACACGCCGCACACCTTCGCGGCCTCCTTCGAAGGCGGTGCCGGCCAGGGGGGCGAGGCCGCCGGACCCGTCGGGCTGCTGCTCGCCACCGAGCGGCTGCTCGGCGCGATCACCGATCGGATCATCCACGTGAGCGAGTCGGAGCGCGCCGAGGGCGCGCGCCTGGGCGTCGTGCCGCCGTCCAAGGCGCGGGTCGTGCCCAACGGCATCGACCCGCGGCGCTACGCCGAGCCGCGCGGCGGCGCCGCGCTGCGCGCGCAGCTCGGCATCCCGGCCGGGGCGCCGCTCGTCGGCACGGTGGGACTGCTCAACGACGCCAAGGGGCACGATGTGCTCGTCGAGGCCGCCGCGCGGCTGCCCGCCGACACGCACGTGCTGATCGTCGGTCATGGCGAGCGCGAGGGGGCGCTGGTCGAGCGCGCGGCGCGGCTCGGGCTGGGAGCGCGCCTGCACCTGCCGGGCTGGCGCGACGACCTGGCCGCCGTGCACGACGCGCTCGACGTGTTCGTGCTGCCCTCGCGCTGGGAGGGCCTGCCCTACGCGCTGCTCGAGGCGCTCGCGGCCGGACTGCCCGCGATCGCGACCGACGTCAACGGCAGCCGCGACATCCTGCGCGCGAGCCCCGAGGCGGGACTGATCGTCCCGCGCGAGGACGTCGAGGCGCTCGCGGCCGCCATCGCGCGGGTGCTCGACGACCAGGCGCTCGCCCGCCGGCTCGCGGAACTCGGTCCGCGGCGCGTGGCGGGGCGGTTCACGCTCGAGCACATGCTGGACGGCACGCTGGCGGTGTACGCCGAGGCGCTCGACGGCCGCGCGGCGTCGGCGGGCCGCAACCCGGTGGGCGGCTGGATGGCATGAGGATCGCGCACCTGATCACGACGCTGGGCGTGGGCGGCGCCGAGAAGCACCTGCTGATGCTCGTCGCCGGACAGCTGCAGCGCGGGCACGAGGTGTCCGTCGGCTACCTCAAGGGCGCCGGCGAACTGGCGGGCGCCTTCGCGGAGCTGGGGGTCGAGGTCCACGCGCCGCGCGGACGGCAGGGCGGCGTGCGCGCGCTGCTCGGCGAGTCCGGGGGCGTCGTGCGCTGGCTCGCGGCGCGGCGCCCCGACGTGCTCCACAGCCACCTGCTGAAGGCCGACGCGCTGGCGGCGTTCGCCGCGCGCCGCGCCGGCGTCCCCGTGCTGGTCTCGAGCAAGCACAACGACGAGCGCGCGCTGCTGCGCTGGCCCGTGTCGGTGGTGCACGGACTGCTCGCGCGCCGCGTCGCGCTGACGATCGCGCTCTCCGACCATGTCGCGCGCTTCACGGCGCGGCACGGCCGCGTCCCGGTGGCGCGCATCCGGCGGGTGTACTACGGGATCGACCCGGCGGCGCTCGCGCCGCGCCGGTCGCGCGCGCAGGTGCGCCGCGAACTGGGCCTCGACGAGGCCGCCCGCGTGCTCGTGTGCGTCGGCCGGCTGGCGCCGCAGAAGGATCACCCGACCCTGCTCGCCGCGCTCGCCGAGCTGCCGTCCGACGTCGTGCTGCTGATCGTCGGCGGGGATCCCTTCGGCGACGGCGAGGCGCGCCTGCGCGCGCAGGCCCAGCGCCTGGGCCTCGGCGGGCGCGCGCGCTTCCTCGGCATCCGTCACGACGTGGCCGACCTGCTCGCCGCCAGCGAGCTGTTCGTGCTGCCCTCGCTCTGGGAGGGCCTGGGACTGGTGTTCCTCGAGGCCATGGCGGTGGGGCTGGCGGTCGTCGCGACGCGCGTCTCGGCCATCCCCGAGGTCGTCGAGGAGGGCGTCACGGGCTGGCTCGTGGAGCCGGGCGCGCCGGCGGCCCTGGCCGCCGCGCTGCGCGCGGCGCTCGACGACGAGGCCGAACGCGCGCGGCGCGGGGCCGCCGGTCGGGTGCGCCTCGAGCAGCGCTTCGGCCTGGCGCGGATGGTCGACGAGACGCTCGCCGTCTACGAAGAGGCGCGTCGATGAACCGCCGGCACGTGCTCGTGGTCTGCACCGGCAACATCTGCCGCTCGCCGATGGGCGAGGCCTTCCTGCGGGCGCATCTCGCCGAGCGCGGCGTGACGCACGTGGACGTCTCGTCGGCCGGCACGCACGCACAGGTCGGCCAGCCGGCGATGCGCGAGGCGCGCCGGTCGATCGCGCGCGTCCGCGGTCAGGCCGACACGCACGTGGCCACGCAGATCGACCTGGTGCGCGCGCGGACCGCCGACCTGATCCTGTGCGCGACGGCCGAGCACCGGCGCTACATCCTCGACCGCTGGCCCGACGTCGATTCGGCCCGGGTGGCGCTGTTCAGCGAGGCGCTGCAGGCGCGCCGGCCGCGCGACGTGGCCGACCCCTGGGGGCGGGACGAGGACGTCTACGACCAGGCGGCAGGCGTCATCGATCGCGCGATGGCGGCCTGGGCCGAGCGGCTCGCGCGCGCCTGGCCGGCGGCGGACGGCTGAACGCCGCGTTCAGCGCGTCCGCACGACGAACAGGCATTCGCGGTTCCGCACGCGGCCGACCGTGCCGACCCTGAGCCCGGCCGGGTTGTGGATGCCGATGCGCGCGCCGATGTAGCGTTCGTGCGCCGCCTCGTGGCGCGCCACCTCCCCGCGAAGCGCGAGGCGCTCGTGCAACTCGTCGAGCGGAACGAATCCCTCGTCGCTGGCCGAGACGAGCAGGATGCGCGCGTCGACGCTGGAGAGCAGCGCGTCGAGCGCCGCGCGCACGGTGCGCGGCGAATTCCACGGCGAACGCCGCTCGCGGGCGTCGATCCGCTTGCAGGCCACGCCGTAGGTCGGCGGCGCGTCGTTGCGCACGAGCGTCTCCCAGACGTGGTAGTTGCGGAAGTAGCTGTGCTGGTTGTACGGCGGGTCGATGTAGGCCAGGTCGACGGGCGGCAGGCGCGCCGCGCAGGCGGCCGCGTCGAGGCGCGTCACGGCGCCGGGGCCGTCGAGCAGTTCGGGCGCCTGCAGGCGCAGCGGGCGCAGCGCGCGCGGCGCCCAGGCCTTGAGGTAGGCCATCTGCAGCCCGGTCGTGCTGTCGACGCGGTCGGCCGCGACGAGCAGCGAGGCCAGGGCCAGCGAGCGCCAAGGTTCGTCGGGCAGTTCGGAGTCGATGCGCGCCCGGATGGCGTCGATGCGCGCGCCGTTGTCGGGGTGGACGTAGCGGCTGTTCTCGCCGAAGGTGCGCGCGAAGTAGCCGGGCGCGGGCGGCGTGGCGTCCAGGTCGTCCAGCAGGCGCTGCAGGCGCGTCCGGTCGATCTCCCGGGCGTCGGTGCCGATCGACGCGCGCGCGAGCACCTCGCTGTAGCTGGCCGTGTCATTGGCGTGCACGAAGACCCCGCGCGCCTTGAGCAGGCGCGCGACGCGCGTCGTGCCGGTGAACAGGTCGGCGGCGCGGGCGAGCGGCGGCAGGCCGTCGAGCAGCCGCGCGATGCGCGGCAGGAGCTTGCGTTTGCTGCCGAGATACTTGATGACCACGCTCGGCATTGTGGGCGCCGGAGGCGTCCCGACCAAGGAGCGCTCGTCGCCGGGGCGCGGCCGCGCTACAACCGCGCGGCCCCGTTTCCCGCCGGCGCCGCGCCTTGGATCGTCGCACCCGCAACCTGCTGCTCACCGTGCAACTGTGCTTCGGGGTCTTTCCCTGGCTGGGCAAGGAGGCGCTGGCGGCCTTCTCGCCGCGCGCGCTGCTCGTCTGGCGCCTGCTCGTCGGCGGGGGCGTGCTGCTCGCGGCGGCGGCCCTGCGGCATCGCCGCGCGGCGCTGCCCGGCGCCGCCGACCTGCTGCGCCTCGCGGGCCTCTCGCTGCTCGGCGTGATCCTCAACCAACTGCTCTACCTCGAGGGCCTGGCGCTCTCGACGGCGGTGAACGCGGGACTGCTCATGACGGTGATCCCGGTGGCGACCACGGCCCTGGCCGTGGCGCTCGGCCACGAGACGCTGACGCTGCGGCGTCAGCTCGGCATCGGGCTGTCGGTCGCGGGCGTCGCGCTGCTGTTCGTGCGCCGCGGCGCGCAGGTGAGCGCGGCCACGCTGCGCGGCGACCTGTACCTGGTGCTCAACGCGGTCTCGTACTCCTGCTTCCTCGTGCTCGCCAAGCCGGTGCTCGCGCGCCTGCCGCGGCTCGTCGTGGTCGCCTGGGTCTTCGCCTTCGGGGCGCTCACCGTGCCGTGGTTCTCGCTCGACGTGGCCTGGGTGCCGGCGGCGGCGCAGGCGCGGCACTGGGCGGCGCTGGCCGCGATCCTGGTCTTCCCGACGGTGCTGGCCTACGTGCTCAACGCGGTCGTGCTCGCGCGCGTGCCGGCCAGCACGACCGCCGTGTGGATCACGCTGCAGCCGATCGTCGCGGCGGCGCTCGCCATTCCGCTGCTCGGAGAGCGGCCGGGGCCCGGCGTGGCGCTCGCGGCGGCCGGCGTGCTCTCGGGCCTGTGGCTCGTCTCGCGGCCGGCGCGCGCGCCGGCCTGAGCGGCGCCCCGGGGTGCGGCCCTGCGGCC
>CAZBBB010000059.1:0-18534 GCA_964490005.1 uncultured Phycisphaerales bacterium | reverse complement strand
CTCGCGCTGTGCGCGACGGCGGCGTTGCACGACCTGCCCTGGCCCGCGACGGCCCCGGCCGGGGACTGCCGCGCGGTCCTGGGCCTGGTGCTCTCGACCTGGGGCTGCCCGGAGGGCGCGTCCCGGCTGCTCGGCGAGCTGCACGCCCCCGGCGGCGCCCCGCTGCCCGCGGCGCTGCAGGCCCCCTTCGCCGCGCTGGCGGGCGCGACTTCACCCTCAGTTGGAACACCCCGTCAGCCGATACGGAACCCCTGAGCCGTCCCCGCGGAGATCCCTCCATGAACCATGCCGTCCTGATCGTCGACGACGAGCCCAAGGTCTACCAGGCCCTGCGCCGCTCGCTGCACCGCGAGCCCTACGAACTGCTCTTCGCCGAGGGGGCCGAGCAGGCTCTCAAGATCCTCTCCGACCGCAACATCGACGTGATCATCGCCGACGAGAACATGCCGGTGATGAAGGGCAGCGTGCTGCTCGCGCGCGTGCGCCAGCAGTGGCCCGACATCGTGCGCATGATGCTCACGGGCGACGCGCGCATCGAGACCGTCGTCGGCGCGGTGAACAAGGGCGAGATCTTCCGCTTCTTCATCAAGCCCGCCAACGAGGCGGAGATGATCGTCTCGATCCGCGAGGCGCTCAAGCAGCGCGCGCTCAAGATGGAGGCCACGCGCCTGCTCGAGACGGTGCGTCGCCAGGGCGAGCAGCTGCGCGCCTTCCAGGCCCCCGACGCCGACCCGAACGCGCCGGCCAACCAGAGCCCCGAGCGCAAGTCGCACGCCCCGATCGACGGCGCCGAGCTGCCGCCGATCAAGCTGGGCGAGAAGCCGCGCGCGGCGGCCGGCGCCCGCGGCGGCCCGCTCCCCAAGGGCGTCTACGCGCTCGACGAGGACACCTCGGACGACGTCGACAAGCTGCTCTCGGACATCCGCAAGGAACTCAAGCGCCTCGCGCTCGACTGAGCGGGCGCGCCCTCAGCGGGCCGCGGGTTGGCCCTGCATGCGGGCGTGGAAGTCCTGCATGGCCTGCACGCGCAGGCCGTGCTTGCGCATCGAGGCGATGGCCGTGGCCATGATGCGCGCGCCGAAGACGGTCGTGATCGTCGGCACGCCGCGGTTGAGCGCCGCCGTGCGGATGGCCTTCTCGTCGAGGCGCGTGAGCGGGTCGGTCGTGGGCGTGTTGATCACGAGCTGCACCTCGCGGTTGCTGATCACGTCGATGACGTCGGGCCGCCCCTCGCCGCGCTTGGCGACCGAACTCACCGGGATGCCCTTGGCCGCGAAGTGCCGGGCCGTGCCGCGCGTCGCCAGGATCTTCAGGCCCACCTCGTGGAAGGCGCGCGCCAGCTCGACGGCCGCCTCCTTGTCGCGGTCCTGCACCGAGATGAGCACCGTGCCCTGCAGCGGCAGCGTGCGGCCGGCCGCCATCATGGCCTTGCCCACCGCGCAGCCGAGGTCCATGTCGATGCCCATGACCTCGCCGGTGCTCTTCATCTCGGGGCCCAGGATCACGTCGGTGCCGGGGAACTTGTTGAACGGGAAGACCGAAGCCTTCACCGAGATGTGCTTGGGGACGATCTCCTCGGTGAAGCCGATGTCGACGAGCTTCTCGCCCGCCATGACGCGCGCCGCCACGCCGGCCAGCGAGACGCCGATGGCCTTGCTCACGAAGGGCACCGTGCGCGAGGCGCGCGGGTTGACCTCGAGCACGTAGACCTCGCCGTCCTTGACGGCGTACTGGATGTTCATCAGGCCGCGCACGCCCACGGCCTCGGCCAGGCGCCGCGTGTGGTCGCGAATGGTGTCCTGCACGTCGCGCGAGAGCGAGTAGGGGGGCAGCGTGCAGGTCGAGTCGCCCGAATGCACGCCGGCCGGCTCGACGTGCTCCATGATCCCGCCGATGACGAAGGTCTCGCCGTCGTAGAGCGCGTCGACGTCGACCTCGACCGCGTTCTGCAGGAACTCGTCGACCAGGATCGGCTTGTCGGCCGAGGCCTCGACCGAGCGCTCGATCCACTCGAGCAGCGTCTTGCGGTCCCAGACGATCTCCATCGCGCGTCCGCCGAGCACGTAGCTGGGGCGCACGACGACGGGGAAGCCGATGCTCGCCGCGACGGCGTCGGCCTCGTCGACGCTCGTCGCGATGCCGTTGCGCGGCTGCGGGATGCCGAGCCGCGCCAGCAGCTCGGAGAACTGCTCGCGGTCCTCGACGAGGTCGATGGCCTCGGGCGTCGTGCCCAGGATGCCGACGCCGGCGCGCTTGAGCCCCATGGCGATGTTGAGCGGCGTCTGCCCGCCGAACTGCACGATCGCGCCCTCGATCGGCTGGCTCTCGTGGATGTGCAGCACGTCCTCGATCGTGAGCGGCTCGAAGAACAGCTGGTCGGAGGTGTCGAAGTCGGTCGAGACCGTCTCGGGGTTGCTGTTGACCATCACGATCTCGATGCCGCGCTTGCGCAGCTCGATGCAGGCCTGCACGCAGCAGTAGTCGAACTCGATGCCCTGCCCGATGCGGTTGGGACCGCCGCCGAGCACCATGATGCGGCGCCGGCCGGTGTCGACGACCTCGCTGGTCGACTCGTAGCTGCTGTAGAGATAGGGCGTGTGGCTCTCGAACTCGCCGCCGCAGGTGTCGATGCGCTTGAAGGCCGGCACCAGGCCCAGCTCGTGGCGCCGGCTGCGCACGCGCGCCGGATCGGTGCCGTACCAGCGCGCGATCTGCTCGTCGGAGAAACCGGCGCGCTTGAAGTCGCCCAGCGCGCCGGCCGGCACGTCCTCGAAGCTGCCGAATCGCTCCATCGAGGCCTCGATCTCGACGATGCCGGCGATGTGCTCGAGGAACCACGGGTCGATGCGCGTCAGTTCGTGGATCTCGCCCTTGCTGATGCCGCTGCGCAGCGCGAGGCGCACCGTCTGCAGGCGGTCGTGCAGCGGCAGGCCCAGGCGCCGGCGCAGTTCGCGCGCCTCGGGCCGGTTGCGGCGCGGCGCGCCCGGCAGGAAGGCGTCGCCGGCCTTGAGCCCCAGCCCCGGGAAGCCCGACTCGAGCCCGCGCAGCGCCTTCTGCAGCGCCTCCTTGAAGGTGCGCCCGATGGCCATCGTCTCGCCGACCGACTTCATCTGCGTGCCCAGCGTCGGGTCGGCCTCGGGGAACTTCTCGAAGGCGAAGCGCGGCACCTTCACGACGACGTAGTCGATCGTCGGCTCGAAGCAGGCCGGCGTCTTGCGCGTGATGTCGTTGGGGATCTCGTCGAGGCTGTAGCCCACGGCGAGCTTGGCCGCCATCTTGGCGATGGGGAAGCCGGTGGCCTTGCTGGCCAGCGCCGAGCTGCGCGACACGCGCGGGTTGACCTCGATCACGATGCGCTCGCCGGTGGCCGGGTCGACGGCGAACTGGATGTTGCTGCCGCCCGTCTCGACGCCGATCTCGCGGATGATGCGGATGCCCTCGTCGCGCATCTCCTGGTATTCGCGGTCGGTCAGCGTCTGCTGCGGCGCCACCGTGATCGAATCGCCGGTGTGGATGCCCATCGGATCGAGGTTCTCGATCGAGCACACGATGACCACGTTGTCCTTGCGGTCGCGCATGACCTCGAGCTCGTACTCCTTCCAGCCCGCGATGCTCTTCTCGATCAGGATCTCGTTGGTGAAGGACAGCTCGAGGCCGCGCGCGCAGATGCGCTCGAATTCCTCGGGGTTGTAGGCGATGCCGCCGCCGGTGCCGCCCATGGTGAAGGCCGGCCGCACGACGCAGGGCAGGCCGATCTCCAGCGAGATGGCGCGCGCCTGGTCCATCGTGCGCGCGATGCCCGAGGGCGGCACGCGCGCGCCGATCTTCTGCATCGCCTGCTTGAACAGCTCGCGCCCCTCGGCCTTGCGGATGACGTCGGCGTTCGCGCCGATCATCTCGACGCCGTGCTTCTGCAGGATGCCGGCGTCCCACAGGCCGATCGCGGCGTTGAGCGCGGTCTGTCCGCCGAGCGTGGGCAGCACCGCGTCGGGCTGCTCCTTCTCGATGACGCGCTCGAGCGCCTCGAGCGTGATCGGCTCGATGTAGGTCCGGTGCGCCATGGCCGGGTCGGTCATGATCGTGGCCGGGTTGCTGTTCACGAGGATGACGCGGTAGCCGTCCTCGCGCAGCGCCTTGCAGGCCTGGCTGCCGCTGTAGTCGAACTCGCAGGCCTGGCCGATGATGATCGGCCCGCTGCCGATGATCAGGATGGACTCGATGTCGTTGCGACGCGGCACGCGGGGACCTCGGTGCGGGGAGCGGCGGTTACGGGCGAGGGCGCGGCGCGCGCCCGAAGCGCGGGGCGCGCCAAATTGCGGCCACTCTAACCGCTGCGGCGATGGGCGGCGAGGGCCGGGCCCAGCCCGCGCGCCACGTCCTCGGGCAGCAGGCCCTCGGGGCCGGACACGGCGGCCGCCAGGTCGGCGGCGCGCGCGTGGACGTGCACGCCGAGGGCGGCCGCGCCGGCCGCGTCGGGCAGCACGCACAGCAGCGCCCCGATCGCGCCGGCGAGCACGTCGCCCATGCCCCCCGTCGCCATGCCCGGATTGCCGGCCGTCTCGATGCGCGCGCGCCGCCCGTCGGTGGTCACGGTGCCGGGACCCTTGAGCACGACGATCGCGCCCGAGCGCCGGGCGAGTTCGGCGGCCGCCTGCTCGCGGGCCTCGCCGACCGGCGCCGCGCCGCCCGTCAGGCGCGCGAACTCGCCGGCGTGCGGCGTGAGGACCGTCGGCGCGCGGCGGCGCGCCAGCACGTCGAGACCGAGCGTCGCGACGGCGTACAGGCCGTCGGCGTCGAGCACCGCCGGCAGCGCGAGCGCGTCGAGCAGCTCCGCGACGAGCGCCTGCGTGCCCGCCTGCCGCCCGAGCCCCGGGCCGAGGACCACCGACCGGCAGGCGCCGGCCTCGTCGACGATCTCGTCGAGAGCCCCGCGCGCCAGGCCGCCCGCGGCGTCCTCGGCGCAGGGCCGCACCGTGGCGAAGGGCACGGCGGGCACGACCGCCGGCACGCAGCCGGCGGGCAGCGCCAGGCGCACGATGCCCGCGCCGGCGCGCCCGGCGCCGAGCGCGGCGAGGATCGCCGCGCCGGGGTAGCGCCGGCTGCCGGCCACGACCAGCACCGAACCGAAGCTGCCCTTGTGCGCGTCGACGGCGCGTTCGGGCAGGGCGGGAAGGGCGAGACGATCCATCCGGGGGCGCATTATGCTCGCGCGGCATGACGCCCGCCTGGGCCGCGCTCGCCGCCTTCGCCCTGTACGCGCTCGGGGACCGCCTCTACGCGCGCTGGCTCGCGCGCCGCGTCTTCGTCCTCGACCCGGCCGCCGTCACGCCGGCCCACGCGCAGCGCGACGAGGTCGACTACGTGCCGACCCGCCCGGCCGTGCTCTTCGGCCACCACTTCGCGTCGATCACGGGTCTGGCGCCGATGCTCGGCCCCGCGGTGGCCGTGATCTGGGGCTGGCTGCCGGCGCTCGTCTGGGTCGTGTTCGGCGCGATCCTCGTCGGCTGCGTGCACGACTTCTCGGCGCTCGTGATCAGCGCGCGCAGCCGCGGCATGTCGGTGGGGCACATCGCCCGCGACGTCATCCACCCGCGCGCGGGCCTGCTGTTCCTGCTGATCATCTTCTTCGGCGTGGCCCTCGCGATGGGCGTGTTCGTGTGGGTCATCGCGCGCCTGTTCAGCCTCGAGCTGGCGCCCGGCCACGCCGGCTACCCGCAGGCCGTGCTGCCCTCGGCGCTGCTGATGGTCGTGGCCGTGGCCTGCGGCTTCGTGCTGCAGCGCTTCGGCTGGAAGCTGCTGCCGGTGGCGGCGGTCGGCTTCGCGATCGAGCTGGCTTCGATCGGGATGGGCATGGCCTGGCCGACGATGGGCCTGGCCCCCGAACTGTGGCCGGGCCCCGACGGCTGGACCTGGGTGCTGCTCGGCTACGCCTTCCTGGCCTCGGTGCTGCCCGTCTGGGCGCTGCTGCAGCCGCGCGACTTCCTCAACTCGCTGCTGCTGTATCTGGGCCTCGGCCTGGCCTACCTCGGCCTGTTCGTCGGCAACCCCTCCTTCGAGGCGCCGGCGCTGCGGCTGCACCCGCAGGGAGCGCCGCCGCTGCTGCCCTTCGTGTTCATCATCATCGCCTGCGGCGCGGCCTCGGGCTTCCACGGGCTGGTGAGTTCGGGCACGACGGCCAAGCAGCTCGACCGCGAGCCGCACGCCCGGCCGATCGGCTACGGCGGCATGATCGGCGAGAGCCTGCTGGCGCTGCTCGCCACGCTGGCCTGCACGGCGGGCTTCGCCTCGACCGAGGCCTGGCACGCGACCTACGCCAACTGGGCCGCCGTGCAGCAGCTCACGGTGCAGATCGACGCCTTCATCCTCGGCACGACCAGCTTCATCACGCAGCTCGGCGTTTCGGCGGAGGTGGGCGCGGCGCTGGTCGCGATGGTCGTGGTCTCCTTCGCGCTCACGACGCTCGATTCGGCCACGCGCCTGCTGCGCTTCAACGTCGAGGAGCTCGGCGCGCGGCTGCGCCTGCCCTTCGTCGGCAACAGATACCTCAGTTCGGCGGCCGCCTGCGGCGCGATCGCGTTCTTCGCCTTCTACGAGATCGAGGGTCGGCCGGCCGCGCTCGCGCTGTGGAAGCTGTTCGGGACGACCAACCAGCTCCTCGCCGGCCTCACGCTGCTGCTCGTCACGCTCTGGCTGCGGGCGCAGGGCCGCACGACCTGGCCGACCGGGCTGCCGGCCGTGTTCATGATGGGCAGCACCGTCGTCGCCATGGCGCAGAACCTGCGCGATTTCGCGCCGGGCGGCGCCCAGAGCGACGCGCCGCTGTTCGTCGTGGGCGGCGTGCTGCTGCTCATGGCGCTGTGGCTGCTCGTCGAGGCGGCGCTCGCGCTGCGCCGGCAGCGGGCGATCGCCGACTGAGCCGCCGCGCGCCGGGGCTATACTCGGCGCCCATGAAGGAAGTCGAGCTGTTCCGCATCGTGCACAGCGACCGCACGACCGATGGTCAGATGTACCTGCGCGAACTCGGCGGCGGCCGCTTCTTCCCGATCGTGATCTCGATCTTCGAGACGCTCGAGATCCACCGCAAGGTGCACGGCATGCCCACGCGGCGGCCGATGACCCACGACCTGTTCGCCGCGCTGCTCAAGGAGCTCGGCGCCGAACTGCGCAGCGTGGAGATCACCGAGCTCAAGGACGAGATCTTCCATGCCCGCATGAACCTCGTGCACGGTTCGCGGGAGTTCACGCTCGACGCGCGGCCCTCGGACGCGGTCGCGCTCGCGACCGGCACGGGGGCGCGCATCTTCGTCGACGAGAGCATCCTCGACGCGATCGGCATGTCCGAGCCGTCGCCGGGCGCGAGCGAGGGCCGGGCCGGAGAGCAGTGAGCCTCGGAGGGGTGGCAGAGCGGTCGATCGCGGCGGTCTTGAAAACCGCAGGCCCGCAAGGGCTCGTGGGTTCGAATCCCACCCCCTCCGCCATGCGCCGCCTCGGGCGAGCCGCCGCGGGCGGTCGTTGACAGCGCGGCCCGCCGCGCCGTTCAATCGCCGCCCCGCCCGACCGCATTGTCGAGGGTCGGCGCACGGGCAGGTGGCAGAGTGGTCGATTGCGGCAGCTTGCTAAGCTGTTGACGAGGGTTTCTTCGTCCGGGGGTTCGAATCCCCCCCTGCCCGCCACGCCGCTCGCGCGGCGCGAGGCGCCCGCGAGGCGCCGAGGAGCCGTCCGATGATCGCCACTCGCCGGGGCCGCGGCGCGCGCGCCGCGCTGCTGTGCGCGCTCGCGTTCTCGGTCGCCGCGCTGCCCGCGTGCGTGACGCGCAAGCTGCAGCTGCGCTCCGACCCGCCGGGCGCGCGGCTGATGCTCGACGGCAGCGTCGTCGGCACGACGCCCTACGAGGAGGAGTTTCCGGCCTACGGGCGGCGTCGCGTCGAGGCCGAACTGCCCGGACACGCGCGCGCCGTCGGCACGATCGAGATCGAGCGCCCCTGGTGGGCGTACGTGCCCTTCGACGTGTTCGCCGAGTTCCTCTGGCCCTTCGAGATCGTCGACGAGCACGCCTTCGACGTGCGCCTGCAGCCCGTCGACCCCGAGGCCGCGACCTGGGACGACGCGCGCGCCGCCCACGCGCGCCTGCAGGAGTTCCGCGTGCGGCGGCTGGGCGGGGGCTGAGCGTGGCGGGCACGCCGCTCGCGGGCCGGCGCGCGATCGTGCTGGGCCTCGGTCGCTTCGGCGGAGGCTTCGGTGCCGCGCGCTTCCTGCTCGAGCAGGGCGCGGACGTCCTCGTCACCGACCGCGCGCGCGACCTCGGCGCGGCCGCCGCGCCGCTGGCCGCGCTCGGCGCGAAGCTCGTGCTCGGCAGCCACGAGGGCGTCGATTTCACCGACGCCGACCTGCTCGTGGTGAACCCGGCCGTGCCGCTCGACGCGCCCCCGGTGGCCGCGGCGCGCGCGGCGGGCGTCGCGCTGCGCAGCGAGATCGGGCTGCTCATCGAGCACTGGCCGGGGCCCGTCGTCGGCATCACCGGCAGCAACGGCAAGTCGACCACGACGAGCCTCGTGCACGCGATCCTCTCGGCGGCGGGCCGGCGCGCGCGGCTCGGCGGCAACATCGGCGGCTCGCTGCTCGACGATCTGCATCTGGCGCGGACCGGCGACGTCGCGGTGCTGGAGATCTCGTCCTTCATGCTCGACCTGCTCGAGTTCGAGCGGCTCGGGCCCGGCGTGGCGGCGATCATCAACATCACGCCCAACCATCTCGACCGGCACGGCAGCATGCAGGCCTACGTGCAGTCGAAGGGCAAGATCCTGGCGCACGCCCGGCGGGCCGTGTTCAACGCCGACGACGAGCACGTGCTGTCCCTGGCCGGCGGCTACCGCGGCACCTCGCTGTGGTTCGGCGGCGGGCTGCTGCCCGGCGCGCGCCGGCGCGTCCCGGGCGCGCCGCGCCCCGACCTGCACGTCGGGCCCGAGGGCGACCTGATCGACCGCCGCGACGAGCGCGTGCTGGCCGACGCCGACATCCCGCTGCCCGGCCGTGCCAACCGCCTCGACCTCGCCTGCGCCACGCTCGTCGCCGCCGCCGTGCTCTCCGACGAGGTGCGCGCCGTGCGCGCGCTGCCCACGGCGCTGCAGCACTACGAGCGGCCGCCGCATCGCATGCAGACGGTCGGCACCTGGGGCGGCGTGAGCTGGATCGACGACTCGGTCTCGACGACGCCCGAATCGACGCGCGCCTCGCTGCAGGCGCTGGGCCTGCCGTGCCTGCTCATCGTGGGCGGCCACGACAAGGGGCTCGATCCCGAGCCGCTGCTCGACGGCGCGCGCCGCTGGGCGCGTCACGTGTTCACCATCGGCGAGCAGGGGCCGGCGCTGCTGGCGGCGCTCGCGCGCCGCGGCGTCACGGCCGAGATGGTGGGGACGGTGCCGGCGGCCGTCGCGCGCGCCGCGCGGCTCGCGCGCCCGGGCGAGGCCGTGCTGCTCTCGCCCGGCTACAGCAGCCACGACCAGTTCACCAACTACGAGGAGCGCGCCGCCGTGTTCGCCCGCGAGGCCCTCGCGCAGGGCGCGGCCGGGCGGCTGTCGCAATCGGCGGGCTGATGCGAGAATGGGGGCCATGCCCGGCCCCAAGACCTGCGACCGCTGCCCGCAGCCCGCGACCGTCCACCTGACGGAGATCCGCGCGGGCAAGAAGACCGAGCAGCATCTGTGCGAGAGCTGCGCGCGCGAGCTGCAGCTCCCGCAGGCCGGCCAGCAGGAGCTGGCCAAGCTGCTCAAGTCCTTCGAGCCGATGGCGGCCCTCGCGCGGCGCAGCCTGGTCGAGTCCGACCGCGCCTGCCCGCACTGCGGCATCACCTGGGCCGAGTTCCGCCAGCGCGGCCGCTTCGGCTGCGCGCACGACTACGAGGTCTTCCGCGCCGAGGTCGAGCGCCTGCTCAAGCGCATCCACGGCGCCGACCTCTACGCCGGCAAGGCGCCGCCCGGGCGCTCGACGCTGCCGCCCGAGGCGCCCGAGGCCGAGCGCGCGGGCGGCCAGCTCGCCGACGAGGCGCCGGCCGCGCAGCCGCCCGACGAGATCGAGCAGAAGCGCAAGGCCCTCGAGCAGGCCGTCGCGGCCGAGAACTACGAGGAGGCCGCGCGCCTGCGCGACGAGCTGTCGCGCCTCGACCCGGACAGCTCCGGCCGGCGCCGCAAGCGCGGGACGGGCCCGGCGGGCGCCGACGCGTGAAGCCGCCGCCGCTCGAGAAGCTCTGGCTGCTCGCCGAGGGCGCCGAACAGGACGTCGTCGTGAGCACGCGCATGCGCCTGGCGCGCAACGTCGACGGGTACTCCTTCAAGTCGCGCTTCAAGGACGGCGAGGACGGGCGTCTGCTGCAGCGCCTGCGCGAGGCCGTGGCGCAGGTCGACAAGAGCCTGCAGTGGGTCGATCTCGTCGCGCTCGACCCGGTGCTGCGCGACGTGCTCTACGAGCGCCACCTCGTCTCGGCCGAGCACGTGCAGGACCGCCGGCCGCACGGCGTGGCGGCCAGCGCCGACGGCACGACGAGCATCATGCTGCTCGAGGAGGACCACCTGCGCCTGCAGGTCTTCGCGGCCGGGCTCGAACTGTCCGGTCTCGGCGCGCGCATCGACGGGCTCGACGACGCGCTCGGCGAGCTGCTGCCCTACAGCTTCGACCCGCGCTTCGGCTACCTGACCTCGTGCCCGACGAACACCGGCACGGGTCTGCGCGTCTCGGTCATGCTGCACCTGCCCGCGCTGTCCTTCCGGCGCGAGGCCAAGGGCGGCGCGCGCGAGCCCGACATCGTCAAGGTGCACAAGGCCGCGCAGAAGCTCGGGCTCACCGTGCGCGGCACGCACGGCGAGAGCAGCCGCGCCGAGGGCGACTTCTACCAGATCAGCAACCAGGTGACGCTCGGCCGCTCGCCCGAGCAGGCCGTCGCCGACCTGCAGGAAGTGCTCGAGCACGTCGTGAACTTCGAGCGCAAGGCGCGGCAGATCCTGCTCGAGGAGGATCGCGTGCGGCTCGAGGATCTCGTCTGGCGCGCCTGGGCCATCCTGGGCCACGCGCGGCGCATCAGTTCGCGCGAGGCGCTCGCGCACCTCTCGGCGCTGCGCCTCGGCACGGCGCTCTCGCTCATCGCCGGCACGAGCCTGCCCGTGCTGCACGCGCTCATGATCCGCATGCAGCCCGGCCACCTGCAGTGGCAGGCCGGCCGCGAGCTGCCGCCCGCCGAGCGCGACATGGTGCGGGCGGCCCTGATTCGCGATACTTTGCAGCCGGCCTGAAGGCCCCCCCCGGCCTTCTGCCGATGTTCAGGGGGCCCGTCGCCCGGCCCCACCCCTCCCTGCCCCGGCCGCCACCATGTTCGACCGCTTCACCGACCGCGCCCGCAAGGTCATGAACCTCGCCAAGAGCGAGGCCCAGCGCCTCAATCACGAATACATCGGCACGGAGCACGTGCTGCTCGGCCTCGTGCAGGAGGGCAGCGGCGTGGCCGCCAACGTGCTGCGCAACATGGGTATCGACCTCAAGCGCATCCGCGCCGAGATCGAGAAGCTCGTCAAGGGCAGCTCGACGATGGTGCCGATGGGCAACCTGCCCTTCACGCCGCGCGCCAAGAAGGTGCTCGAACTCTCGCTCGAGGAGGCCAGCCAGCTCGGCCACAACTACATCGGCACCGAGCACCTGCTGCTGGGCCTGATCAAGGAGAGCGAGGGCATCGCCGCGCGCGTGCTCACCAACCTCGGCGTCAAGCTCGAGGACGTGCGCGAGGAGGTGCTCGAGTTCCTCGGCGCGCCGCAGGGCGAGACCGAGGGCGAGGAGGGCGGCGGCGGCGAGCGCGGCGAGGAGGGCGAGGCCGGCGGCGGCACGCCCGGCGAAGGGCCGCAGCGCGGCGGCAAGGGCAAGACGCCCGCGCTCAACGCCTTCGGCCGCGACCTGACCAAGCTCGCGCGCGAGAGCCACCTCGACCCGGTCATCGGCCGCAAGGACGAGATCGAGCGCGTGATCCAGATCCTCTCGCGCCGCAGCAAGAACAACCCGGTGCTGCTCGGCGAGGCCGGCGTCGGCAAGACCGCCATCGTCGAGGGCCTGGCGCAGAACATCGTCAGCGGCGAGGTGCCCGAGATCCTCAAGAGCAAGCGCATCGTCGTGCTCGACCTCGCGATGATGGTTGCCGGCACGAAGTACCGCGGGCAATTCGAAGAGCGCATCAAGTCGGTCATGAACGAGGTGCGCCGCGCCAAGAACGTGATCCTGTTCATCGACGAGCTGCACACGCTCGTCGGCGCGGGCGGGGCCGAGGGCGCCATCGACGCGAGCAACGTGCTCAAGCCGGCCCTGTCGCGCGGCGAGATCCAGTGCATCGGCGCGACCACGCTCACCGAGTACCGCAAGTACATCGAGAAGGACGCGGCCCTCGAGCGGCGCTTCCAGAGCGTGATGGTCGAGCCGCCGTCGCCCGAGCAGACGCTCGAGATCCTCAAGGGGCTGCGCGAGCGCTACGAGAAGCACCACAACGTGCAGATCACGGACGGCGCGCTCGAACTCGCCGTCGAACTGTCCACGCGCTACATCACCGGGCGCTTCCACCCCGACAAGGCCATCGACATCATGGACGAGGCCGGCGCGCGCGTGCGCCTCAAGGCCATGACGGCGCCGCCCGACCTCAAGGAGCTCGAGCTGGAGATCCTCAAGCTCGACAAGGAGAAGGAGGAGTGCGTCGCCGACCAGGACTTCGAGCGCGCCGCCTTCCTGCGCGACCAGGCCGACAAGCTGCGCAAGAAGCGCGAGCAGATCGAGCGCGACTGGAAGAGCAACGCCAGCGAGATCGACGGCACCGTCGACGAGGACGTGATCTCCGAGACGGTCAGCAAGATGACCGGCGTGCCGCTCACGCGCCTCGACAAGGGCGAAGCCGAGCGCCTGCTCAAGATGGAGGCCGAGCTGCACCGCACGGTCGTCAGCCAGGACGAGGCCATCGCCGCGATCAGCAAGGCCGTGCGCCGTTCGCGCAGCGGCCTCAAGGATCCGCGCCGCCCGATGGGCAGCTTCCTGTTCCTCGGGCCCACCGGCGTGGGCAAGACGCACCTCGCCAAGCAGCTCGCGCGCTTCCTGTTCGGCACCGAGGACGCGCTCATCCAGATCGACATGTCGGAGTACATGGAGAAGCACAACGCCAGCCGGCTGGTGGGCGCGCCGCCCGGCTACGTCGGCTACGAGGAGGGCGGGCAGCTCACCGAGAAGATCCGCCGCCGCCCCTACGCCGTCGTGCTGCTCGACGAGATCGAGAAGGGCCACCCCGACGTCTACAACATGCTGCTGCAGATCATGGAGGAGGGGCGCCTCACCGACAGCTTCGGCCGCCAGATCGACTTCCGCAACGTGCTGCTGATCATGACCAGCAACATCGGCGCGAGCATCATCAAGAACCAGAGCGGCCTGGGCTTCGCCACGCGCGACTCCGACAAGAACTTCGGGCGCATGAAGTCCAACCTCATGAACGAGGTCAACCGCCACTTCCGCCCCGAGTTCCTCAACCGCCTCGACGACGTGATCGTGTTCCGCCCGCTCGAGGTCAAGGACCTGGTCGCGATCCTCGACATCGAGCTGCGCGGCATCCGCGCGCGCCTGACGGCCAAGGGCATGGCGCTCGAGCTGTCGCCCAACGCGCAGGAGATGCTCATCAAGCAGGGCACGAACCTCGACATGGGCGCGCGCCCGCTGCGCCGCGCGATCGAGCGCTTCCTCGAGGACGCCCTGTCCGAGCAGCTGCTCAAGGGCAAGTTCGAGGGGGCCAAGAAGATCGTCGCCGACTGCGAGAGCGCCGAGTCGGAGGAGCTGGTCTTCACCGGCGTCGACCAGCCGGCCGAGGTCCCGTCCGCCTGAAGCGGACAGCGGCGTTCCTGCTGTCCTGCGCGTCGGCGCTCGGCGCCCAGCCGTCGGACGCCGACGGCGAGCGCCCGCCGCCCGGGCCGGGTTGGCCTGCGGCCGTGCACTGGCTCGGCGAGCCGCCGCCCGACCCCGCGGCGCTCGCCGCGCACCCGGCCGACTTCGAGCCGCGCCTGCTCGAGGCGGGCCTGGTCATCGACTGGGATGCGCGCGTCGTGCTCGCGCGCGGCGGCACGCTGCACGACGCCGTCTCGCTCGGCTACCCGATCGAGTACGTGATCGTCACCGACCGCGGCAAGACGCACGAGGCGCTGTTCGTGGTCAAGGCCGCGCCGTCGCTGATCGACGCGGCGCTGCGCGCGCTCGGGCTCGTGCCGGGCCTGCCGCAGCGCTTCCTCGCCGTCGAGCCGCCGCCGACCGACGAGCAGATCGAGGCCGGCGTCTCGCCCTGGATCGCCGTGCCCGCGGCCGGCCCGCTGGTCGAGCTCTCGGTGGCGTGGACCGACGATGCCGGGCGCGCGCACGAGGCCCCGCTCGAGACGCTGCTCGTCGACGTGCGCACGGGCGACAGCCCGGAGGACGTCGGCTGGGTCTACACCGGCAGCCAGTTCGGGCCGCTGCGGCAGGGCCGCCGCGTCGAGATGGTCAGCCTGCCCGACCTCAACGGCTGCCTCGCCGCCGTGTATCTCGAGGGCAGCGGCATCTCGCTGTTCGAGCGCAACTCGCTCGACGGGCTCGACGACACGCTCTTCACGATCCATCCCGAGCGCGCGCCGCCGCGCAACACACCGGTGACGCTGCGCTTCCACGTCACGGAGCGCCGCGCGGCGCCGCAGCTCGTGGCCTGGGAGGAGCCGATCGTCGCGGGCGCGGAGGGCGCGGCGCTCGACGCGCTGCTGGTCGAGCGCGGCCTGGACGGCGTCGCGCTCGTGCAGCGCGGCGGCGAGACGCTCCTGCACAAGGGCTACGGGCTCGTCTCGACCGCTTCGGCGCTGCCGCTCGGCACGGGCGCGGCCTTCCCGCTCGGCGAGCTGTCGCACCTGCTCGCGCTCGCCGCCGCGCTGTCGCTGCACGCCGAGGGCGCGCTGTCCTTCGACGACGTGCTCGCGCGCCACGTGCGCCGCGTGCCCGACGACAAGAGCCGCATCACGCTGCGGGACCTGTTCCTCGACCGCTCGGGGCTGCCCGACCGGATCGAGGGGCTCGATTCGCCCGACCGCGACGAGGTGCTCGCGCGGATCCTCGCCGCGCCGCTCGCGGAGCCCGACGGCGGCCCGTCGGCGGCCGGGCGCGCGCTGCTGCTCATGGCGCTCGAGGACGCCGGCGAGGCGACGCTGCGCGGACTGCTGGCCGAGCGCGTCACGCGCCCGGCGCGGCTGGGCGGCGCGGGCATGCAGGGCGAGCCGCGCTGGGACCTGGCGCGCCTGCCTTCCGGGCGGCTGCCGAGCGGCGAGGAGCCGGTCTCGCCCGCGCTGCTCGTGCCCGACTGGGGCGATCTGGGCGCGGGCGCCGTGCTCGCGCCGGTGCGCGACCTCGCGCGCCTCGTCGAGGCGCTGCGCGACGGACTGTTCGCGCCGCGGTCGACGCTGCTCGAACTGCTGCGCGCGGCGCCCGGGCAGCGCCTGCCGCCGCTGGCGCTGGTCGCCGACGCGCGTGGCGAATGGCTCGTCGCCTCGGACGCCACGCCCGGGTACCGGGTCGAGGTGCGCGCGGCGCTGTTCGACGAGCTGCTCGTCGTCGTCGCCGAGCGCGGCGAGGCGGGCGGACACGTCGAGGCGCTGCTCGGGCGCGTGCCGGTCGCGGACGACGCCGCGTCGGCGGCGCCGCCCGCCGAACGCTGAGTCCGGGGGGCCGCGGCGCGGCTCAGTCCGCGGCGCGCGCGAGCAGCGCGGCGCGCTCGGCCTCGACGAGCTGCTCGTCGACCTTGGCGAACAGGATGCCCGGCTCGCCGAGTCGATGGCCGGGGCGCAACGCGTCGGGCGCGGCGTCGATCCCGCGCGCTTCGTCGCGCAGCGCCGCCTTCAGGCCCGTCGGCGTCCAGGCCGTCGGCGCCGGCAGGTTGAGCATCGTGCGCAGGCGTGCCGCCGCGTCGGGCACGAAGGGCGCGAGCAGCACCGAGAGCGTGGCGACGTTCTGCACGTGCGTGAACAGCGAGGTCGAGCAGGGCACGGGGTCGGGCAGCTTGCGCAGCTTCCACGGCTGCTGCGCGTCGAAGAGCTGGTTGCAGCCGCGGCCGAAGGCCAGCAGCGCCTCGCTCGCCTCGCGGAAACGGCAGTGGTCGATCGCATGACCACACTCCCTGAGAGCGAGACGCCGTTCTTCCATTGCGAGGTCGACAAGTGGCTGCTTGACCGTCATGCCTTCCAGCATGGAATCGAATCCCAACAACCACTTGATGTCGATGGGCTCGAGCCGGAGATCGGCTTGGGGCACGGTCCCGTCGCGATGCGTCGCGACGAACTTGAGCACGCGCGCGGCGTAGTTACCCACGACGTCGGCCAGCAGGTTGGTCTCGGTCGCGAGCCCGGCGTAGGTGAACTGGCTGTCGGCGGTCTCGGGCATCGAGCGCACGAGGTACCAGCGCAGCGCGTCGAGGCCGAACAGCTCGAGCAGCCGGTCGATGTCCAGCGTCCAGCGGCCGCTCGTGCTGAACTTGCGGCCCTCGAGGTTGTAGAACTCGTTGGCCGGCACGGCCTCGGGCAGGACCCAGCGCTCGCCCGCGCGCGGCCCGAAGTGCGGGCGGCCGTCGGGCAGCGCGTCGCCCGCCTGCGCGGGCGCCTGGCCCGCGAGCATCGCGGGGAACACGATGGCGTGGAAGGGGATGTTGTCCTTGCCGACGAAGTGCAGCAGCCGCGGGCCGCGCTGCGCGCCCTTCACGATCCAGTAGCGGCGCCAGAGCGTCTCGTCGCGCGCGAGGTCGCGCGCCCACTCGATCGTGGCCGAGACGTAGCCGATGGGCGCGTCGAACCAGACGTAGAGCACCTTGCCCGACACGTCGCCGAGGCTGCCGCCGTCGAGGTCGCGCTCGGGCAGCGGCACGCCCCAGGGCAGATCGCGCGTGATCGGGCGTCCGCGCAGCCCTTCGCCCTCGATGAGCTTGTCGAAGACCATCGTGCGCACGTTGACGCGCGCGTGTTCGCGCAGCCGGGCCAGATAGGCGACGAAGTCGGCGCCGAACGCGGCCCGCAACGCCTCTCCGCCCGCCGTGATGGGCGACATCTCCAGCTCGAACTGCCAGGCCGTGCGCAGCTCGAGCGCGTCGCTCGGATCGCCGACGGCCGAAGCGTTCAGCAGCCTGGCGGCGTCGAGCCAGGCGCCGCAGCGGGGGCACTCGTCGCCGCGCGCCGGCGCGTGCCCGCACAGGTAGCAGGTTCCCTGCACGTAGCGGTCGGCGAGGAAGCGACCCTGCTTGACGCTGTACTGCTGCAGCACCTCGCGCCGCACGAGGTTGCCCGCGCGCAGCAGGCGCAGGAAGAACTCCTGGCTCAGCGCGAAGTGCGGCTCGACGTGCGTCGTGCGCGAGAAGTGGTCGAAGGAGATGCGCCAGCGCGCCATGAAGTCGCGGATCTCGGCGTGCCAGCGGTCGACGTACTCCCGGTAGCCGCAGCCCTCCTTCTCGGCGTTGACGGTGATCGCCACGCCGTGCTCGTCGGTGCCGCACAGGAACAGCACGCCGGGGTCGGCGAGGGGCTCAGACCCCGCGCCGCCCGCGCGCGGCTCGCCCGGCAACCCGCGCGTCAGCCGCGCGTGCCGCGCGAAGACGTCGGCCGGCAGATACGCGCCCGCCACGTGCCCGAGGTGCAGCGGCCCGTTGGCGTAGGGCAGGGCCGAGGTGATCAGCAGCGGCCGGTCGTCGGGTGCGGACATGGCGCCCTTCTGTATCACAGCGCGCGCGCGACACGCAGCGGCGGCGCCCTCAACCCTTGTCGGGAGACTCCAGGTAGAGCAGCGTCGCGCCCACGATGCCGAAGGGCTGCAGCGGCGGGAAGAGCTGCACCGGCGCGCCGAGCCCCAGCAGCAGCGCGCCGTGGCGCCGCGCCCAGGCGGCGCGGGCCCGCGCGTCGTAGCGCTTGCGCGCGAGGGTCACGTCGCACAGCGCGAAGCCGGCGTAGTAGAAACCCGCCAGCGCGAACAGCGGCGCGCCGATCACGGTGAAGCTCAGCAGGAACAGCAGGCCCAGCACGACGGCCTGCCAGAGCGCGAGCCGCAGCGCGCCGGCGAGCGCCGCCCACGCGTCGCCGAGGAACGCGCTCCAGGGGCGGCCCGGATCGGCGCGCGCCAGCACCAGACTCTCGACGCGCTCGGCGAGCAGGTCGTGGAAGGGCGCGTTCACGACGCCGGCGAGCAGCAGCGTGACGATGAGCGCGACGAACACCGAGAGCGCGCCGAACAGCACCGCGAGCGTCGGCGCGACGAGCGTGCGCAGCCCCTCGAACCAGCCCCAGTGCTGCTGCGAGAGATCGGGGACCCACGCGCGGCTGAGGTGCCAGCCGCCGAGCGCGATGCCGCCGAACAGGGCCGCGCTCACGGCCAGCGGCAGCAGGATCCAGACCCACAGGCGCGGGTGTCGGCCGACGAAGGACAGGCCGCGCGGCACGCCGGCCAGGCCCGCGAGGAACAGCGGGCGGCGCGCGCGCGGCGCGCCGC
>CAZBBB010000058.1:0-18566 GCA_964490005.1 uncultured Phycisphaerales bacterium | reverse complement strand
CGCACGCCGCGGGCCGACGACCCGGCCCTGCTCCACCTCACGTCGGGCACCAGCGGCCGCCCCAAGGCCGTGCTCGCCACGCATGCGCAGGCGCTCTTCGCCATCGACGCCTGGATCGACTGCTGGGGATTCTCGCCGCGCACCGTGAGCCTGATGGCCGCGCCCTTCAGCCACGTCGTGTTCGGGCCGCTGGTGCTCGGCGCGCTGCGCGCGGGCGGCACCGTCGCCATCAGCCGGCACGGGCATGGCCGCGCCGCGGCGCGCGAGGCGGAGCGGGCGCGGGCGACCTCGCTCATGGGCACGCCCTTCGTCTTCGCGCAACTGCTCGCCGACCGCGGCGCGTCCGGACGCGACCTCTCCAGCCTCGACACGCTGATCTACGGCGCGGCGCCCTCGACGGCGGCGCAGGTGCGGGCGATCGCGGCGCGCTTCCCGCGCGCGCGGCTGTACCACTGCTACGGGCTCACCGAGACCTGCTCGGCCGTCAGCTGCCTCGTCGATACCGACCGCGAGGGCCGCGAGACCAGCGTCGGGCGTCCGCACCGCGGCATCGAGGTCTCGATCCGCGATGCGCGGGGCGCCGTCCTGGCTGCGGGCGCGTCGGGCGAGATCTGGGTCCGCGGCCCGAACGTGGTCGGAGCCCGCGACGGCGACGCGGCCGACGCGACCGCGGGCCTCCGCGAGGGCTGGCTGCCGACCGGCGACGGCGGGCACCTCGACGCCGAGGGCTTCCTGCACCTCGAAGGCCGGCTCGACGACCGCATCGACGTCGCCGGCGAGAAGCTCTACCCGGCGGCGATCGAGGCCGTGCTGCTGCAGGCCCCGGGAGTCGCCGACGCGGCCGTCGCCGGCATCCCCGACGAGCACAAGGGCCAGAGCGTGCGCGCTTGGGTCGTCGCGCACGCGCCGGGCGGGTTCGACGCGGCCGCGCTGCGCCGACACTGCGCGGCGCACCTGCCGCCCGGTTTCGTGCCGCGCGAGATCGTGGCCGTGCCGGCCCTGCCGCGCAACGCGCTCGGCAAGCTCGAGCGGCGGCGCCTCGGCTGACGTCCCGTCGGCCGGGGCCGCGCGCTCAGCGACGCGCGCTCAGCGCCCCGCGCGCAGTTCGGCGAGCGCCGCGCGCAGCTCGGAGACGGTCGGCAGTCCGAAGCGCACCTCGAGCAGCCGCCCCTGCCCGTCGGCGAGGGCCGAAGCCGGCAGCGTGTCCGAGCGCAAACGCGCGCGCAGCAGGCGCGCGAAGCCGTCGATCTGCTCGCGCGGCAGATCGCCGCGCACGGGCGCCGCGATCGCGTGCTCCGCCTGCCAGCGCTCGAGCAGCTCCGGCGTATCGGCCGCGTCCACGGGGATGGCCTGCAACGCGAGTTCGCCGGGGTCGAAGGCCGCGCGCAGCGTCTGCAGCTGCGGCAGCTCGGCGCGGCAGCTCGCGCACCAGGTCGCCATGCTCGTGAACAGGACCAGCTCCGCCGGCGGCGCATGCTCGACCAGCGCCAGCCGCTCGTCGTCCGCGGCACGCCGCGGCCCGGGCGGCCGCGGCAGCGTCGGCCGGGGCCTGGCCGTGCTGCCCCGCCCGCCGGGCGACTGGGCCGGATCCTCCCAGACCCGCAGCGTCGTGCCGGCCTCGACGTCGGTCACTTCGCTCTCGGCCCCGCCCGGCCAGCGCACGACGACGCGCTCGGCGCCTTCGGCCGTGCCGAGGCCGACCAGCAGCCGCGCCTCGTTCTGCGCCGCGAAGCCCTCGCCGGCCGCGAGCGTCCGGTGGAGCGAGCGCCCGCCGACGTCGACCCGCACGCGCGCGCCGATCGCGTCGCGCGCGCTGCGCCCCGGCGCCGGACGCGCCGTGTCGTTGGCTCCGACGAGTTCGATGTCGATCGAGCGGTGCGCGCGGGCCGTGCCGCCCGCCGCGCCCACGAGATTGCGGAACAACTGCAGCCGCGGCGCGTTGGCGTTGGTCACGGCGAGATCGGGCCAGCCGTCGCGGTCGAAGTCGAGCACGGCCAAGGCCCGACCGTCGGCTTCGCTGTCGAGGCCGGCCAGCATCGACAGGTCGAGAAAGCCGCCCGGCGCGGCGCACGCGACGAACAGCTTGTTGCGCTCGTGCCCGCTGAGCGAGTTGATCGTGCCCTGCTCGCCGCCGAAGCGCCCGAGGGCCAGGTCCTCGACCTGCAGGTCGAGCGACTCGTCTTCGCGCACGACCGTGCGCCAGAAGTCGCTTCACCGGTCGATGGGGCCTTCGATCTCCCGCGGCGCCGTGTAGTAGCCCGAGAGCGCGTGCAGGTCGAGGTCGCCGTCGAGGTCGACGTCGAGGAACTGCCCGCCCCACGACCAGCCTGCGCGGCTGACCGGCGCCGCGTCGCCCGCATCGCCCGAGGCCACCGTGAAGGCCGCGCCGTCGTTGCGCAGCAGCGTGTTGCCGCGCGCCATCGCGGCGAGGCGTCCGTCGACCCCGGGGATCGAGCCCGTCAGCCGCCGGCCCGCCTTGCTGAACATGTTCGAGACGTACAGGTCCGGGTCGCCGTCCTCGTCGTAGTCGCCGAAGGACACGCCCATGCCGAAGCCGGTGTCGGCCGTGCCCGTGGCCTCGGTGACGTCGACGAAACCGAGCGGCCCGTCGTTGCGGAACAGGTTGTTGGGCGCGTAGTCGTTGGCGCAGTACAGGTCGGGATCGCCGTCCCCGTCGACGTCGGCGAAGCCCGACTGGTAGGTGTTGCGCATCAGCCCGAGCGGGCCGTCGCGCTCGACGGCCAGCCGACCCTCGCCGAGATTGCGCAGCAGCACGTTGCGCGGCCCGGGCGCCGCGCGGATCGGATGGCTCGCCGGATCGTCCCAGGCCCGCGCCAGCTCGACGGCCTCCTCGCGCGGCAGGTACGCCTCCAGCAGCGTCTCCGGCCCGCCCCAGCCGGCGGCCGCGCGCTCGATCGCCTGCATCTCGTAGGCGTAGGTGCTCACGTAGAGATCGAGCAGGCCGTCGCCGTCGACGTCGGCGGCGCAGACCGACGAGGCCAGCAGCGGCAGCTCGCCGTCCACGAGTTCGGCGCCGCGGTCGACGAAGGCGCCGCCCTCGTTCACGAAATAGGCGCTGCGCCGCAACGTCCGCCCGACGAACAGGTCGCGATCGCCGTCGTTGTCGAGATCGACGAACAGGGCCGAGCTGCAGAAGCCGTCGAGGTCGAGCCCGAGGCGCGGCGCCACGTCCTCGAAGGTGCCGTCGCCGCGCGCCCGCAGCAGCAGGTTGCGGCCCTCGCGCTCCATCACGTACAGGTCGGGCAGTCCGTCCTCGTCGATGTCGCAGACCGCCAGACCCGGGTGGCGGTCGAAGGACGCGTGCGCGAAGTGCGGGTGCGGCGGCACGAACTCGGGCTCGAGCAGGCTCGCCAGGACGAGTTCCTCGTGGCGCGAGCGGCGCGCCTCGGCGCGCAGGCCGGCGTCGGGCAGGGCCTCGTCGAGCACGTCCGCGAACAGCGGCGCGGCCGCTTCGCCGACGCGCAGCGAGCGCATGTGCAGCGCGCCGATGCGCCAGACCCCGGCCTCGTCGAGGTCCCAATGCGCCTTGGCTTCGGCCTCGATCTGGGCGAGCCGGCCCGTGCGCAGCACGGCGCGCCCCGCGAAGGTGAGCTTGCCTTCCCAGGCCCGCGGCGACCCGGCGAAGTGCCCCTCGGAGATGTTGAAGGCACCGTGCTCGAAGCGTTCGACGCGCTCGAGCAGCGGCCGCCACAGGGCCAGCGCCTCGCGCGCCACGCGCCGCGGCGCGGCCTCGATGCCGGCCGAACGCACCACGACGCCGAGTTCGGGCAGCGCGCGTGCCTCGTCCCACGAGCCGTCGAGGTCGGCCACCTCGACCTCGGGCGCGAACAGCTGCCGCCCGGCCACGCCGGGGAAGCCGAGGTTGAGCACGTCGGTGCGCGCCGCGCCGAGCGTTGCGCGCAGCTCGAGCAGCCGGTTCTCCGACTCGATCACCTCGCGGACGACCGCGCGGCTGCCCTCGTTCAGGCCAAGGAGGCCCGCGCTGCGCAGCGCGCCGTGGGCGCCTGCTCCCGCGACGAGCAGCAACGCGAGCAGGCCCGCCGCGCGTGCCGCGCCCGACCGCGTCGGGAGTCCGCGCCAGGCCAGCAGCACGCCGAGCGCGACGAGGCCGACGCGCCCCGCCGCGATCGCGCCGCGCAGGGTCGGGTGCTCGATCGCTCCGTCGGGCGCGAGGCTCGCGCCCAGACGGTCGGCGCTCGCCAGGCCGGCGGCCAGCCAGGCCAGCGCTGCCGCGGGCAGCGCGCCGCGCCTGCCGGAGTGCGTCGTCTCTCCGCCGCCCATGACCGTCGCGCGCCTCCGGATCGCCCCGTTCGCCAGCGCGGGATTCTAGCCTCGCCGCGCCGGCCGTCGTCGCGCCGGCATTATCATCGCGCCGAGACCCGCTCCGAGGACCGCCGTGAACCGCCACGAGACCGTCGAGCGACTGCAGCGCGACCGCGAGCGGCTGCTGGCCCACCTGCAGGCCTGCGGTGCGGGTCGGCCCGCGCTGCTCGCGCTGTACCCGCCGTGGCAGTGCGTGCGCCTGCACCGCGCCAGCCATCGACAGCACCGCGCCGGACGGCCGCGCCTCGCGCGCCTGCTCTGGCACCTGAACCTGCTGCTCACGGGCGCCGACATCAGTCCGCACAGCGATCTGGGCGCGGGCCTGCTCGTGCCGCACCCGCTGGGCGTCTGCCTGGCCGGCCGCGCGGGCCGCGACCTGACGGCGGGCGCGATGTCGGGCCTCGGCGCGCGGACCGCGCGCGACGAGATCGGCGGCGGCCCGGGACTGCCGGTGCTCGGCGACGGCGTCGTCCTGGCGGCGCAGGCCGGCGTGCTGGGCCCGGTGCGCATCGGGCATCGCGCGCGCATCGGTCCCGGCTGCCTCGTGACGGACGATCTGCCCGACGACGCCGTCGTGGAGCCGTCGCCCGCGCGCTTCACGACGTCGAGGTCCGCCGGCACGGCAGGCGAACGCGCGTGAGCCGCAAGCGTCTTGCCGATGCGGCCCACGCCGCGTGCCGCGAGCGCCGCTACGCCGAGGCGGCCGCGCTGCGCCGGGCGTGGCGCGCCGACGTCGAGCGCGCGCGCCGGCAGGCCGCGGCGTTCCGGGCGACGCCCGACGCGACGAGCGGCTCGACGCGCGGCGCGCGCCTGATGCCGGGTGTCCTCGCCCTGGGCCTGCATCGCCTCGCGCACCTGCTGCATGCGCGCGGCTGGCGCCGCGTCCCGCGCCTGCTCGCGCAGCTCAACCTGCTGCTGCACCGCGTCGCGATCAGCCCGGCGAGCTGCCTCGGCGACGGCGCATACCTGCCCCACCCCTCGGGCGTCAGCTTCCACGGCCGCGCGGGCGACGAACTGACCCTGTTCGCGCGCGCCGCCTGCCTCGGGCAGGGGCCGCTGTTCTTCGCTCCGCTGGAGGACGGCCCGCGACTGGGCGAGCGGGTCAGCGTCGGCGTGCTCGCCTGCGTGCTCGGCCCGGTGGACGTGGGCGACGGCGCGACCGTCGCCCCGCGCACGGCCCTGTGCGCCGATCTCCCGCCCGGCGCCACCGCCGTCTCGCGCGCCCTGCGCGTCGTCGTGGCCGCCCCCTGATGGCCGCCGCACCGCGCCTGAGCGTCGTGGTCAACGCCTGCAACGGCGCCCCCTGGATCGCCGCGGCGCTCGAGAGCGCGAGCGCGCAGACCTGGCCCGACTTCGAGTTGCTCGTCTGGGACGACGCCAGCACCGATGCGACGGCCCAGATCGCGGCCGCGCACGCCGACCCGCGGCTCGTCCTGCACCGCCTGCGCGAGCGCGTGCCGCTCGGAGCCGCGCGCGTTCAGGCCCTGCGCGCCGCGCGCGGAGCATGGATCGCCTTCCTCGACCAGGACGACCTGTGGCTGCCCGACAAGCTCGAGCGCCAACTGGCGCTCGTCGACGGCCCGGGCGCCGCGGACGTCGCGCTCGTCTACGGCCGCGCGCTGGCCTTCGACGTGACGGGGCGCGAACGCCCCTACCACCACCTCGACGTCGGCCGTCCGCTGCCCGAGGGCCGCATCTTCGAGCGGCTCGTCGAAGTCTCGAACTTCATCGCGATGAGCAGCGCCCTCGTGCGGGCCGACGCCTGCCGCGACGCGCTGCCGCGCCTGAGCGCGCTGCACGTCGCGGTCGACTACGCGCTGTTCACGCACCTGGCCCGGCGCCACGAGGCGCGCGCGCTGCAGCGGGTCTGCTGCCGCTACCGCGTGCACGCCGCCAACATGTCCCGCACGACGGCGCGACGTTCGCACCTCGAGGCTCTGGCGGTCGTCGAAGCCTGGGCCGCCGAGCTGCCGCCTGCGCTGCTCGCGCGGCGCCGCGCCGTCTACCACACCCTCATCGGCCTCGAGGAGTGCCGTGCGGGCGAGTGGGCCGCCGGCCTGCGGCGCATCGCGTCGCGCGGCTCGCTGTCCTGGCTGGCCGCGCGCCCCGTCGTGCGCGCGCTGCGCGCCGTGCGGGCGGCCCGGTACGCCCCATGAGCGCGCCGCGCCGCATCGGCCTCGACGTGCACGCGCTCGGCGGCCGCCAGACCGGCAACGAGACCTACGCGCGTCAGCTCGCCGCGGCCCTGCTCGCGCGCGAGGACGCCGACCTGGACTACACCTTCTTCCACACGCGGCCGCTGCCCGCGCCGCTGAAGGGCGCCGTGCGCGTCGTCCCGCACACGCCGCTGCTGCGGCTGCCCGTCGCCCTGCCGCGCGCGCTGCGGCGGGCGCGCATCGAGCTGGCCCACTTCCAGTACGTGCTGCCGCCCCGACTGCCCTGCCCGGCGGTCGTGACGGTGCACGACATCTCCTACGAGGCCGTGCCGGAGTGCTTTCCGCTGCACGAGCGGCTGTGGATGTCCGCGCTCGTGCGCGACGCCTGCCGGCGGGCGGCGCACGTCCTGACCGTGTCGGAGCACAGCCGTCGCGACCTGATCGAGCGCTACGGCGTGCCGCCCGGGCGCGTGAGCGTGACGCACGAGGCGGCGGGCCCCGAGTTCCGGCCGCTCGCCGACGACGAACGGCGGCCGGCGGCGGCGCGCCTCGGCGTGCAGCGGCCCTTCCTGCTGGCGGTCGGCAACGTCGAGCCGCGCAAGAACCTGGCGCGCCTCGTGCGCTGCTTCGCCGGACTGCTCGCCGACCGGCGCATCGATCACGACCTGCTGCTCGTCGGGCAGACCGGGCGGCGCGGCTCGGCGCTCGAGGCCGATCTGCGCCGGCTGGCCCCGGACGGTCGCGTGCGCCGCCTGGGCTACGTGCCGCGCGCCGATCTCGTCGCGCTCTACGGCCTGGCCGACGCGTTCGTGTATCCCTCGCTGTACGAGGGCTTCGGCTTGCCGGTGCTCGAGGCCATGGCCTGCGGCGCGCCGGTGCTCGCGTCGAACACCTCGTCGCTGCCCGAGGTCGCCGGCGACGCGGCCCTGCTCGTCGACCCGCGCGACGACGAGGCGCTGCGCGAGGCGCTGGCCCGGCTCGCCACCGAGCCGGCGCTGCGCGCGGGCCTCGCGCGCGCCGGCCTGCGCCGCGCCGCGAAGTTCTCGTGGGAAGCCCTCGCGGCCGCCACGACGGACGTCTACCGCCGCTGCCTCGCAAAGGGCGCCTGAGCATGGCCGGCCTGCGCTGGACGACGGCCCGCCTGCTCGCCGCCGCGGGGCTGCTCGCGACGGTCGATCGCACGCGGCGCGCGCTGGCGCTGCGCCGGGCCGCGCGCCGCAACGCGGCCTTCCTCGCCGCACGTCCGGGCCTGGCCCCGCCGCCCGTCGAGCTGGCCTGGGACGCCTGGAACCACGTCGACTGGCAGGTCTGGGACGCCACGGGCGCCGCGCACGCCCGCGTGCTGGCCGAGGCCCTCGCGCGCCACGCGCCGTCCGTCCCGCTCGCGCTGCTCGAATGGGGCTGCGGGTGCGCGCGCATCACGCGGCATCTGCGCGCCGCGCTCGGCGCGCGCGCCGGGCGCCTCGTCGCCGCCGACGCCGACGCGCGCGCCGTGGACTGGTGCCGCGCGCAGTCCGCCGCGCTCGCCGGCATCGAGTTCGTCGCGCACGCGCCGCAGCCGCCGCTGCCCGTGCCGGACACCAGCTTCGACGTCGTGCTGGGCTTCTCGGTCCTCACGCACCTGTCCGAGCGCTCGGCGCGCGCCTGGACCGCGGACTTGGCCCGCGTGCTGCGCCCCGGCGGGCTGGTGCTGCTCACGACGCACGGGCGCGGTCAGCGCGCGCTGCTCTCGCGCGCCGAGCGGCGCCGCTTCGACGCCGGGCAGATCGTCGTGCAGGCCTGGGCGCCCGAAGGCCGCAAGTGGTTCCTCGCCCATCACCCGGAGAGCGCCGTGCGCACGCGCCTGCTCGCCGACTTCCAGGTGCTCGAGCACCTGCCCGGCGCACGCGGACAGGCCTTCCCGCAGGACCTGTGGATCGCGCGCCGCCGGGCGGCGCCCCCCGCGCGCTAGAATCCGCGCCCCATGGCACGCCCCTTGACGCTGCGCGGCCCGCTGCTCGCCCGCGCCCTGCTGCTCGCCGTCGCGGCCTGCGCCGAGGCGTCCGACGCGCCGTCGCCGGCCGGGCCAGGGGCCGCGGACGAAGCGCGCGCGCCGCCGTCGCCGCCACCGGCCCCGCTCGCGCTCTCGCTGGTCTGGGAGCGCGAACTCAAGGGCCTCGGTTCGAGTTCGCCGCGCGTGGCCGACCTGAACGGCGACGGCCTGCCCGACCTGGTGCTCGGCCTCGGGCGCGAGCTGCAGTACGGCGCGGTCGTGGCGCTCGACGGCGGCAGCGGCGCGACGCTCTGGACCGCCGAGTTCGACGACGAGGTCTTCGCGACCGCGCACCTGCAGGACCTCGACGGCGACGGCGTGCAGGACGTCGTGGCCGGCAGCCGCAAGCTCATGGGGCGCATCACGGCGGTGAGCGGGCGCGACGCCTCCCGCATCTGGGGCCTGCGCAACGCCAACCCCGACCACGAGTTCCCGCCGACCGACTTCGACACGCTCACGCCCTGTCCCGACGTCGACGGCGACGGGCTGCCCGACCTCGTCGGCCTGCAGGCGGGCGGCGACGACCTGGCGCGCCACGTCGGCCGCCTCTACGTGCTGAGCGCGGCGACGGGCGCGATCCTGCGCACGGCGCTCATGCCCGACGGACGCGAGAGCTACGCGACACCGGCGCTCGACCTGCGCCCCGACGGCGCGCGCCTGCTGCTCGGCACCGGCGGCGAGACCCTGCCGGGCCACGTGTTCTGCCTCGACTTCCCGTCGCTGGACGAACGCTGGCGCTTCGACGCGCGCGGCAAGAAGGGCGTCGTGGCCGGGCTCGTCGTGCACGACTTCGACGGGCGCGGCCGGGCCGACGTGCTGGCGACCGCCTTCCACGGCATGGTCGCGCGCCTCGACGGGGACACGGGCGAGCCGGTCTGGACCGAGCGCCTGCCGGGCTGCGAGTCGTACGTCACGCCCGCGCTCGGCCGCTTCAACGACGACGAGGTCCTCGACGTGTGCATCGCGCTCTCCGAGGGGCGCTGGCCGGTGTACGAGACGCGCGCGGTGATCCGCTGGCTCGACGGCCGCGACGGGCGGCTGCTCGACGAGCGCGACTGGGGCGTGATGGTCATGTCCTCGGCCGTGGTGCTCGACGTCGACCACGACGGGCACGACGAGGTGCTCGCGCTCACCAACCTCTCGTACGGCACCAACCGCACGATCCTGACCTCGCGGCTCGAGCTGTTCGACGGCCGGCCCGGACGGGCCTCGCGCCTGGTCCGCGACCTGCCGGGCTTCGCCGCCGCCACGCCGTGGATCGGCGACCTCGACGGCGACGGGCGCCTCGACCTGCTCGTCGTCACCTGGGACCACGCCTTCCGCTTCGTGCTCGAGCACGAGGGCCCGCTGCCGCGCGTGCGCTCGGGCCAGTACCGCGGGCCGACGCTCGACGGCCGCGTGCCGCGCGACGACGCGGCGCCGGGCGCGCGCTGAGCCGCGCGCCGCGCCGCGCTACAGGGCGCGCGCCCGCAGCTTCTCGTAGTGCGGCCGGCACTGCGCGAGCACGTCCTGCAGGGCCGCCGGCACGACGAGTGCTCCGCGCGGCGGCGGCTCGAAACCGGTCGAGCGCCACACGGCCCCGTACCAGTGCCGGGCCCAGACACCGTCCTCGGCGCGCGGGCCGGCCGGCCAGCGCAGCATGGCCGGGTCGAAGTCCAGGCCGACGTGGCGACACAGACGCTCGAGCACGCCCGCGGGATCGGCCAGCAGCCGGCCGGCGTCGAGCACGGCCGGGTCCTGCCCGAGGGCCAGCAGTTCGTCGAGCAGCGCGCTCTGCGTGGCGAGCCCCGTGTCGCGCAGACTCGGCGCGCCGAGCACCCGCGCCAGGCTCACGAGCATGCGCGCCGGCTCGCGCACGAGCAGCACGTTCGCGGTCCGCGCGAGGAAGCCGCGGTCGAGCGCCACGAGGTGGTGCGCCATCTGCTTGAGGAACAGCACCGGCCGGTCGCAGGGCCCGCAGATCAGCTCGCGCACCACGCGCTCGCCGTCGGCATCCTGCGCCGCGAGGACCTCGTCGCGCCCGGGGTGCTCGGCTCCCGAGACGCGCAGGTAGTGCGCGTAGAGCGGCTCGTCGACGACGCGCGTGTCGGGCCGCTGCGCGAAGGCGTACATCAGCGCCGTCGACACGTTGCGCGGCCCCGACCACAGACACAGGCGCAGGATCGGCACGCGGCGGCTCTCCGGAGACGGACGGGCCGCGCGATTCTAGCCGCGCCCGAGCGCCGGGCGCCGCGCTCAGAGCGGCGCCGGCCGCCCGCCGGCGAGCAGCCGCTCGAACACCTCGTTCGCCAGCGGATGGTCGGGCCAGAGTTCGAGCGCGCGCGCCAGCGGCGGGCCGGCCTCGTCGATCCGGCCCGTGCCGAGGCAGGTGAGCGCGAGGTTGGCGAGCGCGTCGACGTAGTCGGGGCGCAGCGCCAGCGCGCGACGGAAGCGGGCGTAGGCCTCGTCGAGGCGACCGAGCCGCGCCAGCACGCTGCCGGTGTTGTTCTGCACGACCGCGTCGGCCGGGTCGAGATACGACGCCTCGCCGTACCAGCGCAGCGACTCGGAGAGCCGGCCGGCGTCGACGAGCGCGTCGGCCAGGAACAGTCGCGCGCGGGGATAGCCGGGCGTGGTGTCGACGATGAAGCGGAAGCGCTCGATCGCGCCCTCGAGGTCCCCCTGCCGCTGCAGCGTGTCGGCGTAGTGGCACTGCGCGTAGAAGGAGCCCGGCTCCTTCTCCAGCGTGTCGCTCCAGATCGCGTGCTCGTCGCTCCAGTCCTGCAGGCGCGCGCTGCTCCCCAGCACGCAGGCGAGCGCGAGCGCCGCCGCCGCCGCTCCTCCCAGCCGCGCGCGCACGGCCCCGAGCGCCCCGAGCAGGCGCCAGGCGCCGAGCACGAGCAGCGCGGCCAGCGCCGCGAGCGGCAGGTACATGCGTCGCTCGGCCGCGATCTCGGTCGAGATCGGGACGAAGCTCGAGGAGGGTGCCAGCACGAGGAAGGCCAGCGCCGCGGCAAAGCCGGCCGGCGCGTTGCGCGCGACGAGCACCAGCGTCGCGGCGAACAGCAGCGCGATCGCCGCGAAGGTCGGCCAGGCCTCGGAGAGCGAGCGCACGACGGGCCATTCGTAGGCCAGCGTCAGCCCCGCGGGCCAGGCGCTCAGCGACAGGTAGCGCACCAGCACCTGGCTCTGCGTGAGCAGGTTCTCCCAGGCGCCGATGCCGTGGTCGAAACCCACCGAGTCGCTGCGCGGCCCGCCGATCATCAGCGCGAGCAGCACGAGCCAGCACCCGGCCAGCGCGGCGTAGAAGCGCGGCCGTCCGCGCAGCGCCGCGCCGAAGCTGCCCGAGACGAAGGCGCGGTCCATGAGCAGCACGGCCAGCGGCGCGCCGACCATGACCTCCTTGCTGCCCATGCCGAGCACGCAGGCGAGCACCGCGAGCCCGAACCAGCGCCGCCCCTCGCGCGCCAGCAGGCCCTCGAGCGAGAAGCGCAGCGTGGCGAGCAGGAACAGCGTGACGAGCAATTCGGTGCGCTGCGTGAGGTAGGTCACGGCCTCCGACTGCAGCGGGTGCAGCGCGAACAGCGCGGCGCAGGCGAGCGCCAGCCCGTCGACGGCGCCGCCGGCGAGCGGAGCGAGGCGCGGCAGGCGCAGCAGGCGGCGCAGCAGCGACCAGACGAGCACGACGTTGAGCAGGTGGCACAGGACGCTGAAGGCGCGGAAGCCGCGCACGTCGAGTCCGGTGAGGGCGTGATTGAGCGAGAGCGAGAGCGAGGCCACCGGGCGCCCGGCGACCGGCGACTGCGGCGGCGCGGTGAGCGGCACGAGCGGCGGCCAGAGCGTCCGCACGTGCGGGTTGTCGCGGATCGTCTCGATGTCGTCGAACACGTACGGTGCCGACAGCCCCTGCCCCCACGTGAGCAGCGTGAGGACCAGCAGGACTCCGAGGGCCAGCCGCGCACGCATGCCCGTCGTCATGCGGCCTCCATCGGCGCGAGCGGGCCGGCCGCTGGAGTGAAAATGGGCGCTGCGGCCCCTTCCGCGCCGGATTGTGCAGCTTCCCCAATCGATTGATCGCCGATTGTGTGTTTCATACAATCCATGGATCGCAACCGATCTCGCCGCGGCGTGCCGTGGATCCGCAGAACCACGCGCCCGCGTTCCGGGCGAGTTCGGCAACACACTCACTCGACGCCTCCCGAAGGATCCACGACGCCCATGGCTCTCAAGAGCATCTCCACCGTCCGCCTCCGCCAGGAACTCGTGCGCCGCGAACGGGGCGCCCAGCGCCTCGCCGCCAAGCGCGCCAAGCTCGCCAAGCAGCTCGCGGCGCTCGACGCCGAACTCGGATCGCTGGGCGTCGGCGCCGCGCCGGTCGCCGCGACGCGCGGCCGCCGCGCCGCCCGCAAGACGCGCCGCCGCGCGAAGAACGCGATCAGCCTGCCCGACGCGATCTGCAAGGTCATCAAGGTCGGCGCGGTGATCACGCCCGCCAAGGCCGCCGCCGCCGCGCGCAGCACCGGCTACAAGTCGAGCTCCAGCAACTTCGGCATGCTCGTCAGCAACGCGCTCGGCAAGGACAAGCGCTTCAAGCGGCAGGCGCGCGGCCAGTACAAGCGGGTCTCGTGAAGACGATGACGCCCGTCCCCGAGACGTCCAACGGCCAGAACCGGCGCGAGCGCCCGGCCGAACCGGCCCCCGACCTCAACCTGCTCTCGACCACCGAGCTGCAGGAGGAACTCGTGCGGCGGCGCAAGGCCGTCGCCAAGCTCCAGGCCAGGCGCGACAGCCTGCGCGAGCAGTTGCGCGCCGTCGAGGCCGAGATCCTGCAGCTCGGCGGCGCCTCCGGCGTCGGCGTACGCACGGCCGTGTCCAAGCCGCGCGGACGGACGAGCGGCGCGCCGCGGCGCCCGCGCGCCAAGAATTCCGTCAGCCTCGCCGACGCCATCGCCATGGCCGTCGAGGTGCGGGCCACCGTAACGCCGGCCGAGGTCTCCAAGATCGTGCTCGCCAACGGCTACGTCTCCAACGCGCGCAACTTCGCGATGATGGTCGCGAACACGCTCGCGCGCGACGACCGCTTCAAGCGGCTCGAACGCGGCCGCTACGAGCGCGTGCGCTGAGGAGCGGCGCGGCGCTCAGCGCGCCGTGAGGTCCCGCAGCACGCGCGCCTCGTCCTCGCCCTGGTGCAGTTCGTAGCTGCGCCCGGGGAGCAGCACGACCTCGCTGCGCTCGTTCCCGGGCCCGGGCCAGCGCACCTCCACGGCGACCTGCCCGCGCGCCGTGCCGAGCCCGAGGTGCAGGGCGAGCGGGTTGCTGCCGAAGGTGCCCGTCGAGGGCACCTGCCGGTGCACCGATCGCGGCCTGCCGTCGGCCTCCGTGAAGCGCGCCGTGACGCGCGCGCCGAAGGCCGACCGGTTCGCGTGCCGTCCGACGAGACGCAGCGCGAGCGACGCGCGGTCCGTGCCGGGATTGCGGTACAGCACGTCGGCGTACTGGTCGCCGCGGAAGGCCCCACCCATCTGCTCGAACACGTCCTGGTCGCCGTCGCCGTCGATGTCGGCGAAGACCACCGCGTGCCCCTTCTGCAGGTTCCCGAAGCCGCCGGCCACCGAGACGTCGGCGAAGGTGCCGTCGCCGCGGTTCCTGTACATCACGTTGGGCATGAGCGCCTCGTAGGCGGGGTAGCCCGTCCCGAGATAGAGGTCGAGCCAGCCGTCGTCGTCGAGGTCGCCGAAGTTGGCGCCCATGGTCGTCGAGAGCCGCCCGAGCCCGGCCGCTTCGGTCACGTCGGAGAAGCCGCCGCGGCCGTCGTTGCGGTACAGCCGCCCCGACGGCGCCGCGTGCGGCCGGCCGAGGAAGCTCGCCACGACCTGCGCGGTGTCCTCGACGTAGGCCGCCACGTACAGGTCGAGCCGCCCGTCGTTGTCGTAGTCGAAGAACCAGCAGGGGAAGCTGAGCTGCGGCCCGGTCACGCCGAGCGCCGGCGCGACATCCTCGAAGCGGCCGTCGCCGAGATTGCGGTACAGCCGGTTGTCGGCGCCGAGATTGCTCACGTACAGGTCGATGTGCCCGTCGTCGTCGTAGTCGCCCCAGCTGGCGCCCTTCGCGAAGCGGAAGTTCTGCACGCCGGCCGCGGCCGCCACGTCGGTGAAGCGTCCCGTGCCGTCGTTGCGGAACAGTTGCGAGGGAAAGCTGCTGCGCGGACCGGCCTCGTTGCCCACGAACAGGTCGAGGTCGCCGTCGCCGTCGTAGTCGGCGAAGGCGCCGGCCTGACTCGGGTAGGCCGGCTCGGCCAGGCCGGCCTCGAAGGTCACGTCGACGAAGCGCCCGCCGCCCTCGTTGAGCAGCAGCGAGTTGGGGTGCCGGCCCAGCGCGTCGAACCACGCCCCGCGCAGGATGAACACGTCGAGATCGCCGTCGCCGTCGACGTCGCCGTGGATCAGGTTGAGCCCGCCGAGCTGCCCCGTCAGCCCGGCCTGCTCCGTGGCCTCGACGAAGCGGCCCTCGGGCGTGCCGCGAAACAGGCGCGTGGGGCGATCGTAGGCCCAGTCGGACACGAGCACGTCGAACAGGCCGTCGCCGGTGAGGTCGTCGACGACCGCGCCGCCGCTGAGCGAGACCGTCGCCAGCCCGACCTCCGCCGCCACGTTCGGGAAGCGCGCGAAGGGCTCGCCGCGCTCGAACAGCTCGGGGTCGATGCGCCAGGCCTCCGGCACGCCCTGTGGGTGCTCGCCGACCGTCATGGCCGCGAGGTTGAGCAGCCAGCGCGCCACGAGCGCCATCGGTTCCGGCGTGCGCGGGTACTCGAGCAGGCGCACGAAGGCCGCCATCGCGCCGCGCGAACCGCGCTCGTCGACGTGCAGGCCGCCGCCGCGAATGGGCAGCAGGCAGCTCTCGGGCGTGTGGCAGGCGACGCAATTGACCGTCTCGGCCCAGCGCAGGTTGGCCAGCCCGAGCGTGAACAGCAGCGGGATCGTGGCGCGCGCGCGCTCGTCCTCCGCCAGCAGCGGCAGCAGCGGCTCGGCCGCCGCGAGGTGCTCGAGCGCGCGTTCGGGCTCGCCGAGGCGCAGCACGTTGGCCGCGATGCGCACGTGCAGGTCGATGCGCTGCTCGGGCCAGCCGGTCGCAGGCAGGCTCGCCAACTCGGCCCGCAGCGCGTCGACTTCGGCCGTGCCGAGGAAGCGGTTGTCGGGGATCACGGCCTCCGCGATGCGCGCGAGCTGCGCGTGCATGCGCGCCTGCCCGCCGGCCGGAGCGAGCCCCGCGCCCGCGGCCGCGCTCCCCGTCGGCTCGCCCGCGCTCCGCGAGGGCTCTCCGCAACCGGCCGCCAGCGCGAGCGCCAGCGCGAAGGCGCACCGCGACTGGCCCCCGCGCGCCGTCCGTCGACCGTGCCCTGACGCCTCGCTCATGCGCGGGCCATTGTGCCGCCGCGCGCGCCGCGGTCGAGCAGCGCCCCGAGCGCGAATCCGGCGCAGGCCGCTCCGAGCGAGACCAGATACGGGTGGGCGAGCGCCAGCACGTGGGCGCCGACGAGCCACGCCACCACCCCGGCCAGCAGGGCGCCGCCCGCCGCCCGCGCCCCGCCGCGCACCCCGCAGAGCGCCGCGACGGTGATCACGAGGATGCCGGCGCTGCCGAAGGCCGAGGCCTCCTCGACGAGCGCGAAGACCCCCTCGGCGCCGTGCGCCAGCGCCCAGGCGAGCAGGCCGAAACCCGCCACGCCCCAGCGCGCCACCGCCAGCCGCCGCCGCTCGTCGGCCGCCGGCCGGCCCGCCAGCACGAGATTGCGCGAGAGCAGCGAGGAGGCCACGAGCAGCGTGCTGTCGACGGTCGAGAGGATCGCCGACACCAGCGCCCCGGCGAACACGACGTACTCGAAGCGCGACAGCCGCGTGCGCGCCAGCTCGGGCAGCAGCTTCTCGGGGTCGTCCAGCCCCGGCAGCAGGCGCGCGCCCAGCAGCCCGAGCGTGACGGGCACCAGGCCGACGAGCAGATAGGCCGCCCCGCCGGCCAGCGTCGCGCCGCGAGCCACCTCCGGCGAACGCGCCGCGAGCATGCGCGAGACGACCTCCTGCGCGACGACCGAGCCGCAGATGGGCACCGCCCAGGCTTCGATCGTCGCCAGCAGGTCGGGCCCGGCCGGGTCGACCGCGAACAGCGCCGGCAGGTCGAGCGCCGCCAGCGTCGCGCCCGCGCCGCCCAGCTCGCCGACGACCGCGAGCAGCAGCGCCCCCAGCCCGCCCACGAGCAGCGCGCCCTGCACGACGTCGGTGTAGATGTCGGCCAGCAGTCCGCCCGCGACGGTGTACGCGATCGCGATGAGGGCGGCGATCGCCAGCGCGGCCTCGAAGTCGAGCGCCGAACTCGTCTCGAGCACGTGGCCGAAGGCGCGCACCTGCGCCGCCGCCCACAGCACCGAGGTCGGGATGAGCAGCAGCGCCGCCAGGCGCTCGATGCCCGGGCCGTAGCGCCGCCGGTGCAGGTCCGCCAGCGTGGTGATGCCCGTGCGCCACAGGGCCCGCGCGAAGAGCAGGCCCGCCAGCAGCAGGCAGGCGCCGTAGGCGAAGGGCTCGACCGACGTGCGCGTCAGGCCGTGCTCGTAGATCTGACCGGCGGCCCCCACGCAGGACTCGGCGCCGAACCAGGTCGCGAAGATCGACATCGCGCAGAACAGCGGTCCGATGCGGCGGCCGGCGACGAGGTAGTCGTCCTCGGTCGCGATGCGCCGCGAGACGACGAGGCCGACGACGAGCTGCGCGACGACGAAGGCCAGGACGCCGGCGAGCAGCACGGCGGCTCAGCCGGCGGGCAGCGGCTGCTCGCGCGCCGTCACGCGCACGTTGCGCGTCGCCAGTTCGGCCAGCATCGCGTCGAGCAGGCCCGGCACGGCGCCCAGCACCTCGGGCGGGTGCACGCCCGGCCGCGCGAAGCGGCCGCTCGCCAGCCAGCGCGCGGTGATCGTCGCCGGGAAGGCCGTCGTGCGCGACATGCTGCGCGTGCGCGTCTCGGGGTCGTAGTCGTCGCGCAGGTCCCAGACGAGGCGCAGCTCGCGCCCGGCGCGCCGGCCGACCGCGCTCACGCGCATGATCGTGAGGTCGGCCTCGCCCTCCTCGAAGGTCCACTGCGGGAACATGAGCGCGGCCGTGACGTCGAGCGGCCGCACCTGCACGCCGCCCACCGTGATCGGCTCCTTGCCGAAGAAGCCGGCCGCGCGCAGCACGGCCATGAGCCCGATGTGGCCGGGGTAGCGCATGGTCTTCTCGCGCATCCGCGGCACGTTCAGCGTGTACGCGAGGCTGCGCAGGCCGTCGGTGTTGAAGGCCTCGAGCGTGCCGACGCCCGGGAAGTCGACGCGCTCGGCTTCGGAGAGCGCCTCGCGCACGACGATCCGTCCGTCCTCGACGAGCCGCGAGGGGCGCACGTACTCCTCGATCACGTCGTGCGGCGCGAAGCCGGCCTTGTACTCCCAGGGCCAGCGCCGCTCGGCGGGCAGGCCGCCCACGAGGATCTCGAGTTCGCGGCAGGGGTCGAGCGTCGCGGCCGCATGGCCGCAGAGCATGTTCGAGAGGCCCGGCGCGACGCCGCAGTCGACGACCGCGCAGACGCCGGCCGCCACCGCCTGCTCGTGCAGCTGCCGCGCGTCGTCGGCCATGAAACTGATGTCGCAGTAGGGCCGGCCGGCGGCGATCACGGCGGCCAGCGTCGGCAGCCCGAGCACGCTGGCGAGCGCGCCGAGCACCACGTCGTGCTCGCGCGCCAGGCGCGTGACGAGGGCCGGGTCGGAGAGGTCGGCCCGCACCGTCTTCACGGGCAGGCGCGCGGCGAGCGCGTCGAGCGCGCCCTGCCGCGCGTCGGCGACCGTCACGAGCGCGCCCGCGTCGGCGCACAGGTCCATGGCCATGGCCGAGCCGACCATGCCGCCCCCGAGGATGAGCGTCTTCATGGCGCGCAGCCTAGCGTGCGGGCGCCCCGCGCCGAAAGCGCTCGCGCGCCCCGCCGGGTCTTCGCGCGCGCCGCCGCGCCTCGCGCGCCGCCGCGGCGTCCGGCCTCAG
>CAZBBB010000057.1:0-18695 GCA_964490005.1 uncultured Phycisphaerales bacterium | reverse complement strand
CGCGAAGGCGCGCGCGGCCCAGGCCACGGCGGCGCGCGTCGCGGCGTCCTCCTCGCGCAGCGGGCGGTCGGGCGGCGGCGCGGGCAGCGCGGCCCAGGCCTCGCGCAGCAGGTCGAGCGGGTCGCGGTCGCTCATGGCGCGCCTCCCGGCGCGCCGGCGTACTCGGGCAGGTGCGGCGCGAGCAGCGTGCGCAGCCGCCGACGCGCCAGCGTGAGCAGCGAGCGCACCGAACTCTCCGAGATGCCGAGCGCGCGGGCCGCCGCCGCCGTCTCCTCGCCCTGCAGGTCGTGCAGCACGAAGGCCTCGCGCTCGCGCGGCGAGAGGCGCGCCAGCGCCGCCATGAGCAGCGCGCGCACCTCGCCGCCGTGCGCGGCCGCGTCGGGAGCGGGCAGGGTCGCCGGCGCGTGGAGCGGCCCGGCCGCGGCGCCCTCGGCGCGCGCGCGGCTCGCCACCCGTCGCAGCCGATCGCGGCACACGTTGAGCGTGAGCGTGTTGCTCCACGCGCGCCAGTCGCGGCGCAGGTCGAAGTCGGCGAGCGCGTCGAGCAGCTTGAGCATGGCGTCCTGGGCGGCGTCCTCGGCCTCGACGGCGTCCGCGAGGAAGCCGGCGCACAGCCGGTAGACCCGCGGGTGCTCCGCCCGGTACCAGGCGTCGATCGCCTCCGGCTCGCCGCGCTGCGCGGCGGGCAGGTGCCGACGGACGTCCGGTTCCGGGGGGGCCGTCATGTCGCAGTCCCGTACGCGCGAGCGGCGCGCGGCGCTGAAGGCCAAGGCGGCCTGCGCCTGGGACTGCGCGAAAACCCGCGCCTTCCCGCCACGCGTCGGCCGCGGCGGGCCGGGCGCAGGCTCAGTTCCCGGTGTAGCCCAGCGCGCGCAGCGCGTCGAGGTTGTCGAGGCCGCCGCCCCCCGCCTGCGTCTCGGCCGCGCGCAGCACGGCGAGGGCCTGCTCGAGTTCGGCGCGCAGCCGGGGCTGCTCGGCCGACAGGTCGTGCTCGTCGAGCGGATCGGCGTGCAGGTCGTGCAGGCTGACCGAGCCGCGCGCCGCGAGCAGCTTGTGGCGGCCGAAGATCACCGCGTCGCCGTCCTTGGCGCGCTTCACGTTGTCGTGGTCCTGCACGAAGATCAGGCGCTCGTCGGGCAGCGCATCGTCGAGCAGCGAGAGGCCCGTCATGCGCACGCCCTCGGGCGGCGCCACGCCCGCGAGCGCGAGCAGCGTCGGCGCGATGTCGATGCCCGAGACGGCCTGGCCGACGCGGCCGCGCGACACGCGGCCCGGCGCGTGGATCAGCAGCGGGACGTGCGACTGCGGCGCGTGCAGTTCCTCGTGGCTCCACAGGTCGCGCTCGCCGAGTGCCTCGCCGTGGTCGGAGGTGACGACGATCGCGGTCCGCTCGGCAGGGCCCGGCAGCGCGGCGAGGAAGGCGCCGACGGCCGCGTCGAGTTCGTACAGCTCGGCGTCGTACAGGTCGCGCACGTGCCGCTTGTCGGCCTCGTCGGGGCGTCGCCCCTGCTCCCAGTCGTCGGCCTGGTCGGTGTGGCCGCCGAAGAGGCCGTGGTAGGGGCGCACGAAACGCCGGCAGGCGTCCTCGCCGGGCAGATACGGCCAGTGCGCGTCGAACAGGTTCACCAGCACGAACCAGGGCCGGCCGTCGTCGGCCTCGATGAAGGTGCGCGCCGCCGCCAGCACCTCGTCCGCCGGCCGCTGGAAGTCCTGGAACCAGTGCGGCTGGCCGTCGAAGCGCAGGGCCGGCACGAGCTTGGCCGCCAGCACCTGCAGGTCGTTCACCAGCGCCCACAGGCGCGTCTCGGTGACCGGCGGGTCGACGAGATCGTCGTAGCGGTCGAAGCCGCGCTCCAGGCCGCGGCCCGCGGCGAGCACCGAGGTGCCCACGAAGGCGCCCGTGCGCCAGCCCGCCTCGCTCAGGATCTGCGCGACCGACGGCGCGCGCAGCTGCTGGCGGTGCAGCGTCGTGCCGTGCAGCGAGACCGGCAGGCCGGTGAGCATCGAGGCGTGCGACGAGAGCGTGAACAGCGAGGCCGACCAGGCGTTCTCGAACAGCCGCGAGCGCTCGGCCAGCGCGTCGAGCTGCGGCGTGGTCACGCGGTCGTGGCCCCACGGGGCCAAGCGGTCGGCGCGCGTCGTGTCCCACACCAGCAGCAGCAGGTTGGGGCGCCCGTCGTCCGTCCCGGAGGGCGCCCTGCCGGCGACGGCGGGAGCGGGCGGCCGGGTCCAGCCGCCGTCGTGCGGCACGAGCGCGACGAGGGCGCCCAGCAGCAGCGCGAGCGTGAGCGCGCGGCGCAGACGCGGCGAGGCGCGCCGCTCGAGCCGGCCGCCGATGAGCAGGAACAGCAGCAGCGCCGCGAGCGTGAGCAGCGCGATCGGCCAGGACTGCTCGAGGCTCAGCGCGCCGGCGCGGCGCTGTTCGGCGAGCACGCCGTGCAGCCCGACCGGGCCGCCGAGCAGCATGAGCGCCGAACTGAACCCGGCGCCCGTGCGCCGCGCCAGCCAGACGGTCGGCGGCGAGGCGAGCAGCGCCAGCGCGCCCCACAGCGCCAGCGTCTGCAGCGGCAGCAGGCCCTCGGGCGCACGGTGGGCGTGCTCGGCGCGCGTCAGCGCCGTGTCGGTCGCCGCGCACAACAGCACCGCGAGCAGCAGGCCGCGCAGCGCGCTCATCGCCGGCCGCTCACGAAGGTTTGCGCGCCACCAGGATCCACGAGTCGAAGCCGCGTTCGCAGCGCGCGCCGATGAGCGCGTCGAGCGCGCTCGCCAGGCGGTTGAGGGCCAGCAGCAGCCCGCAGCCGAAGCCGCCCGCGCGCCGCTCGGAGAGCGCCATGAGCTGCGGCACGGGCCAGCTGAGCTGGTAGTAGCGGCGCGCCGCGATGCGATAGCCGCGCGCGACGAGCAGCTGCTCGACCTGGCGCCGCCGCAGCCCGCCCAGCTCGCGCACCGGCAGCAGCGGCAGCCGCTCGCGGCGGCGCCGGAAGCCGCGCGAGGCGGGATTGAGGTCGCCGATGACCAGCCGGCCGCCGCGCGCCACCAGCCGGTCGATGCCCTCGATGAAGGCCGCCGCGTCGGGCGCGAAGCTGATCACGCCCGAGTTGAGCACCAGGTCGAAGGGTTGCTCGAAGGGGGCGGCCTCGACGAAACCCACGCGCGCGTCGAGCGGCACGCCGACGGAAGCCGCGTTCGCGCGGGCGAGTTCGATCATCGCGGGGCTGGGGTCGAAGGCCGAGACCTGCGCGCCGAGCAGCGCCGCCTCGATGCCGACCCAGCCGGTGCCCGAGCCGGCGTCGAGGGCGCGCTCGCCGCGGCGCGGCCGCGCGACGAGCGCGAGCAGCCTGCGCATCCAGCGGTAGTGGCCGTAGCTCGGCGAGCCGGGGTCGCCGTTCCAGCCGGCGGCGTTGGCGTCGAACTTGGCGCGCGTGGTCTGCCGGCCGGTGGCGTCCTCGCGGCGGCGCAGCAGCAGCAGCGTGCACGACGTGCCGTCGGTCGCGCCCGGCCGGCCCTCGGCCAGCACCGTCTTGCCCTCGCCGGTGCGGCGCGTCGCGCGGCCGTCGGGCCGCACGCGGTAGATCGCGAGCAGGTGCAGCGCGGGCCACAGCGCGTTGCGCACCGCCGCCAGCCGCTCGTCGGGCGGACGGCCCGGCAGGCGCACGAGCAGCGGGCGCCCGGCGGGCGGCGGCTGCAGCTGGCGCGCGGCGTCCGCGTCGGGGGCCGGCAACTCGGCCCGCACCGGGTCCTCGCCCGCGGCACGCAGGTCGTCGAGCACCGGATCGGGCAGGGTCAGGGGCGGCACGCGGGCTCCGCGAGGGGACGGGCGGAGTGTACCCGCCGCCCCGCTACTGGATCACGACGCCGTCGCCTCCGAGCAGCCCGGTCTGGTCGAGCGCCGAGATCTTGAACACGGCCGCGAACGGCCCCTCGGGGATCGGCCCGGTGCGCAGGTGCAGGCGCGTCGCGCTCAGCTCGATGAACTGGAAGTAGGGCAGCAGCGAGAAGAACTCGAAGGCGTAACCGTTCACGGAGGCGTGCAGGCCGGCCTTCACGTCCGACAGGCCGTTGTCGTCCTCGATGATGATGTCGAGCAGGCCGGCGACGAGGCTCAGCTCGACGCGCGGCCGGCCGGGCACGAGGTTGTCGACGTTGTTCACGGCGACGATCGCGTCGACGTCGGCCGATGAGGTGCTGCCGATGCCCGCGTCCCACACGAGCGTGCCGAAGCTGTCCTGCGCGATGCCGGCGGCGGCGTCGACGAGGCGCACGTACTCGATCGCGCCGAGATTCACCGTGCCGGCCAGCACGAGCGGATGGTCGGCCAGGTCGGCGAAGTCGAAGGCGTCGCCGCCGTGCAGGGCCACGTCGAGCGGCGCGAGCGCGGGCCCCGGGCCGGCGAGCACCGGCATCACGCCCGCGAAGCCGCGATAGGCCGCGACCGGCACGCCGGTGAAGGGCGAGAAGGGGCCGGCGGCGCCCGTGTAGCGCGTTGGGAAGCGCGCGAAGTTCGTGCCGTCGCTGGAGACCTCGACGAACAGCACCTCGGCGAAGCTGTCGAGCGTGCCGAGCACGTAGAAGGGGTTCTCGCAGACGACGAGGTCGGTGCCGGCCAGGTCGAGCGCCGGGCTGTCGAGGCGCAGCGTGAGGCTGCCGCCCACGCCGAGCGTGCAGACCTCGAAGCTGCCTTCGTGCAGGCCCGTGCCGCTCGGCGGGCCGAGGGCCTGGTCGGGCGAGCCGGCCGCGGCCGGGCCGGGCGCGACGTTCACGACGAGGTCGGCGTAGGGGCCGGTGTCTCCGGGGAGCGCGGCCGCGAGCAGCAACGGCGCGAAGAACGACGGGTGCAGCGGGTTCATGAGCCAAGGTTCCGTGTGCGGGAAGGGGCGGCGCCCGGAGCGCGGGCTCCGGGCGCCGCGGAGGAGGACTCAGCGGGACGCGATGCTGAGCTGCTGGGTGTTGGAGATGCCGACCTCGCCGCCTTCGACGACGAAGCCCTGCGCGAAGAACGACAAGCCCGCCGCGCCGGCCGCGCCGTGCAGCGAGACCGCCAGGGACGCCACGCCCGAGGTCGGCACGCTGCCGAGCGACAGCACGACGTTCGGCGCACCGAAGCCGACGCAGAGGTCGCCGATGCCGTGGAGCGTCGGACCGAGGTCGGAGAGCGAGAGCACGGCCAGCGCGCTGGCGCCGGGCGCTCCGCTCACGTGCAGCGTGAACACGTCGTCGACGGCCACGTTGCCGGTGACGGCGAGCGCGGCGTGCGGCGCGCTGCGCACGATGCGGTTGCCCGTCACGGTGTAGTCGCCGACCCACAGCTGGCCCTCGCCGGCCGCGCCGGGAACGAACCCGCCGGCGCCCTGTTCGAGCGTGAGCGAACCCGCGAAGGCGAAGCCGGTGAAATACGACTCGAGCACCTCGTCGCTCGCGCCGTTGCCGTCGGCGTCGGCGGCGAGCCGCGTGATCGCGCCCTCGAAGGAGGCGTCGAAGCCGCCCGAGACGTAGAAGCAGCCGTCGGCGGCGCGCACCACGTCGCTCGCGCCCGAGAGCCCGTCGGCGAACAGGCTGCTCTCGCCGGGCGCGTCGATCGCGCCGCTGCCGTTCGCGTCGACGAAGCGGTGCACGCGGCCCGCGAAGGTGGCGGGGTTCAGGTCGGCGACGTAGAGCGTGTCGCCGACGAAGCACAGGCCCGAGGCGATACCCAGACCGCCCGCGTAGACGTTGCTCGTGCTGCCGACGACGCGCGCCACCGCGCCGAGGCTCGGGGGGACGGTGAAGGTCGTCGAGCCGCTCACGAAGCACTCGTCGGTGCCCGGACGGAAGGCGATGTCGAAGGGCAGCAGAGGCTGTCCGTTGGGCATCGGCGGCAGGCTCGCGGCGTGCGCGACGTGCTCGCCGGGGTCGAGCGCGTCGCCGTCGCCGTTGAGGTCGCGCAGCACGGCCAGCGCGGGCGCGTACAGGCTGTCGCCGACGACGATCTCGCCGGTGAGCGGCGACTGCGCGATGCCCGCGAGCGCGCCGAAGCCGGTCGCGAACAGCGTGACGCTGCCGTCGGGGTGCCGCACCGACAGCTCGTCGGCGCCGAAGAAGCCCGTCGAGAGCAGCACCGTGCCGTCCTCGAGGATGCCGGCCAGCGGGCCGGCAGCGGGGCGGGTCTCGAGGTTGAAACCCGAGGGGATGACGGCGTCGCCCGCCGCCGCGAGCGGCGCGAGCAGTGCGAGGACGGCGAGACGGACGGAAAGACGCATGGGAACTCCGGGGAAGAGGCCGGTGGCTGCCGGTCCACGGAGAGTCCGACGACGGGGGCGTCAATGCGCGAGGGCCGCCGGGTCGTTCGCTTGCGCGACACCCCGCGGCCCTCGTCACCAACGCACGTTTCGCGACCTCCCAGATCCGGGGAGGGGCTGCGAACGCTCGTCGGCCATGGTCTTCTGACTCGCGGATTGGTCGAGTGCGGCGCGCCTTCCCATCCGCGGGCGCGTTCCTCGCGGAACGCGGCGCGAACAGTGGCTGGAGCCCGACCGCGCCCGGCGCGCGCACCCGTTCGGTGCACGACGCGCTCGCGCGGACGTCTCCCGGCGCCCCTCGGCTCCGCATACAGCGGCGGTACCGTGACGGATTCGCACCGTCTTCCCTGGGGCCGGCAAACAACGACAGGTTGGGAAAAGAACGTGCCCGCCACGCCGAGCGGGACAGGGGCGCCCATAACTGCCACAGCGCGGCGCGGCCGTCAAGTGGCGTCCGGCGTCGGCGACTGGTGACTTCTCCGTCGGCTGCGCGCGGGCGATGATGCGCGCTCCATGTCGCTTTCGCTGATGCGCGCGCTGTTCGTGGGCGATCTGCCCGCCGATCGCTGGACGCCCTACCCGGTGCTCGACCCCGAGGGGCGCGAGCTGCTCGACCTGTTCCGCGAGGGTCTGACGCGCTTCGCCGCGCTGCACGTCGACAGCCGCGCCATCGACAAGGAGCACCGGGTGCCGGCCGAGGTGCTCGAGGGCCTCGCCGAACTGGGGCTGTTCGGCGTGCGCATCCCCGAGGAGCACGGCGGCCTCGACCTGAACATGACCCAGTACGTGCGCATGGGGGCGCACCTGTCGGCGCTCGACGGCGCGCTCGCGATCCTGTCGGGCGGGCACAGCACGCTCGGCATCAAGGCGCTGCTGCTCCACGGCAGCGCCGAGCAGCAGGCCAGGTACCTGCCGCGGCTCGCGACGGGTGAGCTCAAGGCGGCCTTCGCGCTCTCCGAGCCCGACGCGGGCAGCGACGCGCAGGGTCTGCGCTGCAACGCGGTGCGCTCGCCCGACGGCCGCGAGTACGTGCTCGACGGCGAGAAGCTGTGGATCACGAACGGCGGCATCGCCGACCTCGTCACCGTGTTCGCGCGCACGCCCGACCATCCGCGCGTCGACGGCCGGCCCTCGATCTCGTGCTTCCTCGTCGAAAAGTCGATGGGTTATCGCGCCGGCCCCGAGGAGGACAAGCTCGGCATCCGCGGCAGCTCGACGGTGCCCCTGTTCTTCGACGGCGTGCGCGTGCCGGCGGCCAACCTCGTCGGCGAGCCGGGCCAGGGTTTCAGGATCGCGCTCGAGGTGCTCAACGGCGGGCGCACCGGACTCGCGGGCGGCTGCCTCGGCATCTGCCGGCAGCTCATCGCGCTCGCCGCCGAGTACACCGGGCAGCGCCGGCAGTTCGGCCGTCCGATCGCCGACTTCGAGCTGATCGCCGAGAAGCTCGGCCGCATGGCGCTCGACACGCACGCGCTCGAGTGCCTGACCTACCTGACGACCGGGCTCATCGACCGCGGCGAGGCCGACGTCGTGCTCGAGTCGGCGGCCTGCAAGGTGCTCGGGACCGAGACGCTGTGGATGGCGGTCAACGACGCCATGCAGTGCGCCGGCGGCAACGGCTTCACGACCGACTACCCCTACGAACGCCTGCTGCGCGACGCGCGCGTCAACATGATCTTCGAGGGCACCAACGAGATCCTGCGCGTGATGATCGGCCGCACCGGCCTGGTCGAGCCGGGCCGGCGCCTCGCGGCCGGCATCGAACCGCGCGGCGGCTACGGCCGGCGCACGAGCGGCGCCGAGGCGCCCGAGCCCCTGCAGGTCCCCGCGCCGCTGCAGCACGAGGCGCTGGCGCTGGCGATGGGAACGGCCGACCTCGCGCAGCAGGCGGTCGGCGCGCTGCGTGCGCACGGCCGGGACCTCGGCGAGCGGCAACTCGTGCTCGCCGCGCTGGCCGACCAGTCGATCGCGCTGGCGGCGCAGGCGGCCGTGCTCAGCCGCGCGCGGCTCGTCGTCGAGAGCCGGGGCGAGCAGGGCGCGGCCGACGAGCTTGTGCTGGCCCGGGGCGCGTGCCGAAGATGGGCGCGGCGCGCGCGCGCGGCGAGCGAGTCGCTGCGCGACTGCGACGACGAGCACGTGCTCGCCGCCGCGGCGCTCGTGCGGCGCCGGCAAGGCCTGCCCGGAGATCCGACATGAGCGAGGCGCGCGAGAGGCCGCCGCACGCCGAACGCCCCGGCGGCCTGCTCAGCCGGATCGGCGGGCACCTGGTCATGTACCACGCGCCGCGCAGTCCGCACGCCGAGCAGTACCGCGCCTGCCGCACGAACCTCGCCGCGCTCAACCGCAACGGCGCGCCCTGGGTGATCGTCGTGACCAGCAGCCGCAAGGGCGAGGGCAAGTCGGTCACGGCGGCGAACCTCGCGGCCTGCTTCGCCGAGCTGCCGGGCGCGCGCGTCGCGCTCGTCGACGCCGACTTCCGCGCGCCCAGCCAGGCCGGCCTCTTCAGCCTGCCGAACGAGCCGGGCCTGACGGACGTCATCGAGGAGCGCGCGCAGCTCAAGGACGTCGCGCTGCGCTCGGTCATCGAGAACCTCGAGATCTATCCCGCGGGCAGGGCGCCGCGGCGACCGGCCGAGCTGCTCGGCGGCGAGCGCTTCGCGGCGGTGCTGGCCGAGCTGCGCCGCCGCCACACCTGGGTGCTCATCGACACGCCGCCGGTCAACCCCTACACCGACGGCTGCGTGCTCGCCGCGCGCTGCCAGGGGGCGCTGCTCGTCGTGCGCATGGAGGAGACGCAGAAGGGGCTCGTGCAGCGCTCGGTGCAGAGCCTGACGCGCGCCGGCGCCAAGGTGCTCGGCACCTTCCTCACCGGCCTCTCGCCCGACGGCGCCGAGGCCGACCGCTACGGCTACGGCCACGTGGACGAGGACGACAACCTGCTGCGCTCGGAGTACCGCAAGGAGAAGGCCCGCCTCGAAGCCGAGAAGGCCCTGCGCAAGCAGGAGCAGGCCTGGCTCGAGGAGCAGAAGGACAAGTCCTAGCGCCGGGCCGCCCGCTACGATGCGCGCGTGGAGAGCGGCAGCGCACTCGTCGGCGACCTCAGCGTCCCCGGCGACAAGTCGACGACGCAGCGCGCGCTGCTGCTCGGGGCGCTGGCCGAGGGCACGACCCGCGTGCGCGGGGCGCTCGACGCGCTCGACACGCGGGCGACGGCGGCCTGCATCGAGGCGCTCGGCGCGCGCGTGGCGCGTCGGGCGGAAGGTGTGCTGGAGATCGAGGGCCGACCCGAGCCGCGCTCGCCGTCCGCGCCGCTGGACTGCGCCAACGCCGGCACGGCGGCGCGCCTGCTGCTCGGACTGCTCGCGGGCCGCGCGGGCCGCTGGACGATCGACGGTGACGCCTCGCTGCGCGGCCGTCCGATGGGGCGCGTCGTGGCGCCGCTGGCCGCGATGGGGGCGCGCATCGCGCCGGCAGGGGGCGTCGCGCAGGGCGCGCCGGGCGGCGCCGGAGACGGCGCGCGCCTGCCGCTCGTCGTGCTCGGCGCGCCGCTGAGCGGCCGCGTGCACGAAATCGCGCTGCCGAGCGCGCAGGTCAAGTCGGCGCTGCTGCTCGCGGGCCTGTGCGCGCAGGGCCCGACGACGGTCGTGCAGCACCTCGCCACGCGCGACCACACCGAACGCCTGCTGCCGGCCTTCGGCGCGCGCCTCGCCTGCGAGCCCGGCCTCTGCACGGTGCAGCCCGGCCCCCTGCGCGCGGCGGACGTGGTCGTGCCCGGCGATCCGTCCTCGGCCGCGTTCCTGGTCGTCGCGGCGGCGCTGCTGCCGGGCAGCGAGCTGTGGCTGCGCGGGGTGGGGCTCTGGCCGCGGCGCACCGGCTTCCTGCTCGCGCTGGCGCGGGCCGGAGCGCAGATCGAGCGCAGCCACCGCGGCGCCGTGCATCCCGATCCGGTGGGCGACCTGCGCGTGGCGGGCGGCGACCGCCTGTCGGCCTTCGACATCGCGCCGGCCGACGTGCCCGACCTCGTCGACGAGATCCCGATCCTGGCGCTGGCCGCGGCGCGCGCGCAGGGCACGAGCACTTTCGCCGGCCTGGCGGAGCTGCGCCACAAGGAGTCCGATCGCGTCGCGTCCGTCGCGGCGCTGCTCGACGCGCTCGGCGTGCCGGTCGAGGTGCGCGACGACGGCCTGCGCATCACCGGCGTGGCGGCGTGGCGGCGTCCCTCGCGCTGGCCCGCCCTCGACGACCACCGCCTCGCGCTCGGCGCCGCGGTCGCGGCGCGCGTGTCGGGCTGGCCGCTGCCGCCGATCGACGCGGCCGACGTGTCCTGGCCGGGTTTCGCCGAGGCGCTGGAGCGGCTGTCTCCGGCCTGAGGCCCGGCGGGCCTCAGAAGGCCCACCAGGGCGAGAGCGCGGCCCGCGCGCGCGCCGCGATCTGCAGCGCCGTCGGCGACGGCGCCTCGTCGAACGCGGGGTGCTCGGCGCGCGGCGCGGTGCACGCGGCGAGCGTCGCGCGCACGCCGGCCGCCACGCCCTCGGGCGCGTAGCCGCCCTCGAGCACGTGCACGAGGCGGCCCGGACAGTGCGCGTCGGCCCACGCGCGGAACAGGTGACCGAGCGCGGAGAAGCCGCGTTCGGTGAGCGCCAGATCGCCGACCGGATCGGCGTGCCAGGTGTCGAAGCCGGCCGAGACGAGCACGAGCTGCGGTTCGAAGGCCGCGACGATCGGGCCGACCACCTCGCGATACAGGTGCAGCAGGTCGGCGTCGCCCAGGCCCATCGGCAGCGGCAGGTTCACGCTGAAACCGGCGCCCGCGCCGCGTCCGACCTCGTCGTACCAGCCGGTGCCCGGATAGAAGGGGTAGCGGTGGCTGCTCACGTAGAGCACCTCGGCGCGCTCTTCGAAGGCCCGCTGCGTGCCGTTGCCGTGGTGGATGTCGGGGTCGAGCACGAGCACGCGCGACAGCCCGCCCTCGCGCAGCGCGTGCGCGGCCGCGACGGCCACGTTGTTGTACAGGCAGAAACCCATGGCGCGCTCGGCCTCGGCGTGGTGTCCGGGCGGGCGCACGAGCGCCAGGGCGCCGTGCGCCCGCCCGTCGACGACCTCCTGCACCGCCGCGATCGCCGCGCCCGCCGCGAGGCGCGCGACCTCCTCGCTGCGCGGGCCGGCCGAGGTGTCGGGATCGAGCACCGTGCGCGGCCGCCCCGCGGTGGCGGCGAGCGTCTCCAGGTGCCGCGCGCCGTGCACCGCGGCGAGCTGTCCGCTGGTCGCCGCCGGCGGCGCGCGCGTCACGCAGCCGGCGGGCGGCGCCGCGTCGAGCTGCGCCAGCGCGAGCGCGAGGCGCGCGGCGTTCTCCGGGTGCCCGGGCCCGGCGTCGTGCCGCATGAAGCGCTCGTCCCGCAGGATGAGCGTCGGGGGCCTCACGTCGGCGAGGGGCCGTCGGCCGCGTCGTCGGCGACCGCCTCGAAGCCCGCCTCGCCCAGCCGCCAGAAGCCGCTGAAGCTGTCGAGCACGACGCGCTCGCCATCGCTCCACAGCAGCCCGCCGCGCGCGCGGTGTCCGCCGGGATTGAGCGCCGCGGCGCAGCCGGCCATCTCCTCGTGCGTGAGGAAGGCGAGCAGGTCCTCGACGCGGAAGACGGAGAGCGCGGGCGCGACGTCCTCGCCGTAGGCCCGCGCGGCCGCTTCGCTGGTGAAGACCACGCCCTGCCGCACGGCCGCCTGGCCCTCGCCCTCGGTGAGCACACCCGGCGTGCCGTCCGGCGCGCCCAGCGACCAGAAGGCGCCGCCCTGCGGCCAGTCGACGACGGGCAGGCTGCCGACGGTCGCGACGAGGCGCGCGTCGCAGGCCTCGCGGTTGTCGAGGAACTCGATGGTGTCCTCGCCGTCGTACGGTTGCCAGCGGTCGGACTCGTCGAGCAGTTCGAGCGCCACGCCGCCGGCGCGGGCATCGGGCCCCACGCGCAGGAAGCGCAGCTCGCCCGCCTCGTCGACGCAGAAGAAGACCGGGCGCGTGCCGTTCCACATCGCGCCGGCGTAGCCTTCGCGCACGAGGTGCGTGAGGAACATCGCGAGGTTCTCGATCGGCACGGCCTGCCGGGCGCCCTCGGCGGCGGCCGCGTCCTGCTCCCGCTCGTGACAGACGGCCGCGACGCCCATCGGCAGCGCCTGCTCGAGGCGCGCCGCGAAGCCCTGCTCGCCGCGCGCGGCCCAGGCGCGCACGGGTCGCTCGGGGCGCGGTCGGCGACGATACTCGGCCAGCGCAGCCTCGATCGCGGGGCGCTGGCTCTCGTCGCGGCTCTCGCCGACCACCAGGCCCTCGGCCGTCCAGCGCGCGACGGGCTGCCAGTGGCCCTGCTCGCCCCAGCGCAGCACGGGCGCCTGCCCCTCGCGCCGGAAGCGGACGTCGTCGGGCCGCACGAGCAGGATGATCGCGCGGCTCTCGTCGTTGTAGCCGGCCTCGACCGCCAGCCAGGGTTGGCCGTCGACCTGCAGGAGCGTGCCGGGTGGTCTCATGGGGCGTCGTTCCGCAGCGCGTGGAGGAAGGCGCGTCGCTCGCGGCCGCGGCGCGCGAGGAAGAGCACGAAATGGAAGGGGATGGAGGCCAGGTCGGCGACGAGCAGCAGCGCGAGCCAGGCCGACTCGAGACGGCTGCCGGGCGGCACGGGCGCGGGCTCCGCCTCGATCGTCGGTCGGGCCGGGCCGTCCACGCCTAGAGGTCCTTCACGCAGCGGAAGCCGATGGGCACCTTGTAGCGCGCGGCCGCGAAGGTGTCGTGCCCCAGCGCGCCGCGCCGATAGCGCGTGCTGACCTCGACCCGCTGGCTGTCGTAGCCGCCGCCGCGGATCATCACGTTCACGAGACCCTCGGGCAGCTCCTTGATGTCGCGGCCGTCCTCGAGCGTGGCCGTCCACTCCCAGGCGTTGCCGGCCATGTCGAAGCAGCCCGCCGGCGAACGGCCCTCGGGGAAGGCCTCGACCGGCAGCGTGCCGGCCTCGGCGTCGCCGAGCGCGACGAGATCTTCGCGCCAGGTGTTGCCCCACGGGAAGATGAAGCCGGCCGTGCCCGCGGCCGCGGCCTCCCATTCGTCTTCGGTGGGCAGGCGCTTGCCGGCCCACGCGGCGTAGCCGGCGGCCTGCGACCAGCTCACGAAGATCACGGGGTGGTCGCGGCGGGCCGGGTCGAGTTCGGCCAGCCCCGCGCCGTCGAGGCGCCAGCCGCGGGGCAGCGCGGCCTGGCGCGCGGCGGGCGGCAGCGCGTTGACGTACAGCGCGTACTCGCCCTGCGTGACCTCGCGCCGGTCGATCGCGAAGGGCTTGAGCGTGACGCGCCGCTCGGGGCGCTGCCAGCCGGTGCCGGGCCCCAGGTTGTAGTTGCCGCCGGGCACGATGACCATGCCGGGCGGCGCGACCTCGCCCTTGGCGCCGTAGCGCTCGGGCTGCAGCAGGCGGTCGAGCGCCAGCCCTGCGGCCTCGTAGGCCAGTTGCGCGCGCGTCCAGCGCTCGGCCTCCTCGAGGTTGTAGTGAAAGGTCTCGTTCCAGAACTCGTACCAGGTGAGGCCGGCGGGGAACAGCCGATCGAGGACGGCCAGCAGCTGGTCGGCACCGAGCCCGTCGAAGGATTCGCGCGCCGAGAGTTCCTCGGCCATGCGGCGCGCGACCCACGCGGCCAGGCGCGGGTCGAGCGGCCCGGAGTGGCGCACGGGCAGATCGAAGGCGTCGAGCAGGATCTGCCGGCGCGTGCCGCGCAGCACCGCGCGGCCGCGGCCGGCCTCGGCGGCCAGGCGCGCGCGCGCCGTGTCGAGGCTGTCGAGCACGGCGAGCACGATCGCGTGGCGATGCGTGGCGGCCTGCGGTCCGCTCGTGAGCGCCACGTAGTCGTCGGCCAGCTCCTCGATGAGCGCGGTGAGCGCCTCGGCGGCGGCGTCGCGTTCGGCGCGCGCGCTCAGCACGAGCGCCTCGGCGGCCTGCCGCTCGGACTGCGCGGAGACGGGCGCGGCGCCGAGCGCGGCGAGCAGCGCGCAGGCGCGGAGCGTCAGCGGACGGGCGCGGCGGAACATGGCCCGCAGCGTAGCGAATGGCGGTGACCGGCGTGACCCGTGCCCGAGCCGGGCGGCCCGCGCGGCCGGCGGCCCCGGGGTCAAGTCGTCGTCCGGGCCGGACGATAGGGGCCCGACCCCGACCCTCCGGTGGTACCCGACATGGCCCGTCCGAACGTACGTCCCGCCGTTGCCAGGCACGAGGGCGACCGTGGGCGTCGTGCGCGCGGCTTCACGCTGGTCGAGGTGCTGCTCGCGGCCGGACTCGGCGCGCTGCTGCTCATCGCGATGGCCGGCACGACGACCGTCTTCGCCGGCGCCAAGGAGATCCTCGACGGCAGCGGGCCCGACTCGATCGACGGCGCGCTCGCGCGCATCTCGCGCGACGTGCGCTACGCCTGGTGGGTCGACGTGCCGGCCAGCGACCGGCTCGTCACCGTCGACGGGCGCGGCGCGATGACCGAGTACCGGCTCTCGGGGAGCGATCTGCGCGTGATGCTGCCGACCGGCGAGTCGGGCGCGCTCGTCTCGGACGTGGCCTCGCTGCGCTTCGAGGCGGCGACGGTGCGGCGCCTGCGCGAGGGCGCCGTGCGCCAGTCGTCCGCGACGATCCTCGACGTGGCGCGTGCGCGCAGCGCCGACAAGGTCGTCGAACTCATGTCCGGCTCCACGTTCGGGGTGGGGTTCACGCTGCCCGAGTCGGCCGGCTCGGGGCGCGTCGCCGGCGTGACCGAGCGGCTGGTGTACGCCGAGCCGGACACGCTGCGGATGGGGCTCGCGTCGGGGAGCGGTTTCGTCGGCATGCTGACGTTCGAGATCTACCCGTCGGCGGCCGTCGGCGACGCCCGACCCAAGCTGGGCGCCGCCGCCCTCGCGACGCAGACGATCGAGCTGAAGATCCTGCCGGCGGTCTCCATCGACACGACCAAGCTCGACATCGACGACGGCACGGTCGAGATGTGCGTCGGCGGCCGGACGCGCGAGATTCCGCTGGCGCTGGTCGTGGCGACCCTGGCCGCGGGGGGCACCCTCGGCAGCTGCGGCGATCCGGACACCGATGCCTTCAAGCCCGCCGCGACCGAAACGAACCTGGCGCTCAGCTTCAGCGGCGTCAAGCTGCAGCCGGGCGTGGGTTACACGCTGCTCATGTCGACCTCGGGCATCGGGGCGATCTCGATCCTGAACGCCGTCGCGCGCACCAAGGACTGGAGCGTCGTCACGCGTCCCGTCGGCGCGAGCAGCTTCTCGCAGAGCGACTACGACGTCCCGCTGACCTTCAGCGGCCGGCTGACCTCGACGACGACCGACGAGAAGCAGGTGGCGGGCGAGATCACGACGACGCTCGTCACGGCGGGCGGCGAGACGCGCTCGTGCACGGCCGCCAACCTCGGGCAGATGCTGGCCTCCGACCCGTGGATGGGCGTGGTGCCCGGAGAGGCGGCGCCGATCCCGTGAACGCCCGCGCCCCGCTCCGCCGCCGTCCCTGTCCGCGCCGCGCCGGCCTGACGCTGATCGAGGTCGCGATCGCCGCGTTCATCGCCGCCATCGCCGTGGTGGCGGGCATCACCTCGATCACGCAGTCGGTCAAGACGCAGAAGGCGCAGCAGGCCGACCCGCTGACGGCCTACTCGCTGGCTTCCGAGATCCACGCGCTGGCGCTGACGCTGCCGCGCACGGGCACCGGGTCGGCCGCGACGGCGCCCTCGGGCGTGACCGTGCTGGCGAACCTCAACGGCGCCGACTTCTCGCCGCCGATCAACGCGCGCCTCGTGCGGCGGGCCGATCTCGGCGCCTGGCGCCAGCAGTCCACGGTGCGCATGGTGAAGCTCTCCGATCCGACCGCGCTCGCGACGGTCGCCGACGGCCAGGCCGTGCTGCACGAGCTGATCGTCACGATCTCGGAAGGCGCCGAAGTGCGCGGCACCTACTCGTGGTGGCTGATCCCGTGACGCGCACGCGACGACGCGCCGAGGGCGGCTACGTGATGCTGGCCGTGCTGCTGCTGGCCTCGCTCATCGCCAGCCTGACGATGACCTACGCGCGCTCGTCGATCGTCGCGGGCGAGGCCGCGCCCGGGCAGAAGAACACCGTGGCGGTGCAGACCGTCGTCGACTCGGGCCTGGCCTGGGCGCGGCAGTCGCTGATCACCGGCGGCAGCCGCACGACGAGTCTGGTGACGCCCACCGGGGCGCGGCTCACGGCGAGCGTGGCCGACGAGGGCGCGGCCGTCCGCGGCATCGACCTGACGGCGACCTCGGGCAGCCGCAGCGGCGGCGTGCACGCGCTCGCCGAAGTGCACTTCGCGCCCGGCAGCAGCCTGCCGACGCTCAGCGACGCGGCCCGCGCAACGGTGGCCGCCTCCGGCTCGGTCGTGAACATCAGCTCCGACACGAAGTACGAGAACCAGGTCGTCAACGGCATCCTGGTGATCGCCAAGGGCAAGAAGCTCGAGCTGAAGAACGCCGTGCTGCGCGGCGCGATCGTGAGCGCCAACGCGCTCTCCGACGCGGCCTGGTCCGACGGCGACCGCACCGAGATCAGGATCGACGAGTCGGTCATCATCGAGTCGGGCGCGACGCTGTGGGGCTGCGCGATCGTCGCGCCCGACGCCGAACTCGACCTGTCGAGCAACGCGCGCTTCCAGTGCCAGGGCGTGATCGTCGCCCGCCTGCTCGATTCCGACCCGGCGGCCGTGGCCCGCCTGCACGACCAGCTCGCGGTCGGCGCCACGCAGGACAGCCTGGCGGGCATCGTGCAGCTCGGCGTGGGGCGCGGGCCGCGCGCCTGGCCGACCGCGCTCAAGTCGGGCAGCCAGGGCATCACGCGCGTCGTCTTCGACCGCGCCGGCGCGACCTCGTCCGAGCGCAGCGCTATCCAGGGCTTCGACATCTCCGCCTGGAGGGCCGCCGGTGTCACGGCGCGCTGATCGCCGTCGCGGCGCCGGGTGCGAGCGGGGCGCCGCGGGCTTCACGCTCGTGGAGCTGCTCGTGGTGATCGCGATCGTCGCGCTCATCGCCGGCGTCGCCGTGCCGTCCTCCGGCGACAACCGCTCCTTCCGCCTCGCCGCGGTCGAGACGCAGGTGCGCGACGCGCTCAACCACGCGCGCATGCTGGCCAGCACGACGGGCCAGACCCACGGCGTGCTGTTCGACACGCGCGAGGACGCCTTCGCCGTGATCGACGGCAGCGGCCGCGCCGTGCGCGATCCGCTCACCAAGCGCGGCTACGTCGTGACCTTCGACCGTCCCGACCAGCCGCAGGCCATCGACATCCAGTCGGCCAGCTTCGGCAGCAACGGCGCGGCGGCCATCTTCGGCCCCGACGGCCTGCCCGAGAAGGGCGGCACCGTGCTCGTGGCCTGCAAGGGCGTCAGCGTGCTGTTCACGCTCGACCGGGCGACCGGCAAGCTCAGTTCGTCCTGAGTCGGGCGCAGGCCATCATGGCGGGGTGAGCGCGCCCGCCTCCGCCGACCTGCCCGCCGTCGATCCGGCGCTGCTCGCGCTGCCGGGGCTGGGGCCGGCGCGCGCGCGGGCCTACGCCGCCGCCGGACTGGGCACGGCCCGGTCGATCCTCTACCACCTGCCGGTGCGCTACCGGCTGCGGCCGGCGGCGCGCCCCCTGGGCGAGTGGGGCGAGGAGCAGGCCGGCCGCGCGGCGCTCGTCGGCGAAGTGCGGCGCGCGTCGGTGCGTCGGCGCGGTCGTCGCAGCACGGTGAGCCTCGAGCTGCGGCTCGACGACGGCGCGCGCTGCACGGCGCTGATCTTCAACCGCGCGTATCTCGCCAAGGGGCTGCCGCGCGGCACGCGCGCGTGGGTCGCCGGGCGCCTGCAGCGCGCCGAGGACGGCACGCCGCGCCTGCTCGTGGCCGATTACGAAGTGCTCGCCGCGGGTGCCGCGGGCGCGCTGCCGCCGCTGCCGATCTACCGGTTGCCGGCCGGCGTGCCGCCGCGCGTGCACCGCAAGGTCGTGGCGGCGCTGCTCGAGGAGGCTCCGATCGCCGACTGGCGCGACGCGCTGCCGGACTCCGTCGCGATCGAGCGCTCGCTGCCCGCGCTGGCCGGGGCGCTGGCGGCGATCCACGCGCCGGCCGACGTGCCGGCGGCGCGCGCGGCGCGACGGCGCCTCGCGCACGACGAGGCCTTCGCCCTCTCGCTGGCGGTCGCGGAGCGTCGGCGTCGGGCGGCCGCGGGGCGCGCGCCGGCGCTGGCGATCGACGCGGCGCGCCACCGGCAACTGCTCGACCGGCTGCCGCACGTGCCGACGGCGGCGCAGGCGCGCGTCATCGACGTGTTGCGCGAGGAGTTGTCGCAGCCGGCCGGCGGGCGGCCGATGTCGCGCCTGCTGCAGGGCGACGTCGGTTCGGGCAAGACGCTCGTGGCCTTCTAC
>CAZBBB010000056.1:0-18809 GCA_964490005.1 uncultured Phycisphaerales bacterium | reverse complement strand
TCTCGACCGTGGCCTTGTCGGTCATGACCTCGACGATCGGCTGGTCCTCGACGACGGTGTCGCCGGCCTTCACGAGCCACTTGGTGACTTCGCCCTCGGCCACGCCTTCGCCGATGTCCGGCAGCGCGAAGTTGACTTCCTCGAACTCGCCGTCGTTGCCGGCGGCCGGCGCGGGCGCCGCAGCCTTCGCGACGGGTGCCGGCGCGGGCGCGGCCTTGGGCGCTGCATGCGTCGCGGGCGCGGGCTTCGGAGCCGCCGGGGCAGGCGCAGCCTGCGCCGCGGGCGCGGGCTTGTGCGCCGGCGCGGGAGTCGCGGCCTTCGGCGCGGGGGCGGCGGGCGCGCCGCCCTTTTCGAGCAGCACGATCACCGAACCCACCGGCACGGTCTGCCCGTCGGCCGCCTTGATCTCGACGATCCGCCCGGTCACGGGCGAGCCGATCTCGACCGTGGCCTTGTCGGTCATGACCTCGACGATCGGCTGGTCCTCGACGACCGCGTCGCCGGCCTTGACCAGCCACTTGGTGATCTCGCCCTCGGCCACGCCTTCGCCGATGTCGGGCAGCTTGAACTCGATGTGCGCCATATCCGTGCACCGCGGCCGGCGGGCCGCGCTCCCTCTCGTCAGTAGGTCATGACCTTGGTGATCGCGTTGAGCACGCGATCGGCGTGCGGCATGTACACGTGCTCGAGCGTGTACGGGAAGGGCGTGTCGAAGCCCGCGACGCGCGCGATGGGCGCCTCGAGCACGTCGATGGCCTTCTCGGCGACGATCGCCGCGATCTCGCTGCCGAAGCCGCAGAACTTGGGCGCCTCCTGCAGCACGACGAGGCGGCCCGTCTTCGTGACGCTCTCGAGCAGCGCCGGCTCGTCGAGCGGCAGCAGCGTGCGCAGGTCGAGGACCTCGCCCTCCCAACCCTGCTCGGCAGCCTTCTCGCAAGCCTCGAGCGCCACGCCCACCATCGCGCCGTAGCAGCTGATGGTGAAGTCGCCGCCCTGCCGACGCACGGCCGCCTTGCCCAGCTCGACGACGTAGTCCGCGTCGGGGACCTCCATCTTCGGGTGGCGGTAGACGCGCTTGGGCTCGAGGAACAGCACCGGGTCGTCGCTGCGGATGGCGGCCTTGAGCATGCCCTTGGCGTCGTAGGGGTCGCTGGGGATCGCCACGACCAGGCCCGCCGTGTGCGTGAAGTACATCTCGGGGCTCTGGCTGTGGTAGTGCCCGCCGCGGATGCCGCCGCCGTAGGGCGTGCGCACCACCATCGGGCAGGTGAACTGCCCGCCGCTGCGGTAGCGCATCTTGGCCATCTCGCTCGTGATCTGGTCGAAGGCCGGCCAGATGAAATCGGAGAACTGGATCTCGGGCACCGGCCGCAGGCCGTAGAGCGCCATGCCGATCGCCGCGCCGATGATGCCCGACTCGGACAGCGGCGTGTCGATCACGCGGTCGTCGCCGAACTTGGCGTGCAGGTCGGCCGTGCAGCGGAACACGCCGCCGTTCACGCCGACGTCCTCGCCCAGCACGACCACGTCGCTGCTGCGGGCCATCTCCTCGTGCAGGGCCGCGTTCACGGCCTGCACCATCGTCATCTCGGTCATCTGCGTCGTCCTGTCGGTCCGGGGTGCGGTCGGCAAGCGCCGCCCGCTCAGAGCGGGAAGGCCGCGTCGGGATCGGCCTCGCGGCCGGTGCCCTCGTCGCGCACGAGGGCCTCGTACTGCTCGCGCAGGTGCGGGGGCACCTTGGCGTACACGTCGGTGAACAGCGAATCGAGCGGCGGCGGCCCGGCCGCCTCGGCGACCGTGACGGCCTCGTTGATCTGCGCGCGCAGCCGCTCGACGAGGTCGGTCTCGTGCTGCTCGCTCCACAGGTCGGACAGCTCGAGGTGCTTGCGGAAGCGCAGGATCGGGTCGCGCGACAGCCATTCGTCGGCGGCCTTGCCGCGGTAGCGCGTGGGGTCGTCGCTGCTGCTGTGCGGCCCGCGCCGGTAGCTGAGCAGTTCGACCAGCGTCGGGCCGTGGCCGTCGCGCGCGCGCTGCGCCGCCTCGCGGCAGGCGTGGTGCACGGCCAGCACGTCGTTGCCGTCGACGCGCACGCCCGGCATGCCGTAGGCCTCGGCCTTGGCGGCGATGGTCTCGCTCGCGGTCTGCTTCTCGAGCGGCACCGAGATCGCCCACTGGTTGTTGGTGCAGACGAAGACGACTGGCGCCTTGGCCACGCCGGCGAAGTTCAGGCCCGAGTGGAAGTCGTTGCTCGAGGTGCCGCCGTCGCCGAAGAAGGCCCAGGAGATGCCGCCGTCGCGCCGCGCGCGCTGCGCCATGGCCGTGCCCGTGGCCTGCACGATGTGCGTGCCGATGGGCGAACTGATCGACACGATGCGCTGCGCGCCGAAGGCGTAGTGCACCGGCATCTGGCGGCCCTTGCACAGGTCGGCGGCGTTGCCGAAGCAGTTGGCGACCATGCCGTCGATGGGCGCGCCGAGCATCATCAGCGTGCCCGGCATGCGGTAGCTGGGGTAGACCCAGTCGCGCTTGCCGATGGCCGCGCCCGCGCCGACCTGCGCGGCCTCCTCGCCCGTGCCCGGCACGTAGAACCCGATGCGCCCCTGGCGCTGCAGGTTGAGCATGCGCTCGTCGAGCAGCCGCGTGCGCGACATGTGCTCGTACAGTTCGAGCAGCCGCGCGGGCGGCAGCTTCGGGCCGCCCGCGTCGAGCGCGCGCCCCGTCTCGGTCAGGATCACGAGCAAGTCGGTGCTGCTCATCCGGTCCTCCGGCGCTCTTCGAAGACGGCGCGGATGGCGAACTCGCCGGCGCGATAGCTGCTGCGCACGAGCGGGCCGCTGGCCACGTAACGGAAACCCAGCGCCTCGCCCCGCGCGCGCCAGGCGTCGAACTCCGCCGGCGTGACGTAGCGCTGCACGGGCAGGTGCCGCGGCGTGGGCCGCAGGTACTGCCCCAGGGTGAGGAAGTCGACCTCGGCGGCGCGCAGGTCGCGCATCGCGGCGCGCACCTCGTCGTCGGTCTCGCCGAGGCCCAGCATGAGCGAACTCTTGGTGAGCAGGCCCGGCGCGCGCGCCTTGACGCGCTGCAGCAGCTGCAGCGTCGTGCCGTAACCGGCGCGCGGGTCGCGCACCGGATGCGTGAGGCGCTGCACGGTCTCGAGGTTCTGCGCCACGACGTCGGGCCGCGAGGCGAGCAGCACCTCGAGCGCCGCCTCGTCGCCGCCGAAATCGGGGATCAGCACTTCGATCAGCGTGTTCGGGTTGCTCTGTCGCACGGCGCGCACGGTGGCGGCGAAATGAGCCGCCCCGCCGTCGGGCAGATCGTCGCGGTCGACCGAAGTGAGCACGACGTAATCGAGGCCCATGAGCGCGACGCTCTCGGCGGCGCGCGCGGGCTCGTGCGGGTCGAGCGGCGCGGGCAGCCGCGCCGTCTTGACCGCGCAGAAGGCGCAGCCGCGCGTGCAGGTGTCGCCCATGAGCATGAGCGTCGCCGTGCCGCCGCCCCAGCACTCCTCGACGTTGGGGCAGCGCGCCTCTTCGCAGACCGTGTGCAGGCCGCGCGCGCGCAACTGCCCCTTGAGCGCCGCGTAGCGCGCGCCGCCCGGCGCCTTGATCCTGAGCCACTCGGGCTTGGGCCCGGACGCCACGCCGCCCGCGAAGGCGGCACGTCCGGCGGGCAGGGTCGAGGCGGTCACGGGCAGAGGGCGCTCGGGAGAGGGACGCGAAGATCCCGAGGCGCGCTGCGGCCCTCGCGAGAAGGCCTTCCCGGCCCCGGGCCGGCCCCCCTTTATAACCGAGTCGGAGGAGAGGCATCCACGAGGTCGACACCGCGAGTCAGAGCCTCGCGAGCCTGCTCGAGACGCGACCACCGTGGCGGCTCGCGCCGTGCGCCCAGCTTGAAGGGCTTATCACCCGCGAGTATGTTCCGGCCATGCGGCGACCACACGAACTCCTGCTCCGGGTCTTCCTGATCCTTGCCTGCGTTGACGCCGGTGTCGCTCATCTCGGCCTCGTTCTCTGCAGGGAGCCGGGCGGCGACATCAAAGTCGAGGCCTCGCTGATCGGAGGTTTCTGCGGGGACGAGCCGGCTTCCGGATGCCGCTCGCTGGCGGACGCGAACGGCCCGAGCGCGTCCGCGGAAGGTTGTCCGTGCGTGGACGCCCCGTTGGGTTTCGACGCTGACCGCTCACGCCCGTGTCACCATGTCTTCGATCTCGAAACCGCATCGACGCCGGTGATGACCGTGCCGACGGCCAGGCGCACGCACGTCGCGAGGTCGGCTCGCATCGACGAGTATCGAGCGAACACACTCCTCGAGTCTCCCGCGAGTCTCGTCGGAAACGTCATTCTCCGCGTCTGATCGCGGCTCGGCTGTCCCCGCCTCCGAAACGGAGGCGCTTGTTGACGCCATTGCGCCACGGAGCCGCTTCCGTGGCCCGCCGATTCCGACTCGACGTGGATGCATCCCGTGCGACCGATCTTCACTAGCCGGACTCCGTTTCAATTCACGATGGCGCTGCTCGCAGCGAGCGGGCTCTCGTCCTGCACCATCCCCCCGCCGGAGATCGACGCCGGAGCGGTGATCGCGAGGGCGATTCCTACAGCGGGCCTTGTCGAATTCCGCACGCTGCGCGGCCCCGTCGATGAGGGTCGCGCCGATTCCGCCGCGCTGACGCTCCACGATGCGATCCGCCGGGCCTTCGCCACCGACCCCGGGCTGCAGGCGGCGCTGGCCCGGACGCACATCGAGCTCGCGGCGGCCACGGAGGCTGGCCTGCCGCCGGATCCCGTGCTCAGCGTGGTCCTGCGCGAACCCTCGGGCGGCGGCCCCGCGCAGGTCGAAGCCGGACTGACCGGCGCGGTCGTCTCGCTGCTGCAGACGCCTCGCCGCGCCGGCGCCGCGCACCATCGCCTGCGCGCCGAGGTGTCACGTGCTCTGGTCACGGCACTCGACTTGCTGCAGGACGTGCAGACTCGCTACGCCGGAGTGCAGGCGCTCGAGGCCCTGCGCGAGTTGCTCGCCGAGCGTCGCGACACGGTGCAGCGACTGCTCGACGTCACCCGCGCCCGTCTCGAAGTCGGCGAAGCGACGCGCGCCGAAACCGTGGCCTTCGGATCCGAGCTGCTCGCGATCGAACTCGAACTCGCCGAACGCCTCGGGGAGCTGCGTCGCGAGCGACTGGCGCTCTCGCGGCTGCTCGGCGAGCCTTCGGGCGCGGCCGACTGGACCGTCGATGCGTTCGAGCCCCCCGCCCTCGATCTCGGCGACGAGGCCGCATGGATCGCGCGAGCCCTGGAGTGCCGGCCGGACATCCGGGCAGCGGAGTGGGAGTTGCTCGCACGCGAGGATGAACTCGCATTGGCGCGCGCATCGCCCTTCGCATCCACCGAGCTCGGAGTCGAGGGCGAACGAGACGGCAACTGGGCGGCAGGCCCGGGCCTCTCCGTACCGCTCTCGCTCTCCGGTCGCAGCGACGTGCGCCTTCAGTCGGCGTCGGCCCGGCACGCCGAGGCGGGCCACATCCTCACGGAGACGCAGCGCATCGCCGTGAGCGACGTGCGCTCGGCCTTTGCCGTCATGAGCCTGTCGACATCCGGTGTCGAGCGCCTGCGGTCGGAGCTGCTGCCGCTCATCGAACGCCGACGCGCCGACGTACAGCGCGCCTTCGAGGCCCGCGAACTGGACATCTCGACGCTCCTGCTCGTTGACCAGGCTCTGCAGGAGTCCCGCTCGCGACTGCTCGAACTCGAGCGGCAGGCCGCTCTTTCGCTGTATCAACTGCAGCGCGCCGTCGGCGGCAACGCCGCTCTCGAAAGCGCCCGAACCATCACGAATCCCGGAGACGACGACGATGCTGAATGAAGCACATGCTGCGCACGGTTCTCGACGCACGCTCTCGGCGCTGCTGTTGTGCGGTGCGTTGCTGGGCGCGCTCGGACCGGGCTGCACTCGAACGGAAGACCACGCCGTTGGCGCAGCGGCCGATGAAGACGCACACGGCCCCGAAGAGAACGGGCACGAAACCGCGGCGACGGATGCCCATCATCTGGCCGAGCATGACGGCGAGTGCGAGGACGACGTAACCCTCAGCGCCGAGGCCATCGAGCGTTCGGGCATCCGCGTCGAGCCCGCCGCAAAGGTCTCCTTGTCGGGCATCGTCCATGCACGGGCGCGCGTCTCGCTGCGCTCCGACGGCGTGGCCAGGATCGGCTCGCCCCTTCACGGCTGGGTGGCCGCTCTTCCGGTGAAGCTCGGCGATCGCGTCCAGGAGCATCAGGTCCTGCTCGCCGTGGATTGCCCCGAATTGGGGCAGGCTCAGGCCGACTACCTGAAGAGCCGGGCCGAGGCCGAGGCGCTCTCGCCGGTCGCCGCAGTCACGCGCAGCGCGTGGGAACGCTCGAGAAGCCTGCTCGAGAGCATCCAGGGCGTGACGCTCACCGAGGTCCAGAAGCGCGAGACGGAATACCGGACGGCCGAGCGGGACCTCGCCATCGCGCGCGCCGCCGCGGACGCCGCAGGTCATCGCCTGGCGCTCTACCGCTTCGACGAAGCCGCGCTCGCGCGACTCGCGCGCGACGGAAGAGTCGACTCGCGATTCGAACTGCGCGCGCCCTTCGCCGGCCAGATCGTCGCACTCGACGTCACGCTGGGCGAGCAGGTCGATCCGCAGAAGGACGCTCTCATGGTGCTCGCTGATACGGAGCGACTCTGGATCCTGGCCCACGTGCCCGAGAGCAGGGTCGGCGAGATCGTACCGGGCGCCATGGTGAGCATCGCCGTCCCGGCGCTCGACGGGCCGGACTTCGCCGGCATCGTGTCGGCCGTCGCGCCGACGATCGACATCACGACGCGCAACGCCGAAGTGCGCATCGAAGTCGACAACGCCGACGGGCGCCTGAAGCCCGGGATGTTCGCGCAGGCGAGGATCTCCAGCCCCCGCTACGGATCAGCCGCCGTGCTCGTCGTCCCGGACGGGGCCGTCCAGACGGTCGAGGGTCGAAGCGCCGTCTTCGTGCCGATCGACGAGCACGGCCTCGTGTTCTGCAAGCACGTGGTCTCCGTCGACGACCCGGTCGAGGGCCTGATCCCGGTCAACGCCGGCCTGACGGAGGGTGACCTCGTCGTGGCTTCGGGGGCCTTCCTGCTCAAGGCCGAGCACGGCAAGGGTTCGGCATCGCATGACCACTGACCTCCACTCCTGCGCTCCGCGCGAAAGTCGTCCGAGGTGATGGTCCAGCAGGCAACCAGGCACATCGCATTCCAGGTCCGCGGAATGGATTGCGCGGACGAGATCGCCGCGCTGCGCCGGGAGTTGTCCACGCTGCCCGGCGTCCGGGACATGAGCTTCGATCTGCTGCACCGAAAGCTGGTGGTCGAGGTTGAAGGCACGCGAACCACCGCCGCGCAGTTGCAGGCCGCCGTGCACCGGACCGGCATGAGAGCCTTCACCTGGGAGGATCGCGGCGACGAGCGGTCCTGGCCCTCATCAGCGCGATACGGGCGCACGGCAGCGACGATCGCAAGCGGTGCCGCCATCGCCTTCGGCTTCGCTTGGCACCTGGATCACTCCGGCGCGGAAACCGCTCTCGGGCACACCGCGGGCATTCCGGTGCCGACGCGCATGGCCTACCTCGCCGCCGTCGTGGCCGGATCGTGGTTCGTCGTTCCCAAGGCGTGGGTCGCACTGAAACGCATGCGGCCGGACATGAACCTCCTCATGTGCATCGCGGTGGCGGGCGCCATCGGCATCGGTGAGCATCTCGAGGCCGCGACGGTGTCCTTCCTCTTCGCGTTGTCGCTGGCGCTGGAGGTCTGGAGCGTCGGGCGCGCGCGCAGGGCCATCGCGGCGCTGATCGCGCTGAACCCGGCCAAGGCGCGACTCGTCGGCCCCGACCAACGGGAAGCACTCGTCGATGCCTCGTCCGTCGAAGTGGGAGCCATCGTCCTCATCAAGCCAGGTGAGAAGTTCCCCGTCGACGGTCGTGTCACGCGCGGCCGAACGACGGTGAATCAGGCACCGATCACCGGCGAGTCCGCACCCGTCGAGAAGGTCTTGGGCAGCGACGTCTTCGCGGGCACGGTGAACGAAACCGGGACGGTCGAGGTTCGTGCCGGCAAGCCGTACGCGGACAGCACGATGTCGCAGATCGTCAGGATGGTCGGTGAGGCGTACGCGCGCAGGGCGCCGAGCGAACAATGGGTCGAGCGCTTCGCTCGTGTCTACACGCCTGTCGTCATGGCCTTCGCCGCACTGGTCGCCATCGTGCCTCCGTTGCTGGGCGGCAACTGGCTGCACTGGTTCTATCAGGCGCTCGTCCTGTTGGTCATCGCCTGCCCCTGCGCACTGGTCATCTCGACACCCGTGAGCATCGTGGCCGGCCTCGTCGCAGCCGCGCGCCAGGGCGTGCTCGTCAAGGGCGGGCTGTATCTCGAGTTGCCCTCGAGACTCGGCGCGATCGCCCTGGACAAGACCGGAACGCTCACGGAAGGGCGACCGCGAGTAACCAAGGTCGTCGCAAAATCGGAACACGACGAGCAGGAGCTGCTCGCAATCGCCGCGGCCATCGAGTCGCGTTCCACCCACCCCTTGGCCCGTGCCATCGTCCGGTACGCCGAAGAACGAGGGATTCGCCCCGCCCCGGCATCCGACTACCAGGCGCTCACCGGCAAGGGCGCCCAAGCGCGGCTCGACGGCATCGACTACTGGATCGGGTCGCACAGATATCTGGAGGAGCGCGCGCAGGAGTCGGACGACGTGCATCGCGACCTCGAAGCGTTGGCGATGACCGGCACGAGCATCGTGGTCGTCGGGACCGCGGCGCACGTGTGCGGCTACATCGCCCTCGCCGATCAGCTGCGTCCCGGCACGGCAGCCGTCATGCAGGACCTGCGCGATGCGGGAGTCGGCAGGCTGATCATGCTATCCGGCGACAATCGCGGCACCGCGGAGGCCGTCGGCAAGCAGGCGGGCGTGGACGAGATCCACGCCGAGCTGCTGCCGGAGGACAAGGTCCGCGTTCTGGGCGAGATCATCGCGCGACATGGCCCGACGGCCATGATCGGCGACGGCGTCAATGACGCCCCCGCGCTTGCCCGCGCCGACCTGGGCATCGCGATGGGCGCGATGGGCTCGGACGCGGCCCTCGAGACCGCCGACATCGCGCTCATGGGTGACGACCTGACCCGCCTGCCGTGGCTCGTGCGCCACTCGCGACGCATTCGCAGCGTGATCCACCAGAACATCGCGGCGTCGCTGCTCGTGAAGGCCGCCTTCGTGATCCTGTCCTTCGCCGGCGTCGCTTCCCTCTGGGGTGCCATCGCCGCCGACACCGGCATGTCGCTGCTCGTCGTGCTGAATGCCATGAGGCTTGTCCGTGCCGGTCCGCCGGCTGAATTCGCCACCCTCCGCTGAGAAGAACTCCGATGCTCGAACGCATCCTCGACATCTCGATCCGGCACCGACTCGCCGTTCTGGTCCTGACCGTGGCGGTCGCCGTTCTTGGCGCGGCTTCACTGAGTCGGCTGCCGATCGACGCTGTCCCGGACATCACCAACAATCAGGTCCAGATCAACACGGTCCACGCGGCGCTCTCGCCGGCCGAGATCGAGACGCAGGTGACGTTTCCCGTCGAGACTTCGCTCGCGGGCATCCCGGGCCTGCAGTACACCCGCTCGCTCTCGCGCAACGGATTCTCGCAGGTCACCGCCGTCTTCGCCGACGACGTCGACATCTACTTCGCCCGCAACCAGGTCAACGAGCGACTCAGTGAGGCGCGCGAGAATCTGCCGCCCGGCGCCGAGCCGCGCATGGGTCCGATCGCGACGGGCCTCGGCGAGGTGTTCATGTACACCGTCGAATACGAACACCCCGGCGGAGTGGGCGCGCCGGTCGCGGCGGGTCGTCCGGGCTGGCAGCCCGACAGTTCGTATCTCACGCCGGAGGGAGAAAGCCTGCGATCCGGGGTCGAATTGGCCGGCTACCTGCGCACCGTGCAGGACTGGGTGATCAGACCGCAGCTGCGCACCGTCAAGGACGTGGCCGGAGTCGACTCGATCGGCGGGTTCGTCAAGCAGTTCCATGTGCAGCCGGACCCGATGAAACTGGTGAGCTACGGTCTCGGGTTCAGCGACCTGATCGAGGCGCTCGAGCGCGGGAACATCAGCACGGGAGCCGGTTTCATAGAACACCTCGGCGAGGCCTATGTCGTTCGGGCCTATGGCCGCATCGAGAGCATCGGCGAAATCGAGAACATCGTCATCTCGACCCGAGACGACGTTCCGATCCACATCGACGAAGTTGCCGAAGTCGTGATCGGGCCCGAACTTCGCACCGGCACGGCCAGCGAGAACGGCGAGGAGGTCGTGGTCGGAACGGCCTTGATGCTGATCGGCGCCAACAGTCGCACGGTGGCGGCTTCCGTGGAACTGAAGATGCAGCAGATCAACCGTTCCCTGCCACCCGGCATCCGGGCCAAGACGGTGCTGAATCGCACCAAGCTCGTGAACGCGACGATCGAGACCGTGGCCAAGAATCTGATCGAGGGCGCGCTGCTCGTGATCGTGGTGTTGTTCCTGATGCTCGGGAACATCCGGGCGGCCCTCATCACGGCGATGGTCATCCCGCTCTCGATGCTGATGACGGCAACCGGGATGGTCTCAAAGGGCGTCACCGGCAACCTGATGAGCCTGGGCGCCCTCGACTTCGGCATCATCGTCGACGGCGCCGTCATCATCGTCGAGAATTGCCTGCGACGGCTGGGAGCAGAGCAGCATCGACTCGGGCGCCTCCTGACGTTGTCGGAGCGACTCGAAACCGTGCGCGACGCGACCCAGCAGGTGCGACGGCCGTCGTTGTTCGGAGAGGCGATCATCATGATCGTCTACCTCCCCATCCTCGGTCTCGCGGGTGTCGAGGGAAAGATGTTCCACCCGATGGCCCTGACGGTGATCTTCGCGCTGGCTGCGGCGTTCCTTCTGTCCATGACCTTCGTCCCTGCGATGGTGGCACTGCTGATCAGTGGGCGCGTCAGCGAGAAGGAGAACATCGCGGTGCGAACCGCGATTCGCGCCTACGAACCGGTGTTGCGCGCCGCGCTTCGGCACCGCTGGCATACCGTTGGCGCGGCGGTACTGATCTTTGCAGGCTCTGCAGCACTCTTCTCGAGCCTTGGTCAGGAGTTCGTGCCCACGCTCGACGAGAAGGACGTCGCCATGCAGGCCATCCGCATTCCGAGCACGGGCGTCACGCAATCCACGGCGATGCAGGCGGACGTCGAGCGCATCGTCAGCCGCTTTCCGGAAGTGGCCTTCGTCTTCTCCAAGACCGGCACGGCCGAGATGGCCTCTGACCCGATGCCGCCCAACATCTCGGATACGTTCATCATCCTGAAGCCGCAGGACGAGTGGCCCGATCCCGCGGAATCCAAGTCTTCCTTGCTCGAACGCATCGAAGAGGCCGTGGAGGTACTGCCCGGCAACGCCTTCGAGTTCACGCAGCCGATCCAGATGCGATTCAACGAATTGATCGCGGGCGTACGTGGCGACGTGGCCGTAAAGGTCTTCGGCGACGACTACGAGGGAATGCAGGACACCGCCCAAGCGATAGCCGCAGTCATGTCGAGCCTCCCCGGAGCCTCGGCGGTGCGCGTCGAGCAGACCGCGGGCCTTCCGGTTGTCGAGATCAAGGCCGACAGGGCAGCGCTTGCGCGCGTGGGTCTGAGCGTGGCGGAGGTCCAGGACGTGGTGTCGATCGCGCTCGGTGGCCGTCAGGCAGGCCTTGTCTTCCAGGGTGATCGCCGCTTCGATCTCGTTGTGCGCTTGCCGGAGACCCAGCGCGCCGACGTGCATGATCTCGGCAACCTCCCGATCCCCGTGCCTCGGCGTGATGACCCGGCCTGGGAGCACGCGCCCTTCGACTCCGATGCAGGCAAGACTTCCGAGGCGGGTTACGTGCCGCTGGGATCCGTGATGTCCATCGAGATCACGGAGGGCCCCAATCAGATCAGTCGCGAAAACGGCAAGCGCCGCGTCGTGGTGCAAGCCAACGTGCGCAATCGGGATCTGGGGTCGTTCGTGAGCGAAGCACAGGCGGCCATTGGCGCCCTACCATTGCCGGCAGGGAGTTGGCTCGAGTGGGGCGGGCAATTCGAGAATCTCGTTGCGGCACGCGAGCGACTCACGGTGATCGTGCCTCTGTGCTTCGTGCTCATCTTCGGGCTGCTGTTCATCACCTTGCGCTCCGCCCGGCAATCCCTGCTGGTCTTCTCGGGCGTGCCCCTGGCGATGACCGGCGGCGTCGGAGCGTTGTGGTTGCGTGACATCCCGTTCTCGATCACCTCCGCGGTGGGTTTCATCGCGCTCTCGGGCGTGGCCGTGCTCAATGGCCTCGTCCTCGTGAGCTTCATCAACGAATTGCGCACGCGCGGCGAAACGGTGCGCGCGGCGATCGTCCAAGGCGCACTGACCCGGCTGCGCCCCGTGCTGATGACCGCACTCGTGGCCTCGCTCGGTTTCGTGCCCATGGCGCTGGCGACCGGCACGGGTGCGGAGGTGCAGCGGCCGCTGGCGACCGTCGTGATCGGCGGCCTCATCTCGAGTACGATCCTGACGCTCGTCGTCCTCCCCGCGCTCTACCTGATCTTCGAGGGCACGAAGGCCGACAAGCGTGACAGTGCGGCGCGCACCGTGACGGCGCCGGAGCCGGCATGACGCGAGCAGCTGCCCTCAGGGCCGGTCGCGCGCGTCGATGCGCCCGTCGGAGTTGCGGTCGCAGCGCGGCGCGATGCGCGCGAAGGCCGGGTACTCGGCGGCGTCGACGGCGTGGTCGCCGTCGAGGTCCCAGCGCTCGATGAAGCGCGGGCTGGCCGGCGCGCCCGCCGCGTCGGAGATCGGCCGGGCGCGCGCGCGGTCGAGCAGCTGCTGCAGCCGCTCGTCGGGGACGTCGTGCGCGGCCAGCTCCCCCGCCAGCGCCGCGTACAGGCCCGGCCGCTGGCGCGCGAAATTGACGTTCTTCAGCAGCTTGCGCAGGCCCGCCAGCTCGGCGTAGTACAGCGAGGGCAGCGGGTCGGTCCCGATCAGGTAGGGCCACTCGGCGAAGCCCGCCAGCCCGTCGCCGTTGGTGTCGAAGTGCCGCATGACGTCCTCGTCGAGGTCCATCTCGGCGCGGGTGACGAGCCCGTCGCGGTTCCTGTCGAGCGCGGAGGGGTCCTCGGCCGGGTGGCGCGGCCACTCGAGCGCGTCGAGGCGACCGTCGCGGTTGGCGTCGAGCACGGTGAAGACGAGCTCTTCGAGTTCGGCGCGCGAGAGCGTCAGGTCGCGGTTTCGGTCGTGGTCGGGCGGCCAGGCGCCGCGCACCAGGCGCGCGAGATCCTCGCGCGGACCGAGGCGGAATCCGCCGGCGAGACGCAGCGCACGGTCGGCCGCCTGCTCGTCGTCGAGCCCGCGCAGCCGGAAGCTGCTCGCGTGCGCGCCGCCCTCGACGGCCGCCTCCCCGAAGACGCTCGTGACGTCGGCGCGGCGCGCGCCGCCGTCGACCAGCGTACCGAGCACGTCCCCGGGCACCGTGAGCACGCGGAAGACCTCGGCCGGCGTGAAGTAGCGCGCCCCTTCGTGGCTGATGTCCTTCAACTGCCGGCCGGTCTCGTCGATCATGCGGTCGAAGGCGAAGGCCTCGGCGTCGGCGTGGCGCGCGCCGGGGACGCCCGCGATGCGCGCCAGGCGCACCGGCTCGCCCGCGCGGCTGGCGTCGACCAGCCCCAGCCCCCCCTCGCCCGCGACCGCCAGGCGCGTCACCAGTTGCGGCGGGTTGAAGGAGCGCAGCAGGGCCAGCCCCCCGACCGGCGCCAGGTCGCCGTTGCGGCCGAAACCCACGTTGCCCAGCAGCGCCGGGCGCGCCGGCTCCGAGAGGTCGAGCAGCAGCACGGCGCCCGCGCCGCCGTCGCGCTGCGCGAGCAGGGCGTGGGCCACGTCGAGTTCGCGCGTCGGCGTCAGGCCGGTGGTGTCGCCGAGTTCGAAGCGGCTCTCGACGAGCACGTCGATCACGTCGGCGTTCTGGCCGTAGCGCGAGATGGGCGAGACCAGGCGCGCGGCCTCGGGCTCGGTCACGTCGACGACCGCCAGCCCGAAGCGCCCGTTGGCCACGACGGCGAGCGCCGCGGCCGGCGTGCGCGCGGCCGGGCCGTCGGGCCGTCCCGGCACGAACAGGCCCGCGACCGCGCGCGCATCGCCCTCGACCTCGTCGCCCTGCGGCGAGAGGCGCACCTGCCCCGTGATGCGCGGACGCGCCGGCACCGAGATGTCGGCGATCACCAGACCGCCCGCCCCGTCGGCGATGAGCACGCGCGGCCAGAGCACGGACAGGCCCTGCGCCTCCACGCTCACCAGGTCGGCGACGAGCTTGGGCGCGGCGCGGTCGGCCACGTCCACGATGCGCAGGCCGCCCAGGCCGTTGGCGATGAGCAGCAGCTCGCCGGCCAGCGCGACGTCGCGCGCGTCGCCCGCGGCGGCGAAGGAGCGCACGGCGGGCAGCGCCGGGTTGCGCACGTCGACGAGCGCGACGCCGGCGTTCTCGATCACGACGAAGGCCGTGCCCGCCTCGCCGCTCGCGGCGTCCGAGTCGACGAGCACGCGCCGCGCGCCGCCGAGCGGCAGGCGCGCCAGATACAGGCTCTGCTCGGGGTTCTCGCGGTCGAGCAGCAGCGTGTCCAGGCCGAACTCGCCCGCGACGAACACGTAGCCGCGCGCCAGCGCGAAGGACGAACGGCTGCCCGCGCCCGTCCCCAGGCCCCAGGCCGAGGGGCTGCGGTGGCACTCGACGCAGCCGCGCGCCACGCGCTGCGTCGTGTGCGTCTGGTGGTGCACCATCGTCATGCCCGACTGACCCGTCGCGGTCACCGGCAGCGCCTGGTCGAGCAGCAGCGAGCCGTCCTCGCCGTGCACGGTCCCCATGCTCGAGAAGCCGACCATGTAGGGCGCCACGTCGCCCTCGGGGTTGATGCCCAGCACGAACTGGCGCAGCGTCGCGAACACGCGTTCCTGCGTGCTCACGCGCCCCTTCGTGCGGTGCCCGGTGATCAGGTCGAGCTGCGTGAAGGCCAGGTTGCGGTCGAAGTGGAAGCCGAAGAAGTTGGTGTTCCAGCCGGCGTGGCAGGCGTAGCACTCCAGGCCGGCGTGCTCGGGCGTCATCGCCGCCGCGGCGCGCGGGTTGTAGTCGGGGTGCTCGGGGTCGACCACGTCGGCGGCCTGCTTCACGCGCAGCGCCTGCCCGTCGCCCTTGCGGTTGAGCACGAACAGCTCGCCGCGCCGCTCGAGGTTCGGGATCGTCCGCCCGCGGCTCGTGCGCAGGTCGCTGCGCTCGGCGATCGTGCCGTGGCAGGAGCTGCACTCGATCTCGACGGCATGCTCCATCGCGCCGTAGATCTGCCCGTCCCCCATGACGTCGCGCACGGTGTGGCAGTCGACGCAGTCCATGCCGGCGGCGTGGTGCAGGTCGGGCGGCAGCAGCGTCGCGTCCTGCAGGAAGAACTGGCCGGCGATGAGCGCGTCGGTCGTGCCGGGGATGTCGGGCCCGGCCGGCATCTGCGGGTAGAGCTGCGCCAGGCCGCGGAAGCCGTTGCCGATCGAGGCGTCGCCGACGTGGCAGCTCAGGCAGGTCTCGGCGGGCGGCGAGGCGACGAGCTGGTGGCGCAGCGGATGGCCGGGCGTGAAGCGGTCGGCCGAGGCGTCGTCGCTCGAGCTGCGGCCGTCGTGCGCGTAGCTCACGTGGCAGGCGGCGCAGCCGGCGCCGCGATACTGGCCGTCCTGGCCGAGGCGGCCCTGCATCCCGACGCCCTCCGACCACAGATGGCACTGCATGCAGGCCTTGCGCGGCAGGTCGGTGAAGTGGTCGGCCAGCGTCTTCGCCTCGCGCGGCACGCGCAGCCGCTCGATGTCCTGCAGCCCGGCCAGCGCGTGCTCGCCGCGCTGGTCGGCCTCGCGCGCGTCGCTCACGGCGAAGACGCCGAAGCGGCTGGTGCGCTCCTTGACGACGCCGTTCTCGTACAGGCCGTCGCCCAGGTGGCCGGCGGTCGTGCCGTGCAGGCTGCGCAGCAGGTTCTCGACGTCCTTGGCGTGGCACTGCCCGCAGGTGTTCGACACGACGCGCAGGTCGGAGGGGTTGCGGAAGCGCAGCGCCGCCGGTTCGTAGGTCGTCTCGAGCACGCGCTCGTCGGCCGGCCAGCCGAGGCGCGGCAGGACGTGGGCCTCCTCCTTGGTCGTCTTGCCGCCGTCGCCGCCGTGGCACTCGACGCAACCGAGCGGCAGCCAGGGATGCATCTCCTCGATGCCGGCGTGGCAGGCGCGGCAGCTCGCGTCGGGCGCCGCCTGCGCGTGCCCGGCGGGCGCGGGCTCGGCGGGCCGCGGCGCGCCGGCCGACAGCCCGAGCAGCGCGAGCACGAGCGCGGCCAGGGCGCCGCGCGACCACCGGCGCCGCGCCGCGCCGCTCACGTCAGGCGAACAGCCCGGGGATCACCGTGCCGCGCGCGCCGGGCGCCGACACGCCGAACATCTTCGCCACCGTCGGCGCCACGTCGATCGAGCGCACCTCGCGCGACTCGACCTTGCCGCGCTTGAAGTCGGGCCCCCAGGCCAGCAGCGCCACGCGGTGCAGTTCGCTGCTGTCGTCGCCGTGGTCGAGCCCGCGGCGCTCGTTGAGGTCGCGGTCGCGCCCGAACTCCGGCACCACGATCAGGGCCGTGCTGTCGGCCAGCTCGGGGTCCTGGCCGATGGCCGTCCAGAGCGCGCCGATCTCGGCGTCGTTGCGCCGGATGACCGAGACGTAGTCGTTGAAGGAGCCGTGCGCCACGTCGGGGTTGCGCAGCGTGACGCCCAGCAGGCGCGGCCGGAAGATCGCGAGCAGGTTGCGCGCCACGCGCAGCGCCTTGGCGTCGTTGGCGCCCAGGCCCGTGATCGCCGCCGTCCCGCCGCGCAGCTCCTCGAGGATGTAGCTCTCGATGCGCGCGGAGGTCTCGGCGTCGTTGCCGAGCCCGCCTTCGCCGCCCAGCGCGGGCAGGGGCGTGTCGATCGCGCCGCGCAGCTTCGCCAGCAGGGCCTCCTGCGCCGCGTTCGGCGCGCGCAACCCGCCCTCGCCGCCGAGCACCTCCCGGAACTCGGCGTTGAAGATGCCCTCGCCGCCGATCAGGTTGGCGCCGTAGCGCCGGCCGTAGCCGGCGTGCAGCGAGTGGCTGTAGTTGGTCTCCTGCTCGCTGCCGGAGGTCGAGAGCCAGACCTCGCTCGCGGGCAGGCCGGCCTCCTTGCGCACGTACTCGAACAGCGTCGGGTTGTCCGTGCGCTCGTTCTCGCGGATGCCGAAGCTCTCGGTGACGCCGGTCAGCACCGAGAGCGCCGCGGCGTAATGGCCGTTGTTCTCGACCCGCGTCGCCGGGTAGAGCACGCCCTGCTCGGCGATGCGCCTGAGGTTGGGGACGTTGTCGCTCTCGAAGGTCTCGCGCGTGCGCACGCCGCCGCCGAACACGACGACGACGACGCGCTTGGTGGCCGGCGCGCCCGGCAGGAAGACCGGGAAGGGCGCGGGCGCCGCGAGCCGCGCGAACGCGCCGCCCGGCACGAGCGAGGCGGCGCCGAGGGCCGCCCCGGCGCGCAGCAGGTCCCGACGACGCCAGCCGCTCCTCGCCCGCTTCATCGCCGACCTCCGTTCCCGCCGCGGCCCGCCCGCCGCCGGCGCGGCTCAATAGTACTGGTATTCGGGATGCGTGACGATGGCGCGCACGAGCGTGGCCGGCTCGCACTCCTCCTGCGCCCATACGAGCGCGAACTCCTCGAGTTCGGCGCGCGCGGGCCTGCGCCCGAGGAAGCGCAGGAACTGCGCCTCGGTGAAGGCGCGCCCGTCGCCGAGTTCGGCGCGCGCGGGCAGGTCGGCGGCGGCCTCGTCGAGCAGCGCCCGCGCGATCACGGCGCGCAGCGGCGCCGCGTCCGCCAGCACCGAGAGCGCGCCGCGCAGCCGCTGCAGCTGCGTGGCGCCGGGCCGCTGCCCGGTGAGATCCACGTGCAGGCCGCGGATGAACTGCACGTCGGTCTTGGGGCGCAGCGACGTCAGCCGCCGCGCGTACGCGGGCGAGGCCAGCCACTCCCGCACCACCTCGACGAAGGCGCGCGGGTCCTCGCGCAGCCGCGCGGCGGCCGCCTCCTCGACGGCCCGTTCGGGCGGCGCGCCGAACAGCCGCTGGTGCTGGCGCCGCGCGAAGACGCGCGCGAAGTCGGGCTGCCGCGCCGCGATCGCGACGATCGCCGCCTGGCCCTGCCCCTGCTCGCCGAAGATCGAGGCGCGCTCGCCGTCGTACATGCGCCGTCCGGCGGCGAGCAGCGCGGTGCTCTGCTGCACGTCGACCCCGAGGAGCTGCTCGAAGACCACGCTCACGAAGGTGTCGTTGCCCGGGTTGGCGCGGTGGAAGGCCTGTCCGCCGACGATCTCGAGCACCGCGCCGAACACGTCGAGCCGCCCCTCGGCCAGCCGCCACGGAATCGAGTCTCTGCCCGGCGGCGCCTCGGGCCGCGCATTGTCGATGAGCAGGAAGTAGTACAGCTCGTCCTCGTACCAGTGCTCCCAGAACTCGCGGTCGCCGGTGAGGTGCCGCAGCAGCACGGACGGACTGCTGCCCGCCGCGAGCTCGCGTTCGTCCTCGTACGGCGTGCGCCCGAGCAGGTCGAGGTACAGCGCGCGCACGTGGCGCTCGTCGCGCAGGTCGAGGGCCGACTCGGCCGACTGCGGCCGCGCCGGCGCGGCGAGCGCGCCGAGCAGCGCCAGCGCGAGCAGGACG
>CAZBBB010000055.1:0-19109 GCA_964490005.1 uncultured Phycisphaerales bacterium | reverse complement strand
CCGGCGCGGGCGGCGGCAGCGCGGCGCCGTCGGCGACGAGCAGGCAGCGCGCGCGCGAACCCGCCGCGAGTTCCGCGAGCGCGCCGCGGAACACCGGCGCCAGGTCCTCGCTGCCGGCCTGGTCGGGCGCCGCGAGCGCGGCGAGGCGCAGGTCGGCGGGCCCTTCGACGCGGGCCCCGAGCAGGGCCGCGATCTCGGCGACGGTTCGTGCGAGTCTCATGGCGCGTGGTCCGGCGCCATCATCCGCGGCGCCGGGGCTCGAAGGAAGGGCCGCCGCGGGCCGCCTCAGAAGCGCCGCGAGATCTCGAAACTGAGCGTGCGCGTCTCGTCGCCCGACTCGTCGCTGCGCAGCAGCGCCAGGTCGAGCGCCAGCGTGATGCCGCCCAGGGCCGGCAGGCGCAGGCGGATGCCGCCGCCCGCGCCCATGCGCAGGTCGTCGAACAGCTTCGAGATGCTGGTGCCGGGCTGCAGGCTGCCCACGTCGAGGAACAGCACGCCCTTGAGCAGCACCTCGTCCTCGTCGCGGAAGGGGTTGTACTGCGTCACCAGCGGGAACAGCGCCTCGAGCGACGCGGCGAAGGCGAGCTGTCCGCCGATGGCGTCGCCCGACTCGTGCGGACCGACGCCCTGGAAGTCGAAGCCGCGGACGGCGAAGGGACCGCTCGCGCCGCCCACGAAGAAGTTCTCGAAGAACGGCAGCGTCGAGGTCGAGCCGGTCTCGTCGACGCGGCCGAGGGCGACGCGCGGGTGCAGCACGCGCATGTGGCCGTCCTCGTCCTCGCCGAGGGGCAGGAACCACTCGTTGGTGGCCTCGACGCGCCACAGGTCGGTGTCGCCGCCCACGAGCGTGCCCTCCGACTCGACGCGCACGCGGCCCGAGTAGCCGGACGTCGGCTCGACCAGCGAGTCGAGGTCGCGCCAGGCGTAGCTCGACTCGAGGGCGCGGCTGCTCGTCGTCCCCGACGCGAGCGCGATGGTCGGGACCGCCGCCGCGTCGACGTCGTCGATGTCGGTGTCCTCGATGCGCAGCCCGAAACCCACGCTGTCGTGCTTCGAGAGGCGGTGGTCGAAGCTGACGGCGAGCCCGGTGCGCCCCTTCTGGTAGTGGTCGAACTCGCGCTCGCGGTCGTAGACGTTCACCGTGAGGCCCCACGGGTTCACGTCGGCCGGGTCGAGCCAGGGGTCGTTGAACAGCAGGTCGATGTCGGTCGTCTCGGTGCCGGGCAGCACCTCGAGGTAGAGCCGCTGGCCGGCGCCGTGGAAGGCCTCGCCCGAACCGAAGAACTCGGTCAGGACGCGGTCCCAGGCCGAGGGCACGCGGGTGATGTCGAAGTTGCGCTTGTCGAGGCTGCCGCCGACGAACAGGCCGCTGTCGCTGCCGGCGCCCACGAGGAAGCTGTACAGGCCGCTCTGCTGGTCGCTCACGTCGACGAGCACGTCGACCTGCGCGGGGTCGGGCGCGGGCTCGGTCGCCACGCGCACCTCGGGCCGCCCGCTGAAGTCGCTGAAGGAGTCGAGCGCCACGAGCACGTCCTCGCTCCAGCGCAGCTCGCGCGTGTCGACGACGTCGCCCGGGGCGAAGGTGAGGTTGCGCCGGACGACCTGATCGAGCGTGTCGGCGTTGCCGCGCACGATGACGTCGCGGATCGTCTTCGGCGCGCCCTCGTCGATCACGATCGCGACGTCGACGTAGGGCTCGGCCTCGTCGTAGGTCTCGCGCGGGTCGATGCGCGCGTCGATGTGGCCGATCTGGCCGTAGAGATCGCGCCAAGCGCGCAGCGTGCGCACGACGTCGGGCCGCCGCCAGGGGGCGCCCGGCTGCAGCGTCGAGACCTCGCGGAGCGCCTGCTCGGAGAGCGCGGAGGCGCCCTCGATCGTGAGCGTGCGCAGGGCGTAGCGCACGCCCTCGTCGACGACCAGCGTGATGCGCACCTCGGTGCGGTCCTCGCTGAAGTCGAGCGCGCCCAGCGCGGCGCGGCCGTCGAGGTACCCCTCGCCGCGGACGAAGTTCTCGAGCAGCACGACGTCGGCGTCGACGTCGGCGCGCACGAAGTCCTTGCCGGTCAGCCAGGACCAGAAGCCCGGCGGACTGCGCATCACGGCGAGGGCGTCCTGCGGGTCGAGCGCCGAGAGCCCCTCGATGCGCACCTCGACCGTGTCGACGTGCGGGCCCTCGAAGATGCGCAGCGTCGCCTGGCGCGCCTGGTTCTCGTCCGTGACCCAGCCCGACTCGACCTGCACGAAGGCGTAGCCGGCGCGCAGATAGTGATCGCGCACCAGGTCGCGCGCGGCCGTGACCTGGTCGGGCGTCGCCTCGGCGCCCTCCGCGAGGCGCGCGACGGCCAGCAGCTCGGCCGCGTCCCAGCGGACGTTGCCCTCGATGAGCACGCGGTCGAAGCGCCGGATGCGCGAAAGCCGGAAGCGCACGACCGGCCCCGGGTCGATCTCGACCTCGGCCAGCACGCGATGCACGTCGGCGAGCCAGCGCACGTCGCCGTCGACGAGCGCGCGGTCGAGGGGCGCCCCGGCGCGCGTGCGCAGATTGGCGCGCAGCAGGGCCTCGTCGAGCCCGACGTCGCCGAGCAGTTCGACCGAGACGATCGGCGCGCCGTCCTGGGCGCCGGCGGCGGGCGCCAGCAGGGCGACGAGACCGACCAGCCACAGCGCCCACGGGGAGGCGCGTCGACGCGGGCTCGCCATGCCCGCTACCAGGACGCGCCGGCCGGGGTCGCGCCGCCCGGCTCCGGCAGGAAGGTGGGGTTGTCGAAGCGCATCATGTTCGGGAAGAACAGGAGTTCGACGCGGCCCGTGGGCCCGTTGCGGTTCTTCGCCACGATGACCTCGGCCTTGTTGCGCGCGTCGAGCTTCTCGGGATTGTAGTACTCGTCGCGGTAGAGCAGCAGGACGGCGTCGGCGTCCTGCTCGATGGACCCCGACTCGCGCAGATCGCCCATGAGGGGGCGCTTGTCCTGACGCTGCTCGACGGAACGGTTGAGCTGGCTGAGCGCGACGACCGGCAGCTTGAGTTCGCGGGCCATCTGCTTGAGGCCCGCCGAGAGGCGCGCGATCTCGATCTGCCGGCTCTCGGAGGCGGCGCCGAGCGTGAGCAGCTGCAGGTAGTCGACGATCACGAGCTTGATGCCGTGCTGCGCCACCAGGCGGCGGGCCTTGGCGCGCAGCCGCGTGAGCGTGAGCCCGGGCGTGTCGTCGACGTAGAGCGGCGCGTTGACGAGGCGCGCGGCCGCGGCGGGCACCTCGGCGTACTCCTCGTTGGAGAGTTCGGCACGCAGCAGGCGCTGGGCCTCGACGCGGGCGTTGCTGCACAGGATGTTCTCGGCGACCTGCTCCTTCGTGACCTCGAGCGTGAAGAGCACCGCCGGCACGCCGTCGCGCACGCAGACGTTCTCGAGGATGTTGAGCGCGAAGCTCGTCTTGCCCATCGACGGGCGGCCGGCGATCACGTAGAGCGCGCCGGGCGCGAGCCCGCTGAGCTTGCGGTCGAGGTCGCCGTAGTGCGTGCGCAGCCCGCGCATGCCGTCGGACGCGCCCTCCTGCAGGGCGTCGATGCGTCGCAGCGCGTCCTTGATGAGCGTGCTCATCGGCGCCGTCTCGCCCGCGTCGCGATCCTGCGCGACCGAGAAGATGCGCTGCTCGGCGAAGTCGACGAGATCGCCGATCTCGCGGCCGCCGCTGTCCTCCCGGGCCTCGCGCAGGATCTCCTGCGCGGCCTCGGCCAGCCGCCGGCGCTCGGCGGCCTCGCGCACGAGGCGCGCGTAGCCCAGCGCGTGCGCCGCGCTCGGCACCGACTCCATGAGCGTGACCAGCGCCTCGACGCCGCCGACCGCCTCGAGCCGGCCGTCGGCCTGCAGCGCGTTGCGCGCCAGCACGAGGTCGATGGGTTCGGCGCGGTCGTACATGCCGGACAGCACGCGGAACACGTCGGCGTTCGCCGGCAGGTAGAAGTCCGAGGGGTCGAGCAGCAGCACGACCTCGCCGATGACCTCGCGATCGAGCAGCATCGAGCCGAGCACGCACTGCTCGGCCTCGAGGTTCTGGGGCGGCAGCCGGCCCGGCATCTCGTTCGGGGCGATCACGTACCCTCGGTGCCGCCGCGCGGCGAACGGGCCCATTCGATCAGCCGCTCCCCAACCACAGGCAGCGCGCGGCGGGCAGTCTAGGCCAGCCCCGGACGAGTCGTCAACGCGCCGGCGGCGCGCGTCAGTCGTCGGCGCCGGTGTCCTCGTCGCCTTCGTCCGCCGCGGGCTCGGTCGCCGTCTGGGGCGCCGCCTCGACGATCTCGATGCGATTGCCCTGGCCGTCGACCGGGATCACGTCCACGACGATCTCGGCGGTGATCTGCCCGTGCAGGTGCAGTTCCACGCGCGTCTCGCCCGCCTCCTTGATGTGCGTCGCGAGGCGCACGCCGCGGGCCGGGATCTCCCAGCCGGCGGCGGCGAGCACCGCGTGGATGTCCTTCTCGTTGACGGACCCGAAGAGGTGGCCCTCTTCGGTGGCGCGCGCCGAGATCTCGACGCGCGTGCCCGCCAGCCGCTTGGACAGTTCCTCCATCGAGGTGACGAGCGCGCGCTCCTCGGCCTCGCCCTTGGCCTTGAGCTGGTCCAGCTTGCGCAGCACCTCGGCGCCGATCGGCACCGCCTTGCGCTGCGGCAGCAGATAGTTGCGCGCGTGGCCGGCGCGCACCTTGACGCGGTCTCCCGGGCGGCCGAGCCCTTCGACGCTCTCGATCAGGATCAGTTCCATGGGTCGTGGCTCCGGTTCAGCGCGACACGAAGGGCAGCAGGGCCAGTTGACGGGCGCGGATGACCGCGCGGCGCAGGCGGCGCTGCTCCTTGGCGTGCAGGTTGGAGCGCACGCGCGAGAACAGCTTGCCCTGCGAGGTGACCATCCGGCGCAGCACGTGCACGCTCTTGTAGTCGAGCTGCTCGTGGACCTTCTTCTCGCGCGGACCGTCCTTGTCGTCCTCGCCGCGGGGCTCGGACTTCTCGTCGCCCTCGGCCTCGGCGCCCTCCTCGCCCTCGGCGCCCTCGCCGTCGGCGCGTCGCGGCGGACGCGCGCCCGGCTCGGCCAGCGGCCCCGGCGGCGTCTCGGGAATGGCCTCGATCGCGAGCACCAGGTGGCGCAGGCAGCGATCGGTGATCGCGATCTCGTGGTTCAGGCGATTGCCGACGTCGCCCTCGCCGCTGAAGTACGCCAGCACGTAGGTGCCGGTCTGGTTGCCCGCGATCGGATAGGCCAGCTTGCGATTGGCCCAGATCTGGGCGTGGACCACGGCACCGCCGGCCTTGCCGACCAGCTGCCGGACGACCTCCTCCGGCCCCGCGTTCTCCCCTTCGGGGAGTTCGCGGTTGTGGAGCACGAACATGCCTTCGTAATGCACTGCCTGCCTCCGGTCTGGGATCGGGCCGGCCTGCCCGCGGCGAACGCCGCGTCTTCCGGCCAGGAGGGAAAAGGGCGGATCCTACCGCGGGCCCCCGGTCCGTGTCACGCCCCCGCGGAGGCGGAAAGCGGCGGCGCGCGGGGGCTCGCTCAGTCCGGCTCACCGGGCGCGTTGGCCGCGTTGCCCAGACGATCGAAGTCGCCGTCCGCGAGCCAGTCGTGCAGGCAGGCGGCGGCGCGCGCGACCATCTCCGCCGCGGCGGCCTGCTCACCGCGCCCGAAGGGCCGCAGCACGAAGTCCTCGGCCGGAACGCGCCCCGGATCGCCGATGCCGAGGCGCAGGCGCGGAACGTCGGTGCCCGGCAGCGCCTCGAGGATCGAGGCCAGGCCCTTCTGGCCGCCCGCGCTGCCCTTGGCGCGGAAGCGCAGGCGCCCGAGCGGCAGGTGGAAGTCGTCGCAGACGACCAGCAGCGCGGTGTCCGGGCCGTGCTCGTCGAGGAGTTCGCGGGCCGCGCGCCCCGAGAGGTTCATGAAGGTCTGCGGCTTGGCGAGCACCCACGGCACGCCGTCGCCGCCCGACGGCGACTGCGCGGCGAGCGATCGCCCGCGGCGCACGAACGGGCGCCCCGCGAGAGCCGCCAACGCGTCGAGGACGGCGAAGCCGACGTTGTGCCGCGTGCCGTCGTAGGCGGATCCCGGGTTGCCGAGGCCCACGACGACACGCCGCGCCACGGCTCAGTCGTCCGCCTTCTCGCCCTTGGTCTCGGTCGCGCCGTCGGCCTCCGGCTTGGCGCCGCCGACGATCTCCGGCTCGGCCGCCTCGCCTTCGGCGCCCTCGGCCGGCTCGACCTCCTCGACCTTCGGGGCGAGCACGCTCACGACCGGGTCGGTCGGCTCGAGCTTCTCCGTGTCGAGCGACACGCCGGCGGGCAGCGCGATCTCGCCCGCGTGGATCGCGTGGCCGAGTTCGAGCGACGAGATGTCGACCACGAGCACGTCCGGGATCAGGTTGGCCGGGCAGCGCACCCACAGCTCGGGGTGCTGCACGACGAGCTGGCCGCCCGCGGCGAGCCCCTTGGCGATGCCGGTGAACTCCAGCGCCACCTCGACCTCGACCTCTTCGGTGAGGCTCACGCGCGCGAAGTCGACGTGCAGCACGCGCAGGCCCCAGGTGTCGTACTGCACCTCCTTGACGAGGCAGGGCTGCTCGGCGCCGTCGATCGAGAGCGTGAACACGTGCGAGGCCGTGTGGAGCGCCAGGTCGAGTTCGTGCGCGTCGATGGCGAGGTTCTGGTTGACCTCCCCGTGGCCGTAGATGTTCACCGGGATGCGGCCGGCGTCGCGGTCGTGGCGCGCGGCGCGCGATCCGGTGCCGTTGCGGGGCTGGGTCTTGAGCGTGGCGGTCTGCTTGGACATGGGACGACACGCGGGGCGCGCGGCCCCGCCTCCTTCGTGGAACGTGCGGAATTCAGTCGACGAACAGCGAACTCACCGAGAGTCCGAGGTGGATGCGGCGGATCGCCTCGGCCAGCAGCGGGGCCACCGAGAGGATCTGGATCTGGTCGGGGTAGGGCGAGAGCGGGCGCACGGTGTCGGTGACGAGCACCTTCTCGACGCTGACGGCGGCGAGCTTCTCGAGCGCCTTGCCGCAGAACAGGCCGTGCGTGGCGGCGATGTAGACGCGGCGCGCGCCGTGACGCTGCACCATGCGGACCGCGTCGGTGATCGTGCCGCCCGTGGAGATCAGGTCGTCGACCAGGATCACGTCGCGGCCTTCGACCTCGCCGATCATGTGCTCGCTCACGGTCTGCTCGGGACCCATGCGGCGCTTGTCGACGATAGCGAAGGGCATGTGCAGCGAGTTGGCGTACGCACGCGCCATCTTGATGCCCCCGGCGTCGGGGGCCACGATCACCGTCTGCTTGGGGTCGAGCGCCTTGAAGTACTCCTTGAAGACCGGCTTGGCGTAGAGGTGATCGACGGGCACGTCGAAGAAGCCCTGGATCTGCGGCGCGTGCAGGTCCATCGTGAGCACGCGATCGATGCCGGTGACGGTGAGGCAGTTCGCGATGACCTTGGCGGTGATCGGAACGCGCCCCTCGTCCTTGCGGTCCTTGCGCGCGTAGCCGAAGTACGGAATGACGGCCGTCAGCCGCCCGACCGAACTGCGCTTGCAGCAGTCGACGAGCGTGAGCAGCTCCATGATGCTCTCGTTCACCGGCGGGCAGGTCGGCTGCAGGATGAAGACGTCGCGGCCGCGCACGTCGTCGCCGATCTTGACGTCGATCTCGCCGTCGGGAAAGCGGCCCACCTGCGCGTCGCAGAGCGGCGTGCGCAGCAGTTCGGCGATCTTGCGCGCGAGGTCGGGATGCGCGGTGCCGGCGAGCAGGCACAGGTCGTGTTGCGTCATGCATCCTCCGTCGTGCGCTTGCGCTGCAGGGGACGCGCGGGGACGCCGACCCAAGTCTCGCCATCCGGGACTTCCGAATGGCGCGTCAGGATGGCTCCCGCACCCGTGGTCGCGCCATCCCCCACCTTGGCGGGGGCCACGAGCACCGAGCCGCTGCCGATGAAGGCCCGCTCGCCGATGTGCGTGGGGTGCTTGGCCTTGCCGTCGTAATTGGCGGTGATCGTGCCGGCCCCGATGTTGGCCTTGGCGCCGACGGTGGCGTCTCCGAGGTAGCTCAGGTGCTTGGCCTTGGCCCCCGGGCCGAGCGTCGTCTTCTTGGTCTCGGTGAAGTTGCCGACTTCGGCACCGGCCTCGAGGACCGTACCGTCGCGCAGATGGCTGAAGGGCCCGGCCTCCGAGCCGGAGGCGAGGCGGCAGCGCCCCTCGATCATCGTGCAGGGGAGGATGCGGGCTCCGGGTTCGATCTCGACGTCCGCGTCGATGAACGTGGTGTCCGGGTCGACGATCTCGACGCCCGCGCGCAGATGCCGCTCGAGGATGCGGCGCCGCAGCGCCGAGCGGACCAGCGCCAGGTCGAGCTGGTCGTTGAATCCCAGCGCCTGTTCGGGCTCGTCGCACTGCAGCGAACCGACGCGCCCGCCGCGCGCCCGGACGAGCGCCACGAGGTCGGTGAGGTAGACCTCGCCCTGGGCGTTGGCCGACCCGCACGAGCGCAGGTCCTTCTGCGCCGCCGGCCACTGCAGGACCCACACGCCCGCGTTGACCTCGCAGATCGCCGTTGTGGCGGCGTCGGCGTCCTTCTGCTCGACGATCGCCTGCACCTCACCCTGCTCGTCGCGGACGATCCGGCCGTAGCCACGGGGATCGTCGAGCGTGGCGGTCAGGACCGAGACCTCGGCCTGCGCCGCGACGTGCGCCGCAAGGAGGTCCGCCAGCAGTTCGGTCGTGATGAGCGGGCCGTCCCCGCTCAGGATCAGCACCGGACCGCTGACTCCCTCGAGTTGGGGGCCGGCGGCCAGAACCGCCGCCCCCGTGCCCTCGGGCCGTTCCTGGAGCGCGAAACGCACGCGACGATCCGCATCCCGGATGCGGCCGTCGAGCGGTGACAGGGCCTGCCGGATCGCGGCAATATGTTGCCCAGCAACGACCACGATTCGAGCGGGATCCAGCGGCAGTGCCGCTTCGATCGGCCAGCGGAGCGAAGGCCAGCCCCACAGCGGCGTGAGCACCTTCGGCACGGCCCCGCCCAGGCGCTTGCCCTCCCCGGCGGCGAGAACGACGACGTGCGGCGTGGCGGGCATGGCGTCGGAGCGCCTTTCATCCGGGCGGAAAAAGGCGCCGGATCATCTCAGGTTCCGCCGATAGGTTCAAGGCTCGCCGGGAGGGGTGCCGGTCTCGCGGCGGCGGCTCGTCGCGCGCGCGTGCGAGGGCCGGATTCGCTCAGTTGACAGGTTTTGACACGAGGGCTACTCTCAGCGCCGTAGTGCGGTGGTTCCCCCGAATCCAGCCACCGGCACTCTCGACCTGATCGACACCTGTGACCTTCATCTCGGAGCCGTTCAGATCGTGGCCTCCCCTTCCCAGCGAGTCTCGGTCGTTCCGGCCTGTTCCCGCTGGGCCTGAAGTACCACCACCCCTTTCCCTTCGTGTCTCTCTACCTCCCTCAACGAGGAGTTCCTCAATGACGTTTGGCAAGAATCTTGCCCGGGGTGCGGCGCTCGGTGCGCTCGCGCTCGGCCTCACGCTCTCGAGCGTGAATGCCCAGAACGGGACGAATTACCACGTGATCCACAACGGACTCGATGTCGCGTACGCGGGCATCGGCATCCCGGGTGGCGCCACTCACCTCGACGACGGCATGGGTACCTATGTCCAGGGCGAGGACATGCGCGGCTCCACGCTCGTCGACTTCGGCGGGTTGGGCATCCAGTTCTCGTACAAGCAGAACCGCTTCCGTGAGGCGGTCTGCATCTTCGCCAACCCGATCGGTGGCGGCGGTCTGCAGATCTCCTTCCCGGGCATCCTCTTCGTCGAGATGGACGGCCTGAACGGCAACGCTCCCGCGATCTTCACCAACCCGGTGTGCGCGGCGGGCCTCGGCTCGTTCATCCCGTACGGCGTCGGCCCGGCCAGCACGTTCAGCTTCCTGCTCGCCGGCATGCCCTCGGGCATCGGCGTGACGGGCGTCTCCACGGCGACGGTCATGCTGCTGCCGGAGAACGGCCTGCTGAACAGCGCCGGCGGCACGGCCACGATCGTGGCGGCCGCGGGTAACGTCAGCCTCGGTCTGCCCGCCGGCTCCGGTTCGTTCGGCTGCTGGCTCGTTCAGTTCACGTGGACCCCGACGGCCGTCCAGTTCCTGGACGACATCGACGGCATGTGGCACTGGATGACGGACTCGGCCGATGCCAACCAGTACGCGGCGATGTCGGACGACGAGCTGAACATCTGGCAGTCGAACTCCCTGTACCTGAACGACAACTTCGGCCTCGTGCCGTTCGTTGCGTCCACGGACTACAGCCTCCTCATGGCGACGGCCGAGCCGGTCACCCGGGTCGCGCTCATGCCTGCGGGCTGGGAGAACAATGGTGCGTACTACAACCAGACCGAGAACATGGTCGGTGCGGGTGGTGCGAACCAGGGCTTCGACGTCGGTCGTGGCAGCGGCGCGATCAGCTTCTCCGGCGCGTCCGGTGCGGCTGCTGGCAACCCGAACAACGTGTCGGGCTTCAACCAGAACGCTGGCAACAACCCCACCCATCCGAGCGCCCCGCTGGTCACGACGCTTTCGTTCGTGACGTGGAACAACAGCGTCAAGGCTCCTCTGACGGGTACGGGTGCGGCTCAGCGCGTGTGGCTCTGCATCGACCACCCGATGCTGAACAACTTCACGTTCCCCTTCGCTCCGCCGGCCAACCCGGCTGCTGACCCCGGCATCATCAAGGATGTCGGTACCAGCCGCCTCCCGGTGCACGCGACGGGCTTCATCCAGAACGTGACCTCGCTCGGTCTGACCTTCTTCCCGCACGTCAGCGCGGCTGCTTCCAGCGGCTGGCCGGATCCGGAAGGTCTTGCCTCGGGTGCGTTCGGTGTCCCGGCGATCGCGGGCGGGTCGTTCACCATCGCGATCGGTGGCTTCGCGGGCAGCGTCCCGTGCGGCATCGGTCTCCCGGTGAACCTCACCTACGGTTCGACGTCGGACAACCCGGCGCCCCCGCCGGTGCTGAACTTCAAGGCCGGCACGATCTCCGGATCGATGCAGTCCTTCCTGTTCAACTGATCACCTGTTGATCAGCCAGCGGCCCTCGCGGCCGTTGGATCAGAGGCCCCCTCACCCGGAAGGGTGAGGGGGCCTCGTCAATTCCGGGAGCAGCGTCTGCATGCGGACGCGCCCCGCGAACGCCCGGTGGACTGCCTGCGATCAGACGGCGCGCCGCGCGTCGGAGGCCGAGAGCAGCGCACGCAGTTTCGGAAGCACCTCGAGCACGGCCGCCTCTCCCGCCGCGACGACCAGGTCCAGATCGGTCGTGTCGAGCCAGTGCCGCCCTCCGAGCGGCGGCGTCAGCACGATGTCCGCCAGTCCCGCCTGCTCTCGGTTCTCGAGCCGCGTCGACGCCTCCTGGACGCGCAGCAGCAGTTCCATGCCGCTGGCCCCGTCGCGCAGCGGGAACAGATCCGCCGACAGGTCCACGGCGACGACCACCCCGCCGTGACGGCGGGCCGCGCGTACCGGAAGGTTGTCGATGAGCCCCGCGTCGCAGTACAGGCCGTCGCCGATCTCGACCGGCGGAAAGAAGCCGGGGACGGCGCTGCTGGCCGTGACGGCCGTGCACAGGTCTCCCGTGCGCAGGTACACCACGTCGCCCGCCGCCAGGTCGAGGGCGCAGATCTCGAGCGGAATGCGCAGGTCCTCGAGGGCGACCTTGGGAACGAGGCTGCGCACGATGAAGCGCAGCGCCCCGCCGCCGAACGCGGAACTCCGCCGGAACATGCGCTCGAGCGCCACCTGCCTGCGAATGCTCGCCGCCAGCCGCCGCATGAGCGGCAGGTGCACGGTGCGACGCCGAAAGCTGCCGAGCGCGTTGTTGCGGAACCCCTCGGAGGCCAGGAAGTTCGAGACCAGGGCCGAGGTGCGCTCGGCGTCGCCGAAGTAGCAGTAGCTGCTCGCGATGAGTGCGCCCGCGCTCGTCCCCAGCACGCGATCGACGGAGATGCCGGCCGCCTGGAGCGCGCGCAGGACGCCGACGTGCGCCATGCCCTTGAAGCCGCCGCCGCCGAGAACCAGCGTGATTCCCGTCACGGCCGAAGACCTCCCGGGATCAGGCGCGCGACGGGACACATGCGGACTCGGCACTCCCCACCTGGCGTGAACGACGGGACGCAGCCCCCAGCATCGAACGGACAGGCCCTTCCACTGGAGAAAAGGTCTCCGGCGACCGCGGCGCAGGCGACGCGCTGCGTCACGAGCCGCATCCCGTCCGTCTCCGGGCTGCGCGTCCGGCCACCGCCCTGGCGAGGTCTCGGCGCGGACCGCCGATCAGGGAGTCACGCCCCGCAGGCCGTTCGTGGCCGAGAAGCCGAAGGGGCCGGCGGGATCGGTGATCCAGATCTGGTAGTAGAGCGAGAGGTTCCCGGGAAGCCCGGCCGGCCACGCCGCCGCGAGCGTCTGCGACCCCGCGGCGTCGGTCGGGATGCCGAAGACGAGGAAGTCGGGGTTGGGGACCATCGTGCCGCCCTTGAACGGCGCATTGAGCGCCGAAAGGCCGATCACCACCACGGTCGACGCGTTCTCGCGCGCGCCCGTGGTCGTCAGCACGACCAGGGTGGCCGGCTGCATGCTGCCCTCGCCCGTCAGGGCGGGCGTGCCGTAGATGCCGGCCACGCCACCACCCAACGCATACCAGGCCGCATGGATGGTCATGGAGCCGACGATGCGGATGGACTTGATCGTGACGGTCTGCGTACCAAAGGGGAATCCGAGATCGACCTGTGTCGTTCCCAGAACGACATTCGTGGCGTTGAAGAAGCCGAAGCCCGCGGCATTGAGCCCGATGTCGAGCGTGGCGGCCACCGAAGGCGCGGCCGGAGGCTCGGGCCAGGCGATGGGCTGATTCGCCAGGCTCACGGGCGCCGGACCCGGCAGCGAACTCGACGAAGCGAGCAATTCGGGCGGAATCTGGTCCGTGACGTTGACCGGGAGCGTGATGAAGCTCCACTGCACGGTCGCCTCGACGAGGCTGATGACGTAGCTGGTGGCGTAGACGGAGGCGGCCGGATCGACCGAGGTCGGCGAGACCCAGCTCACGTTCTGGCCCGACGTCGACAGATCGAAACCCCAGGTCTGCAGCGGCAGCGGCGCAGGTGCGTCGGGCTGGGCCGGGGCACGCGGCGCGAGCTGCGTCGGAGCGAGGGGCGCGAGCAGCAGCACGGCGGCGGCGAGGCGAGCGGGGCGGTGCCAGTTCATGTGCGTGGATTCCGAAGGGCCCGGGGGATGTGCCGCGCTGGGCGGCGGGGCGCGAGTATAGCGCTGCCGTCCCGTCGCGGGGGTCGGTCGCTTCCCGCCGTCAGCCCCCGGCGGAGGCCGCGCCGGGCGGCACGCCCAACGCCGCCCACCACGCCCAGGCGACGGTCGCCAGCGCCAGCGCGCCTGCCATGCGCGGCCTGCGCGCCGCCCGGCCTCCGGCCACGCCGACGAGCAGCGCGGTCAGTCCTCCCGCGAGCAGTCCGAGGACGTGCGCGAGGTGATCGACCCGCACCGACTCGCCGCCCAGCAACCCGACCAGAACGGCGCCGATCACGAGCGGCGCCCAGGTGCGCAGCCGTCCCTCGCGGCGAGCGCTGCGGTCTCGCGCGACGAGGACGCTGAGCATGCCGATGGCCGCGAACACCGCCGTGGATGCGCCGATCGATCGACGCTCACCGGTGACGGCCCACGCTGCCGCCACGTTCGCCCCCCACGCGGCCCACACGAGCGCGAGCGCCGTGAGGCCTCGACCCCACCAGGGCGCGAGCGCCCCGACGAAGAAGGCGCCGAAGACGGCGTTGCCCGCAACGTGCACGGCGTCCGCATGCAGGAACAGGGCCGTGATGCCGCGCCAGACCTCGCCGCCTCGCATCGCCGCGGCATCGGCCTGGGCCGAGGCGAGCAGGCGCGCCGGCGCCGCGACCTGCGACTGCGCCACCCACGCCGCGGCCAGCAGGGCCAGCCACGCGGCCGCCGCGCCGCGGTCGGCGCGCGGCGGCCGGCCGTCGACGGGGGCCGCGACGCGCTCGTTCTCCGCCGCGAAGGCGCGCAACTGGCGGCGCGCGCTCGCCTCCGCCTCGGCCGGAACGAGCACCAGGTGCCGGCCCTGATCCACCATCACCGCATGCGTGATGCCCGTTGCCTGCAGCACCAAGGCGGCCTCGGCCGCCGCCTCGGCGCTCGCCGTAGCGAGCACCACGACACCGCCGGATGCACCCTCGCTCACGCGCCCGGCCCGCGCGCGGCCCTCAGGAGCCCGAGGCGCACTGCTCGCGGAAACCGCGGTACTCGTCCACGAGCAGGCCCGGCGGCGGGCTGCTCGTCTCGAGTCCCTTGCCGTCGTAGGGCAGCAGCGCCTGCGCCGCGTGGATCACCCGGTCGCACTCGCGCAACTTCTCCGCGCGGTCCGTGGCGCGCTCGAACACGTGCATCGCCTCGTAGATCGCCTCGCAGTGCTTCTCGATCTCGGCGACGACGACGGGAGCGCAGGCCCCGCACAGCCCGGCCTTGTCGACCTTCTGGAACAAGCCACCCTTCGAGCACCACTTGCACTTCGCCATCGAACGCCGTCCTCGCCGTGCTGCCGGATCCCGCCGACGGCACGCGCCGCCGACGGCGCACCATGTTAGCCCAGAGGCACGCGCCGCCGCGCATGGCGATCGGCGCGCCACCCGGCGATGATGGTCGCCCATGGTCGACCCGCGCCCCTGGCTGCCCCGACTGCGCGCCGCGCAGGACGTGATCGGCGCGCATGTCCGCCGCACGCCCAACGTCTTCAGCTACACGTACAGCGAGAGCGCCGGCCGGGACGTCCACCTCAAGCTCGAGAACCTGCAGCGCACCGGCTCGTTCAAGATCCGCGGCGCGCTGCACCGCCTGCTCACCATGGACCCGTCGGCGCGCGCGGCGGGTCTGGTCGCGGCCTCGGCCGGCAACCACGCGCAGGGCGTCGCCCTCGCGGCCCGCCTGTGCGACGTGCCCGCCACGATCGTCATGCCCGAGACCACGGCCATCGTGAAGGTGCAGCGCACCGAGGGCTACGGCGCGCAGGTGCTGCTCGAGGGTCACGACTACGACGCCGCCCAGCGACGCGCCGGGCAGCTCGCCGACGAACTCGGCCGCACGCTGGTGCACCCCTTCGACGACGAGGTCCTGATCGCCGGCCAGGGAACGGTGGGCCTCGAGATCCTCGACGAGTTGCCCGACGTCGAGACGATCGTCGTGCCCGTCGGCGGCGGCGGACTGCTCGCGGGCATCGCGCTCGCCGTGAAGGCCCTCGCGCCGCAGGTGCGCATCGTCGGCGTGCAGGCCGCCGGAGCCGCGCCGACCGTCGCCGCGTTCCACGGCCGGCCGCCGACCGGCGAGCCGCGCACGATCGCCGAGGGCATCCGCGTCGGCACGACGGGCGGCGTCACCCTCCCGCTCATCCGCGCGCTCGTCGACGACTGCGTCGTCGTGAGCGACGAGGAGATCGCCGACGCCGTCGTGCAACTCATGGAGAAGAGCAAGGTCATCGCCGAGGCGGCGGGCGCGGCCGGCATCGCGGCCGTCGCGGCCGGGCGCTGCGGCCCGCCGGCGCGCACCTGCGTGGTCGTCTCCGGAGGCAACATCGACCTCAACCTGCTCTCGCGCCTGATCGAGTCGGGGCTGGCGCGCGCCGGCCGCTGGCGCCTGCTCACGCTGCGCCTGCCCGACGTGCCGGGCCAGCTCAACGGCGTGCTCGCGGTCCTCGCGCGCGAGTCCGCCAACGTCCTCGACGTGCAGCACTACCGGGCGGGCTACAAGGTCCCGGTCGGGTTCGTCGACGTCGAGATCCTGATCGAGACCCGCCACGCGGGCGAAGGCGAACGGATTCGCCACGCGCTCCGCGCCGCCGGCTTCGACGCGCCGAGCGACGAGACCGAATCGGTCTGAGCGCGCGCCCGCGCCGGCGGGCTGCGCTCAGGCGGCGCGCACTGCGCCGGGTCGCAGCGGCGGCACGGGGCACTGCAGCCGGTCGGCGACGGCGCGCAGCAGCTCCGCCTCGCGCACCGTGACGCTGCGGTCGGCGAGGACCGTCGCGACGCAGGCCTCCAGCAGGTTGCGCCGCAGCAGCGGAGCGGCCTCGACGAGCGTCCCGAGCGCCGCGTCGCAGCGCGCCGCGTCCGCGTCGACCGGGCGCACCGCGGACAGGCCCAGCTTCCGCGCGCCAGCCTCGAAGGCCGCGGCGCGCGCCCCCTCGCCCCGCCCGCGCGCCCCGGCCTGCGCCAGGAACGAGAGCAGCACCGAGATCGGCTCGACGAGCGGGCCCAACGCGTGCCAGCGGACGCGCGGCGCCACGACGGGCGCGCCCGGCGGCGGAACATGGCGCCGCAGCACCGACAGCAGCATCCACTCGAATTCGTCGAGCTGGGCATCGGCGGCGACGAGCGCGTCGGCGACGGCGAAGGCCTGCCGGTGCTGGCTGGGCGACAGCGCGCGCAGCGACGGGATCACGAGTTCGACGAGCGGCAGCCGCTGCGCGTCGTCGAGCTCCACGAGCTGTCGTCGCAGCGCGAAGGTGGCGACCGCGTCCGCGGGCGCGACGCGCTCGTCGAGGATCGCCCGCGCCGACGCCCCCTCGGCGAGCAGCGCCCAGAGCAGGAAGCGCGCCTCACGGGGCTCGCGCGCCGCGGCCAGCAGGGCGGGCGGCAGCCCGTGCAGGACCGCTCCGGCGGCCGCGAGGTCTTCGGCCCGCGGCTGTCCGACGCTGCGCCGCAGCGCCTCGGCGTCGATCAGCGCGGCGGACGCAAGGCCGGCGCCGGCGCGCGACGGCGCGGCCGCCGCCGCGCCCGGCTTCTCCGCCGGCGAGGCGGCGCTCGGCTCGGGCCAACGGCCGTCCCAGGCAGGATCGATGCGACGAATCCGCTCCTCGAGCGGCGGATGCGTCGCGAACAGCGAGGCGCCGACGCCGTTGCCGAAGTACATGTGGCTGGCCTCGGCCGCCCGCTCGTGGCGCAGGCGCGACCCCGACCGGCCGAGCGCGCCGATCCGTCGCAGCGCGCCGGCGATGCCGTTCGGGTCGCGCGTGAACTGCACCGCCGACGCGTCGGCGAGGAACTCGCGCTGCCGGCTCACGGCCGCCTTGATCAGGTTGCCGAAGAAGAAGCCCGCCGCGCCGACCACGACCAGCCCGAGCGCGATCACGAGGATCGCCGCGCCCGCGCCGCCCCCGCCGCCGCGCGACGACGAGCGCCGCACGGTGCGCGTGCGGCCGGCCCCCGCCAGCACCTGCCGCCCGATCAGGCCGAGCACGAGGATCCCGTGCAGCACGCCCATCAGCCGCAGGTTCAGCCGCATGTCGCCGTTCAGGATGTGGCTGAACTCGTGCGCGATGACGCCCTGCAGCTCGGCTCGATCGAAGTGCTCGAGCGCGCCCGCCGTGACGCCGACGACGGCATCCTCGGGCCCCCAGCCCGCCGCGAAGGCGTTGATGCCCGGCTCGTCGGCCAGCAGGTACACCGGCGGCACCGCCATGCCCGAGGCGAGCGCCATCTCCTCGACGACGTTGAGCAGCCGGCGTCCGCGCGCGTCGGCGCCGTCATGCGTGAGCAGCCGGCCGCCGAGCTGCTGCGCGACGGCCGCGCCGCCGCCGCGCAGTTCGTTCAGCTTCCAGGCCGTGCCGAGCCCCACGACGAGCAGCGTGCCGAGCGCGACGGCCGCGATCAGCCCCGGGTCGCCGTAGATCTCCGGCCCCGTCGAGGACATCGCCAGCGCCGTCGCGACGATCGCCCAGGTCGCCACGATGAGCGCGAGCACGGCCGCGACGAACAGGGCCACGAGACGGCCGGTGTGCCGCCGCGCGACCTCCTGGCTCTCGAAGAAGTCCACGACCGCCTGCCGGCGCGCCCGACCTCAGGCGCTGAACGAGACTTTCGGCGGCTCGGCGATCGCGGCGCGATCGGCGAACTCGAGCAGCGCGGCGTCGGAACCGTGACCGAACAGGCCGGCGAACAGCACCGGCGGGAAGGTCTGCCGGTAGGTGTTGTAGGCCGTCACGGCGTCGTTGTAGGCCTGCCGCGAGAACGAGACCTTGTTCTCGGTGCTCGTCAGCTCCTCCTGGATCTGCAGCATGTTCTGGTTGGCCTTCAGGTCGGGATAGCTCTCGGCGAGCGCGAACAGCCGGCCCACCGCACCCGACAGCGCGTTCTCGGCGCCCGCCAGCCCCGCCATGGCCTGCGCGTCGCCGGGCTTGGCCGACGCCGCGCTCAGACCGCTCACGGCGGCGTTGCGCGCCTGGATGACGGCCTCGAGCGTCTCGCGCTCGTGCTTCATGAAGCCCTTGGCGACCTCGACCAGATTGGGAATCAGGTCGTGGCGGCGCTTGAGCTGCACGTCGATCTGCGCGAAGGCGTTCGCGTAGCGGTTCTTCAGCGCGACGAGGCGATTGAAGATCCCGATCACCCACATGACCAGGACGAGGAGAATGCCCAGCGTGACGAGGAATGGCACCATGGTCGAGCCCTCCCGGGAACGGCGAGCGCGCATCTCACCACGCGTGTGCATCGTCCGCAACGGTGCCGCCTCGTGACGGAAGCGTGGCCGCCGCGGCCCCGGGAAGCTCGCCGGCCCGCCTCGCGCTGACGCACGACCCGACCATGAACGCTCCCGAAGGCACGTCCCCGCGCTCGGTCGCGACGCTCGACGCGCTGTGGCGCGCCGTCGCGGCGCGCCGCGACCCGGCACTGCTGCGGCAGGACGGCGAGACCCTCTCCGCGGCGTCCTTCGGCGCGCGCGTCGCCGAGCTGCGCGCCGAACTGCTCGCCTGCGGCGTCGGCGGCGGCCGCCGCGTCGCGCTGTTGCTCGAGAACGGCGCGCCCTTCCTGGCCGCGCACGCCGCGGCGCTCTCGCTGGGCGCGATCGTCGCGCCGCTCGGCGCCTCGCTGCGCGAGCGCGGCCTGTCCGACGCGCTCGACGTCAGCCGCGCCGGCGTGCTCGTCACGAGCGAGGCGCTCGTCGACGGCCTGCCCGCCGCGTGGCGGGGCGCGACCCTGATCGTCGATGGCGGCGTCGGGACCGCGTCCTGGAGCGCGCGCCGAC
>CAZBBB010000054.1:0-19222 GCA_964490005.1 uncultured Phycisphaerales bacterium | reverse complement strand
GGCCATCGTCGCGCTGCCGCTCAACATGTTCTACAACACCGGCATCGCGACCTACATCTGGGTGCTCACCAACCGCAAGCCCGAGCACCGCAGGGGCAAGGTGCAGCTCATCGACGCGACGCAGTGGTTCAAGCCGCTGCGCAAGAACCTTGGCAAGAAGAACTGCGAGCTGTCCGACGAGGACATCGCGCGCATCTGCGACAGCTTCCTCGCCTTCGAGGAGACCGAGCAGTCGAAGATCTTCGAGAACGCCGCCTTCGGCTACTGGAAGGTCACCGTCGAGCGCCCGCTGCGGCTCCAGGGGATCGACTCCGAACGCGTCTACGCCGCCAAGGAGATCAAGGTGCTCAAGGAGAGCGCCGAACGCGCCGACGATGCGCCGCCCGTCATCAGGAAGATCCACAAGAAGGGCACCGCCCCCGACCCGCTGCACGGGCTGTTCGAGACGCGGATCGGCGGCAAGCCCACCGTTGTCGAGTACGAGCCCGACGCCGACCTGCGCGACACCGAGCAGGTGCCGCTTCTGGAGGAGGGTGGCATCGAGGCCTTCCTGCGCCGCGAGGTGCTGCCCCACGCCGCTGACGCCTGGTATGCCGAGGGCAGCGTCAAGACCGGCTACGAGGTGAGCTTCACCCGCTACTTCTACAGGCCGCAGCCGCTGCGCTCGCTGGAAGAAATCCGCGCCGACATCCTGGCGCTGGAGAAGGAAACCGAGGGGCTGCTGGGCGAGATCGTCAGTGGAGCGGAAGCATGAAGGCCACCGAAGCGAAGCTGCTGGACTTCCTCAAGAAGTCGCCGCAGTTCGTGATCCCGATCTACCAGCGGACCTACAGCTGGACGGAGCGCGAATGCCGGCAGCTCTGGGACGACATCCTGCGCACGGGCGGCAACGACGCCATCGCCGCGCACTTCGTCGGTTCCATCGTCTACATCGAGAAGGGGCTCTATCAGGTCTCCAGCCAGTCCCCGTTGCTCGTCATCGACGGCCAGCAGCGGCTGACCACGGTGATGCTCGTCCTCGAGGCACTGGCGCGGCGGCTGGGCGCCGCCGAGCCCGTGGACGGCTTCACGGCGAAGAAGCTGAGAAACTACTACCTCCTCAACCCGCTGGAGGACGGCGAACGAGGCTTCAAGCTGCTCCTGACTCAGACGGACAAGGAGAGCCTGCTCGCGCTGCTGCAGCAGAAGCCGCAGCCTGCGCAGCCCTCGCTGCGCCTCAGCGAGAACTTCGCCTTCTTCGAGGAGCAGGTGGAGGCGCTGGGCGACGACCTCGCGCCGCTGTGCAAGGGCCTCGCGAAGCTCGTGATCGTCGATATCGCGCTCAGCCGGGACCAGGACAACCCGCAACTCATCTTCGAGAGCATGAACTCGACCGGGCGTGAGTTGAGCCAAGCCGATCTGATCCGCAACTTCATTCTCATGGGGCTGGAGCCCGCGCATCAGACGCAACTTTACGAGGAGCACTGGCGGCCGATGGAGGTCGCCTTCGGCCAGGAGGCCTACGGCACGCACTTCGATGGGTTCATGCGGCACTACTTGACGCTGAACACGGGCGAGATCCCGAACGTCCGCGCCGTGTACGAGGCCTTCAAGACCCACGCCCGTTCGCCGGAGGTGGCGGCCGCGGGAGTCGACGCGCTGGTCGCCGAGATCCACACCTTCGCCCGCTACTACTGCGCTTTGGCACTCGACCAGGAGCCGGACAAGCCCCTGGCGCTCGCCTTCCGCGATCTGCGCGAGCTCAAAGTGGACGTGGCCTACCCGTTCCTGCTCGAGCTGTACCACGACTACGCCGCTGGCGGGCTGACTCGCGACGACCTCGCCCTCGCCGTCCGGCTCGTCGAGGCCTACGTGTTCCGGCGGGCGGTCTGCGCCATCCCGACCAACTCGCTCAACAAGACCTTCGCAACCTTCGGGCGCGCGCTGCGAAAGGACCGCTACCTCGAGAGCATCCAGGCGCATTTCCTGACCCTGCCGTCCTACCGCCGCTTCCCGAACAACGAGGAGTTCCAGCGGGAGCTTGTGGTGCGCGACCTCTACAACTTCCCGCGTCGCAGCTACTGGCTGCGACGGCTGGAGAACCACCGCCGCAAGGAGCGGGTGCCGGTGGACGAGTACACCATCGAGCACATTCTGCCGCAGAACGAAAACCTCGCGGCGCCATGGCGCGAGGCACTCGGTGCCGACTGGCAGCGCGTGCAGGAGACCTGGCTGCACACCCTCGGCAACCTGACGCTCACCGGCTACAACGCCGAGTACAGTGACCGCCCCTTCGCCGAGAAGCGCGACATGCAAGGCGGCTTCAGGGAGAGCCCACTCCGCCTGAACGAGGGGTTGGGCGCGCTCGAGTGCTGGGACGAGGCGGCCATTCAGGCGCGCGCACGGCGACTGGCCGGTTTGGCGACCGAGGTCTGGACTGTCCCGGCGCTGCCGCCCGAGGTCTTGGAGAGCTACCGTCCGAGCACGCAGCGACCGGCGGGCTACACCCTCGCGGACCACGCCCACCTCGCCGACGACAGCCCCATGCGCCCATTGTTCGAGGCGTTCCGCAAGGAGGTCCTGGCGCTGGACCCGTGCGCTGCGGAAGAGATCCTCAAGCTCTACGTCGCGTACAAGGCGGAGACCAACTTCGTCGATGTGGTGCCGCAGAAGGGCCGGCTGCGGCTGTCGATCAACTTGAGCTTCCACGAATTGCATGATCCCCGCGGGCTCGCCAAGGACGTGACCAACCTGGGGCGCTGGGGCAATGGCGACGTGGAGGTGGGGCTGAGCCGCGCCGAGGAGCTGCCCTACGTCATGGCCCTCGTGCGCCAGGCCTTCGAGAAGCAAATGGGTAACGGGGAGGCGGAGGCATGATCGACGGCCTCAATCCCTATCCCGCGAAGAAGGACTCTGGCGTGCCGTGGCTGGGGGAGGTGCCGGAGCATTGGGAGGTGCGGCCGATCGGGAGGCTCGGCAGGCTATTCAAGGGGAACGGTGGCAATAAGCAGGATGAAGTCCCTGCTGGCGTGCCGTGTGTTCGTTACGGCGATCTCTACACGAGGCACGAGTTCTTCATCCGCAATACTAAGGCGTACGTTTCCACGGAGCGGGCGGCGGACTACACGCCGATCCGTTACGGGGATGTCCTTTTTGCCGCGAGCGGGGAGACGATCGAGGACATAGGCAGATCCGCTGTCAATCTGCTCGACACCGACGCGCGTTGTGGCGGCGACGTTATTGTGTTCCGTCCCGATGTGGAGGCAGTACCCGAGTTCCTCGGTTACGTCTCCGACTCTGTTGCCTCGCGCAATCAGAAGGCCTGCATGGGACGCGGCTTCACTGTTGTGCATATCTATGGCAGTCAGCTCAAGCAGCTGGCGCTGCCTCTCCCCCCGCTCTCTGAACAAGCCGCCATCGTGCGGTTTCTCGATCACGCGGACCGGCGGATTCGGCGGTACATCCGGGCCAAGCAGCAGCTGATCAAGCTGCTGGAGGAGCAGAAGCAGGCCATCATCCACCGCGCCGTCACCCGCGGCCTCGACCCCAACGCCCGCTTCAAGCCGTCCGGCGTTGAATGGCTGGGGGCAGTGCCTGAGCACTGGAAGGTCCAAAAGCTAAAACACCTGACCCGATTCAGAAACGGCCTCGCGTTCAAGCCGGCAGATTGGGCAGGCGATGGCGTGCCGATCATCCGCATTCAGAACCTCAACGGTTCGAATCAGTTCAATTACACGACGCGGAACGACCTTTCTGCCGATCTGCTGATTCGCAAGGGCGATCTGCTGTTTTCGTGGTCTGGAAATCGAGGTACATCGTTCGGGCCCTACACGTGGAATCGCGAGTGCCCGGGGTACCTCAACCAGCATATTTTCAAGCTTGAAGGCTACACGCTCCACAAGCGGTACTTCGCGCATCTGCTCCGCGCCGTCACGAAACACATCGAAGAGCAGACTCATGGGATAATCGGCTTGGTACACGTTACGAAGCCGGAGTTGGGGGCGGTGCTTGTGCCGGTGGCGCCGCCGAGTGAACAGCAGCAAATCTCCGACGCGATCGACTCCAAGGTTGGGTCTGTTGATGCAGCTACCGTGCGCGCACGTCGCGAGATCGACCTCCTCCGCGAGTACCGCACCCGCCTGATCGCCGACGTAGTCACCGGAAAGCTCGACGTGCGCGAGGCGGCGGCACGGCTCCCGGACGACGCCGCCGAGCCCGATACGCTCGACGAGCCGGAAGCTGAAACCGACATGGAGGACTCGGCGGCCGACGATGCCGACGAGATCCCCGAAGAGGCCGAGGCATGACCACCGACACCTCCGAACGCGGCCTCGAGCGGCTGATTTGTACGGCGCTGACCGGCTCGGCCTGCGATCCGGGACCGGCCAAGTGCGATGCCGTTCACGAGCGGCCGGCCGCCTACGGCGCGGGCTGGATCTGCGGGCGTCTCGAGGACTACGAACGCGAGTACTGCGTGGACTTGGCGCAGCTCTCCAGCTTCCTGTGCGAGACGCAGCCGGACGTCGTAGACGGGCTCGACCTCGGCCAGGACGGCCCGACGCGGCGCAAGTTCTTGGCGCGGCTGCAGGGAGAGATCACGAAGCGCGGCACGATCGACGTGCTGCGCCACGGGCTCAAGCACGGGCCGCACCAGCTCGACCTGTTCTTCGGCACCCCGTCGCCCGGCAACGCCAAGGCCGCCGAGCGGTACGGCCAGAACCGGTTCAGCGTCACGCGCCAGCTCCGCTACAGCCGCGACGAGACGCAGCGCGCGCTCGACCTGGGTCTGTTCATCAATGGCCTGCCGGTGGCCACGTTCGAGCTGAAGAACAGCCTGACCAAGCAGACCGTCGCCGATGCCGTCGAGCAGTACCAGCGCGACCGCGATCCGCGCGAGAAGCTCTTCGAGTTCGGTCGCTGCGTGGCGCACTTCGCCGTGGATGACCACGAGGTGCGCTTCTGCACGCACCTGCGGGGCAAGGGCTCGTGGTTCCTGCCGTTCAACCAGGGCTGGAACGACGGCGCCGGCAACCCGCCCAACCCGAACGGCCTGAAGACCGACTACCTGTGGAAGCGCGTCCTCACCCGCGACGGGCTGACGGACATCCTCGAGAACTACGCCCAGGTGATCGAGACCAAGGACGAGAAAACCGGCCGCAAGAAGGCGGTGCAGATCTGGCCGCGCTACCACCAGCTCGACGTGGTGCGGCGGCTGCTCGCCGATGCCGCCGCGCACGGCGCGGGCCGGCGCTACCTGATCCAGCACTCGGCGGGCAGCGGCAAGTCGAACTCCATCGCCTGGTTGGCGCACCAGATGATCGGGCTTGCGAAGGACGGTGCGGCGGTCTTCGACTCAGTCCTCGTCGTCACCGATCGCAAGATCCTCGACCAGCAGATCAAGGACACGATCAAGCAGTTCGCGCAGGTGGGGGCTACGGTCGGCCACGCCGATCGCTCGGGCGACCTGAAGAAGTTCCTCGCCGACGGGAAGAAGATCATCATTTCCACGGTGCAGAAGTTCCCGTTCATCTTGGACGAGATCGGCAGCGAGCACCGCGGGCGGAAGTTCGCCATCGTGATCGACGAGGCACACTCGAGCCAGGGCGGACGCACTTCAGCGGCGCTGTCGCAGGCGCTCTCCACCGAAGGCGCGGCTGAGGACGACGAGACCCTCGAGGATCAGATCAACCGGCTGATGGAGGCCAAGAAGCTGCTGCCGAACGCCAGCTACTTCGCCTTCACCGCCACGCCGAAGAACAAGACGCTCGAGATCTTCGGCACGCCCGAGCCGCAGGCCGACGGCACGGTGAAGTACCGGCCCTTCCACAGCTACACGATGAAGCAGGCGATCCAGGAGGGCTTCATCCTGGATGTGCTCCGGCACTACACCCCGGTCGACAGCTACTACAAGCTCATCAAGAAGGTGGAGAGCGATCCCGAGTTCGACACCAAACGGGCAAAGAGGAAGCTGCGCCGCTACGTGGAGAGCCACGACCACGCGATCCGGCTCAAGGCCGAGATCATGGTCGACCACTTCTACGAACAGGTGCTGGCGCTCAACAAGATCGGCGGCGAAGCGCGCGCGATGGTGGTTACCAGCGGCATTGAGCGTGCGATCCAGTACTTCCACGCCATCCGCGATTACCTCGCCGAGCGCAAGAGCCGCTTCAAGGTGATCGTGGCGTTCTCCGGCGAGCACGAGTATGGCGGCGCGAAGGTCACCGAGGCCTCGCTCAACGGTTTCCCGTCGGGCCAGATCGCCGACAAGATCCAAGAGGACCCGTACCGCTTCCTGGTCTGCGCCGACAAGTTCCAGACCGGCTACGACGAGCCGCTCCTCCACACCATGTACGTGGACAAGATCCTCTCCGGCATCAAGGCCGTGCAGACGCTCTCGCGGCTCAACCGCGCGCGGCCGAAGAAGCACGATGTCTTCGTGCTCGACTTCATGAACGACGCCGACTCGATCCAGTTGGCGTTCGCCGATTACTACCGCACGACGATGCTGGCCGAGGAGACCGACCCCAACAAGCTGCACGACCTCAAGGCGGCGCTCGACGGGTACCAGGTCTACGCCCCGGCGCAGGTGGACGAGCTGGTGGCGCATTACCTCGGCGGCGCCGACCGTGATCGGCTTGATCCCATCCTCGATGCCTGCGTGGCCGACTATCGCGAGCAGCTCGACGAGGATGGGCAAGTGGACTTCAAGGGGAAGGCCAAGGCTTTCCTGCGGGCCTACGGGTTCCTCTCCCAAGTCCTGCCCTACACCAACGCCGACTGGGAAAAGCTCTCGATCTTCCTCACCTTCCTCGTGCCCAAGCTGCCGGCACCCATCGAGGAGGACCTGGCCAAGGGCATCCTCGAGGCGATCGACATGGACAGTTACCGCGTGGAGAAGCAGGCGGCGGTGAAGATCCTGCTCCCCGACGCGGACGCCGAGATCGAGCCGGTACCTACCACCGGCGGCGGCCACAGGCCCGAGCCCGAGCTCGACCGCCTGTCGAACATCCTGAAGACCTTCAACGACCAGTTCGGCAACATCCCGTGGACCGACGCCGACCGCGTGCACAAGCTGATCACACAGGAAATCCCCGCGCGAGTGGCCGCGGACCCGCGCTACCAGAACGCCCGCATGAACTCCGACCGGCAGAACGCGAAGATCGAGCACGACGAGGCGCTGAAGCGCGTGATGACCGCCGTGCTCAAGGACGACACTGAGCTGTTCAAGCAGTTCATGGACAACGAGGGCTTCCGGCGCTGGATGACGGACACGGTATTCGGGCTGACGTATGAAGCCGCGGGGGCGGAGAGATGAGCGGCAGATCAGCCCGGCGTCGTGGCTGAGCTGCTGACGTCCCTCGGGCGCGGCGCGCCGGGGGTGTCGGCGAGAGCGACTTGGAGCGGGGCGAGGGGGATCTGCGTGAAGCCCGAACGGGCTTCACGCTTCCGCGCGAGAGCCCGCGACCTCGGAGCCGAGCCGACACCCCCGAGGCAGCCGCGCCCGCCACCGACGTGCCATCGGAGGTGCGAGCGCAACTCGCTACGATGCCGCGCATGACTCGTGGCGTGCTGCTGGTCGTGCTGCTGCTGGGCTGCGCGGGGTGCGCGATCTCCGAGAAGGAGAATCGGCGCACGCTGAATGCGCTCGATGCGCGGGTGATCCCCGAGGGCGAGGCGGCACGGTGGGCGCTGGCGCCGGTGGCCTTGCCGGCGGGGCTGGTGGCGGCGGCGGTCGACATGGTGGTCGTGCATCCGGCGACGGTGTTCGACGACGCGTGGGGGGATACGCGCGCGTGGCTGTGGACCTCGCGGGGCGAGTCGCGCTTCCGGCGGGCGGTGATGCTGCCGCTGGTCACGATCGCGACGCCCTTCGTGTACGTCGGCGACTGGCTGGGGCGCGCGATCTTCGCGATCGATCCGCGCGAGGACGAGGCGGAGGCGGCCTCGTGAGCGGCGCGCGGGTGACGGCGGTCCTGGCGCTGCTGGTGGCGCTCGTGCCCGGCTGCGCGTGGAGCAACCGCGCCAACCGTCCGGTCTGGGACGCCTTCGAGCAGCACGTCGTGCCCGAGCACGACGCGGCCTTCTGGGTGACGCTGCCGGCGACGGTGCCGCTGGGCGTGGGGGCGATCCTGGTCGACACGTTCGTCGCGCATCCGCTGGCCGTCATCGACGACGCGGCCGACGATGCCGGCAACGTGTGGGACGACATCGCGTGGGAGCGCGAGTACTACACCGAACTGGCCGCGCTGCCCTTCCGCGCGGTGGGGACGCCGCTCGTGTTCGTGGTCAGTTTCCTGGGGCGCTCGATGTTCGACGTGCCCGAGAACCGCAGCGAGGAGGAGGTCGAGGCCGACGAGCGCGCGCGGCGCCTCGAGGCGGTGGCCGCGACGCGGAGCTGGCTGGACGAGGTCGCGGCCGGCGAGCGCAAGGGCTATCGCGCCGCCGTCGGCTCGCGGGTCTGGGCCGTGTGGACCTCGGCGCTGGCGGAGCAGGGCTCGCGCGCCCTGTGGGACGGCGAGTTGCAGAGGGCCTGGGAGCGCGCGCTGGGCGCGGCCGGGGCCTCGGCGCGCACCGAGCTGTATGCCGCGGCGCGCCAGCACGGCTGGCCGCCGCTGCTCGACGACCCGGCGCTGGGGCTGCGCGATGCCGACCCGGTCGTGCGGCACGCCGAGCTGCGCGCCTGGCCGAAGAACCGCTCGATCCCGGCGGCTGTGCTGGCGGCGCTGGCCGCCGACCCGAGCGAGTCGGTGCGCGAGCTGGCTCAGGCGCGCGTCGAAGGTCGCTGAGCGGGCGCGCGGCCGGCGCCCGCGGAAGGCAGTAGTTGCGGTGGCCAGAGCGCTTATTTAGAGTTCGTGGCCTAAGTCTTAATGACAGGAGCCGCTATTCAGCGATGCTGAGCAGGAGGGAGGCGGGGCGGTCGTGAAGCGCGGAGAAACCGGCCATTACGAGGTGTCGACCGCCGGCGGCGAGACGGTGCGCGCCTTCGTCCCCGCGCCGTTGCCGCCGATCCCGCCAGTGGCTCTGGAGGGCCTGCTCCAGCCGTTGCTGGAGGAGGCGACGCTTGCCCTCGGACGGCTCGATGGCGTCGCGACGCTGCTGCCCGACAAGTCGCTCTTCCTCTACGCCTACGTCCGCAAGGAGGCGGTGCTCTCCTCGCAGATCGAGGGCACGCAGTCCTCGCTCTCGGACCTCCTGCTTTTCGAGCTGGACGAGGCGCCCAGCGTACCGCTCGACGACGTGGTCGAGGTTTCCAATTACGTCGCCGCGCTGGACCACGGCCTGGCGCGGCTGCGGGCCGGCTTTCCGCTCTCGAACCGGCTGATCCGCGAGATCCACGGCGTGCTGCTGTCGCGCGGGCGGGGCAGCGGCAAGGACCCCGGCGAGTTCCGCCGCTCGCAGAACTGGATCGGCGGCAACCGCCCGGCGAGCGCCGCGTTCGTTCCGCCGCCGCACACGGCCGTACCCGACTGCATGGGCGCGCTCGAGCGCTTCCTGCACGCCGAGGACGATGGGTTGCCGGCGTTGGTCCGCGCCGGCCTCGCCCATGTTCAGTTCGAGACCATTCACCCGTTTCTCGACGGCAACGGACGCGTGGGACGACTGCTCATCACCTTCCTGCTCTGCCATGCGCGCGTGTTGGGCGAACCGCTTCTGTACCTGAGCCTGTACTTCAAGCAGAACCGTGCCGATTACTACGCGCTGCTCGATCGCGTGCGGCGCGAGGGGCAGTGGGAGGAGTGGCTGGCCTTCTTCCTGGGTGGCGTGAGGGTGACGGCGGCGGGGGCGGTCTCGACGGCCGAGCGCCTGATCACGCTGTTCGAGTCCGATCGCGCCCGGATCGTACCCAAGGGACGGCGCGCGGGATCGGCGCTTCGGGTCCACGAGGCGATCAAGGCGCGGCCGGTCTCGTCGATGACCGAGGTCTGTCGCACCACCGGCCTGTCGTTCCCCGCGGTCTCCTCGGCGATGGACCTCCTGGTCGAACTGCGCATCGCGCGCGAGCTGACGGGCAAGCGGCGCAATCGGCTGTTCGTTTACGACGGCTACCTCGCGATTCTCAACGAGGGAACGGAGATGCCATGACCTCCGAGACCTCCGAGAGCGCCGGCAAGGAGGCGCGCGGTGCGCGCAGCGCCGCGCAGAGCAGCAGCAGGGCCCAGGGCGTCAGGTGCAGCATGAGGCGCGGGCCGGCCACGTTGAGGTGCCAGCGCACGTCCCAGGGCGAGAGCGTCACGACGGCGACGTAGAGCGCGGCGTGCGCGGCGAGCAGCGCGAGCAGCGTGAGGATCTCGCGTCGGCGGCCCGGGTCGCGCAGCGCGAGCACGGCGACGAGCAGCGCGGCGGGCCACAGCGCACCCCACGAGGGCAGGCCGGAGACCTCGCGCGCGAAGGGCGCGGCGACGAAGTGCTGCAGCACGACGGGCAGGCGCGCCGCGGTGCTCGCGCCGCCGTACCAGCTCTCGTCGGTGAAGTAGAAGCTGCCGATGCCGGCGCGCGCGGCGAAGGCCGGCCAGGCGAGGCTGGCGGCGAGCAGCACGAGCAGCGCGATCCACAGGTGGCGGGGCGCGAGGCCGGCGCGCGCGGCGGCGAGCGGCAGCAGCGCCGTGGCGGCCAGCGCGAGCGACAGTCCCTCGACCTTGGTGAGCGCGCAGGTCGCGGCGCAGGCCGCGTAGAGCAGCGCGGCGCCGAGGCTCGGCGCGCGCCACAGCGCGCGGCCGGCGAGCGCAAGCAGCAGCAGCCCGGCCGCGAGCCGCAGGTCGGCGTAGCCCTCGGTGGCGTGGCCCGAGACGCCGAGGGCCAGCGTGAGCAGTGCCAGCGCGGCGCCGGCCAGCGCCGGTGCGAGCACGGCGAGGGCCGCGTCGAGGGCCAGCAGCGACAGGCCCAACCAACCCAGCGCGAAGAAGGGCTTGATGGCGAGCAGTTCGTCGCTCGCGGTGGCGAGGAAGATCGCCGCCTCGTTGAGCGGCAGCAGCGGCGGGTACTCGATGCGCCCGGGGAAGAGCAGCGCGTTCAGTCCCTCGGCGCTGATCGCGCGCTGCGTTTCGAACACGCGCGCCTCGAGCGCGAAGTTGCGCAGCGAGTCGCCGGTGTGCACCGGCACGAGCAGCCCGAGGGCCGTCAGCCAGCCGAAGACCGCCAGCACGCCGACGAGCAGCAGACGGCGGGCGCGCGGCGCGGCCGCACCCGCCGTCGCCGCGTGCGGCGCCGGCACGGCGCGCGTCGTCGCGGCGCCGCGGTTCGTCCAGCGGGCCAGGCCGAGCAGCGCGCCCGCCAACCACCACGGCGCCAGGATCAGCGGCAGGTGCAGACCGAGCCCCGCGACGTGCAGCGCGAGCATCCACAGCGCGAGCAGCGCCGGGCCGAGCACCAGCGCCGCGCCCCAGCGCGCGCAGCCCGTCGCCGGCCAGCGGCTGCCGAGCGCGCCGGCGCCGATGAGCGCCAGCTGCCCGGCCAGCGCCTGCGTGGCGTAGACCGCCAGGACGAGCAGCAGATCGAGGGCGCTCATGGCGCGCCGTCCCGCACCACGCGCCAGAGCACGGCGTCCTCGTGCTCGGCGACGCGCACGACGCCCGGGCCGGCCGGCAGGGCGGGCGGCCCGTCGGAGAACCACACGACCCAGTCGGCCCAGGCCAGCCCCTCGGCCAGCGCCTGCGGCGTGAGCGCGCACTCGTTGCGCAGCACCGCGCGCCGCCAGACCTCGACCTGGTGGGCTTGGTCGGGCGAGACGGCGGCGAAGCGCGCCGCCTGCTCGAGGTCGACCGGCAGCAGCACGCGCAGCGGCCGCGGCTGGAAGAAGTAGTCGTACTGCGCCGCGATCGGGCAGTCAGTCACGAGCAGCACGCGCTGGCCGACGGGGATGCGCGCGGCCAGCGGCGGCAGGCTGCGCGCGGCGCGCACGGCGATCCAGGCCGCGGCGAAGGGCGGCGGCTCGGCGTCCGTGAACAGCCGCCCGAGCCGGGCCGTGTCCGCCCACGTGCGCGGCGCGTCGGCGACGAACAGCCCGGCCTGCAGCAGCGCGCCGGCCAGGACGATCAGGCCCGGGCCGCGCCGCACGCGCTCAGTCGTCGCCTTCGTCGGGGTCCATGCCCAGCTTGCGGCGCCCCTCGGGCGAGATCATCTCGGGGCCCCACGGCGGATCCCACACGACCGAGACCGAGACGTCCTTCACGCCTTCGACGGTGCGGATCTTGTCCTCGCACTCCTTGGGGATGCTGGCCGCCGACGGGCAGCTCGGCGAGGTCAGGCTCATGGTGAGCGCGACGTTGTGCTGATCGTCGATCGACACGCCGTAGATCAGGCCGAACTGCACGATGTTCACGGGGACCTCGGGGTCGTAGACCGTCGCGAGCTTCTCCATGATCTGCGTGCGCAGTTCGTCGGTGCGGGTCGTCATGCGGGCCAAGCTCCAGGCGGGACGCGGCGGGCGGCGCGGGGCGCCGCGAGCGCCCTCGCGGAGGCGCCATGTTAGCAGCCGCATGACGCGGACGCAGCTTGCCCGGCCCTTTCGCCGCGGCTAGTCTCGACCTCCCCGTGAGAAGATCGCATGCCTGAGCAGCAGCCGTTCCTCGAGGCGCTCGCCTCGCGCGTGATCCTCGGCGACGGCGGCATGGGCAGCGAGATCTACGCGCGCGGCGTGTTCATCAACCGCTGCTACGACGAGCTGAACCTCTCGGCCGAGTCGCTGGTGCGCGGCATCCACCGCGACTACCTCAAGGCCGGCAGCGAACTCATCGAGACGAACACCTACGGCGCCAACCGCGTCAAGCTCGCCGCGCACGGGCTCGAGTCGCGGCTGGCCGAGATCCTGAACAAGGGCGTGGCGATCGCGCGCGAGGAGGCCGGCGGCAAGGCCTACGTCGCGGGCAGCATCGGCCCGCTCGGGCAGGGCGCCAAGGACGCCGCGCTCAACGAGGAGGACCAGCGCGCCGCCTACGCCGAGGTCGCGAGCCTGCTCGCGCAGGCCGGCTGCGACCTGCTGTTCCTCGACACCTTCACCAGCGTGCACGACCTGCACCGCGCGATCACGGCCTGCAAGCGCGCCGCCGACCTGCCGGTCGTGGCGAGCTTCTCCTTCCACCGCGGCTTCATCATGGGGCACACCGAGTTCCTGGTGCCGCCCGAGGACGTGGGCGCGATGGCCGAACGCGCCGGCGCCGACGTGGTGGCCGCCAACTGCGGCGACGGGCCGCACACGACGCTCGACGTGGTGCAGGCGCTGGCCGGCGTCACGAAGCTGCCGGTCGCGGCCATGCCCAACGTCGGCGGGCCGGCGCTCATCGAGGGCCGCTCGGTGTACCTGAGCAGCCCCGAGTACATCGCCGAGTACAGCCGGCGCTTCGTGCAGAAGAAGGCGCGGCTCATCGGCGGCTGCTGTGGCGTGACGCCGGCGCAGATCCGCGAGGTGAGTTCCTTCCTGCGCTCGATCCAGCCGCGCGGCGCGCGCGTCTCGCTGTGGGACGCGGCCGAGAACGAGGCCGTCGCGGCCCAGGCGCTCGTGCCGAAGCCCGTGGCCGAGCGCACGCCGTGGGGCGCGGCGATCGGCCGGGGCTTCGCCGTGAGCGTCGAACTCGACCCGCCGCCGGGCCTCGACGCGAGCGACTCGGTGGAGTCGGCCAAGTTCCTGCGCGACCACGGCATCGACGCGGTCAACATCGCCGACGGGCCGCGCGCGATCGCGCGCATGGGGCCCGCGGCGCTCGCGCTGCAGGTCAAGGCCGCGACCGGCATGGAGACGATCGTCCACTACTGCTGCCGCGACAGAAACCTGCTCGCGATGCAGATGGACCTCATCGGCAACAACGCGCTCGGGCTGCGCAACCTGATGCTGATCACCGGCGACCCGCCGAAGATGGGCAACTTTCCCGACGCGACGGCGGTCTTCGACACCGACTCGATCGGGCTGATCGGCTTCGCCAACCGCCTCAACCACGGCCTCGACCTGTCGGGCAAGCCGCTCGGCGCGCAGACGCAGTTCGTGATCGGCACCGGCTGCAACCCCGGCGCGATGGATCTCGACGTCGAGGCGCGGCGCTTCGGCGAGAAGATCGCGGCCGGCGCCGAGTTCGTGTTCAGCCAGCCGGTCTACGACCCGAAACTGCTCGAGCGCTTTCTCGAGGCCACGGCGCACCTGCCGCGCATTCCCTTCTTCGTCGGCATCCTGCCGCTCGCCAGCCTCAAGAACGCCGAGTTCCTGACGCGCGAGGTGCCGGGCATGGCCGTGCCCGAGAACGTGATGCACCGCCTGCGCGACGCCAAGTCGCGCGACGAGCAGCGCGAGGTCGGCATCCGCGTGGCCTCCGAGAGCCTGGCGGCGGCGCTGGCCAGCGACCGCATCAAGGGCGCCTACATCTTCCCGCCCTTCGGCCGCTACGAGCCGATCCTGCGCGTGCTCAAGGACAGCGGCGCGCGGGGCTGAGCGGGCGGTCGGCCCGCAGGCCGCCACGACGGTCGGCGACCCGTTCGTCGCGCGCGATGGTCGAGATCCGCATAGAATGCGCGCCGTCGCAGCTCGGATGGAGGATGGGCGATGCCGCAATCCGCGTTTCGTGGGATCGCCGTCGGCGCCCTGCTGGCGGCGCTGTGCGCGGGGGAGGCGCTCGCCGGCGACATCTACGTGCCGCGCGACACGCCCTCGATCAACGAAGCGATCAACGTGCTGGCGTCGAACGGCGATCGCGTGTTCGTCGCGCCCGGCATCTACCACGAAGCGGTCTTCATGCTGGGCAAGTCGGTTTCGCTGGTCGCGACGGAGGGCCCCGAGGTCACGACGATCGATGGCAGCGGTTTCAACGCACCGGCGCTGCGGATCGAAGGTCCGCTGGTCGCCGCGGCGCTGGTCCACGGATTCACGATCACCGGCGGATCCGGCCTGCTCGTCGAGGAACCGGACGGTCAGGGGCGCCGGGGCGGCGGCGTGTACGTCGAGACGGCGACGGCCGTGGTCATCCTCGTCGACTGCATCATCACCGGCAATACGGCGCTCGGCGATCTCAGCTTCGGTCGTGGCGGCGGCGTCTACGGAGTCGCGACGTCGGGCGGCGGATACGGCGGGTCGTCGAGCGCCGAGGTGGTGCGCCTGGTCGACTGCGTCATCTCGAACAACCAGACGACCGGTCGCGGGGGCGGCGTGGCCGGCGCGCGGCTCGAGAATTGCGTCGTGCGCGACAACGTGGCGGACTGGTTCGGCGGCGGCACCTCCGGTGCCAGGCTCTACGACTGTCTCGTGCAGGGCAACGTGTCGGGGCAGAGCGGCGGGGGCAGCCATGAAGGCCTGGCCGCGGAACGCTGCGTCTTCCTCGGCAACACTTCGGGCGACGAGGGCGGCGGGCTCTACGGCGGTTTCGTCGCCCTCGAGTGCAGCTTCATCGACAATCACGCCAGCAACTACGGAGGCGGCTGGGCGCTGAAGACCGGCGCCGGCCCCACGATCACCGACACGGTGTTCCTCGGCAACTCCGCGGGCGGCGCGGGCGGCGGCCTGCGTGTCGAGCGGAGCGGAAGCGCCGACGTGACGATCACGATCGAGCGCTGCCTTTTCGAGCGCAACACCGCGCTCTGGGGCGACGGCGTCGTCGCCGGACAACCCTCGGTCACTCCCGTGAAGCAGGCCGTCGTGCGTCGCTGCACCTTCATCGAGGACGGCGCCATGAGTCCCGTGCGGCTCGAGATCGACTCGTCGATCCTCCGTGCCTTCACGCCGGGACTGCTCATCGCGCCGGAGATCGTGGTCACGTACAGCAACGTGGAGGGCGGCTGGTCCGGCATCGGGAACATCGATGCCGAGCCGCTGTTCGCCGATGCCGCGGCGGGCGACTACGCGCTCGCGCTGGGTTCGCCCTGCATCGACGCGGGCAACCCCGCGCTCACCGATCCGACGGGCGGGCCGGCCGACATGGGCGCCTATCCCTTCCCGAACTGGGTCGATCTGGGCGGCGGTGTCGGTGGCGCGGGCGACGCGCCGCCCACGCTGATCGGCCACGGCGGCCTGCTGGCGGGCAGCGAGACTTCGCTCACTCTGCTCGGCGCGACGGCGCTGGCCCGCGCAGTTCTGTTCGTCGGCGCGAACGCGCAGCCGACACCTTTCAAGGGCGGTATCCTCTGGCCGGCGCCGGCGCAGTCGCTGGCGTGGATGCACGCCGACCTGCAGGGCACGGCTCAGCTGAGCGGCATCTGGCCGCCGGGACCGGGCTCGGGATTCACCTTCACGCTGCAGGCCTGGTATGCCGATGCCGCGGCGCCCTTCGGTGCCGCCGGCAGCAACGGGTTGCGGGCCACGGCTCCCTGACGAGTGCGATGAGCGTGGGTGACCTCGAGATCCGCCCCGGGCTGGTGCTGCCGGGCGCCGAGCTGCATGTGGCCTTCAGCCGCGCCGGCGGGCCGGGCGGGCAGAACGTGAACAAGGTCGAGACGCGCGTCACGCTGCGCTGGTCGGTGGCGCAGAGCGGTGTGCTCGACGAGGCGCTGCGCGCGCGGCTGCTGGCGCGGCTCGCGAGCCGGCTCTCCGGCGCGGGCGAACTCGTGCTGCACGCCTCCGAGACGCGCAGCCAGGCGAAGAACCTGCTGCTCGCGCGGCAGCGCCTGGCCGAGATCGTGCGCGCCGCGCTGATCGTGCCGCGCAAGCGCAAGAAGAGCCGGCCGACGCTCGCGAGCAAGCGCCGCCGCCTCGAGGGCAAGGCGCGTCGATCGGTCCTCAAGCGCCGTCGCGGCCGCCCCTCCGGCGAGGACTGACCGGGGCGCGCCGCGTGCTATCGTCGCGCGCGACCGCAAGCGGGAGACCCCGTCGATGGCGTCCGTCCGAGCAGCTCGCGCGCCCGGCCCGCGCGGCCTCGATGCGCTGCGCGCCGTGCGGCACTTCCTCCGCGACCCGCTCGGCTATCTGGTCGACCTGCGGCGATACGGCGAGGTCGTGCGCACCGCGGCCGGACCGCTCGTGTTCCACACCTTCTACGATCCCCGCGGACTGCGGCACGTCTTCGTCGACCATCCGCAGCGCTACTCCAAGCGCGGCGTCATCGACGATCTGCGACCGGTGCTCGGCGAGGGCCTGCTGAGCGCCGAGGGCGCCGCGTGGCGCGAGCGTCGCGCCGCGCTGGCGCCCGGACTCTCGACGCAGGCGCTGGCCGGGCTCGTTCCGGCGATGGATGCGGTCGCCGTCGCGCAACTCGCGAGCTGGAAGCGCGACGACGTGATCGACGCCTCGGCCGCGATGGGGCGCCTCGCGTTGGGCGTGGTCGGCGAGACGCTCTTCGGCGTCCGCCTCGAGCGCGAGGCGGAGCGGATCTCGACTGCAGTCGAGCAGGTCGCGCGCCTCGCGCTGCAGCGCAGCCAGTCGCTGTTCAAGCTGCCGTCGGGATGGCCCACGCCGGCCAACCGCGCCTACCGCGGCGCGATCGGCGTGCTGCGGCAACTCGTCGACGGCATCCTGCGCGAGGCCGGGACGAAGGCGCCCTTCATGCAGCGGCTGCACGCGGCGGCGGCCGGCGACGCCGACGCCCTGCGCCACGAAGTCATGACCTTCCTGCTCGCGGGGCACGAGACGACGGCCACGACGCTGGCCTGGTCGCTCGCGCTCCTGTCGCGTGACGCGGACCTGCAGGACCGCGCGCGCGAGGCGTGTCGCGGCGTGCCCCGTGGCGGCGCGCTCACCGCGCAGGCCATCGACGGCCTGCCGCTGATCGACGCCATCGTCTCCGAGACGCTGCGCCTCTATCCGCCGGGATGGATGCTCATGCGTCGCGCCGAGCAGTCCGACACGATCCTCGGCTACGAGGTTCCGCGCGGCTCCTTCATCACGGCGCCGGTCCACGCGCTGCATCGCCATCCCGATCTGTGGGAGCGGCCGGAACGCTTCGAGCCCGAGCGCTTTCTCGGAGGCCGGGCGCTGCCCGACCCGCTCGCGTATCTGCCCTTCGGGGCGGGCCCGCGCCGCTGTGTCGGCGAGGTCTTCGTGCGGCTCGAGACGCGCGTGCTGCTCGTGCGCCTGCTGAGCAGCTTCAGACTGTTGCCCGTGGGCGAGTTGCCCGCGCCCCGGCCGCTCATGACGCTCCGGCCGCGCGAGCCGGTGCGTGTGCGTCTGGCCTGAAGACCGTGCGCCGCGCCGCGTGCTATCGTCGCGCGCCTTCACCCGCCGGAGCGACACGATGGGCATGCGCAAGTGGTTCGCGAACAGCCGGCCGGAGATCTGGCGCCGGCTGAGCCACGAGGTCGGCGGCAAGTACGTCGACGGCGGCTTCTGGAAGGGCGACAAGGTCGTCGTCGAGCACGGCGAGTGGACGATCACGCTCGACGCCTACTACTGCGCGGCGAGCAAGGTCATGCACACGCGGCTGCGCGCTCCGTACCTGAATCCCGAGGGCTTCCGCTTCTTCGTGCGCCGCAAGAGCTTCTTCGACGCGCTCGCCAAGCGCTTCGGCCTGCAGGACGTCGAGGTCGGCCACCCCGACTTCGACGAGGACTTCATCATCAAGGGCAACGACGAGGGGCGCCTGATCGAGCTGTTCGACAACGCGCGGATCCGGGAACTGCTCGCCGGCCAGCAGCAGGTGCGCCTGCAGGTGCTCGACTCGGAGGGTTGGTTCGGCCCGAAGTTCCCGCCCGACGTCGACGAGCTGAACTTCGTCGTCGTCGGCGTGCTCAGCGACCTGCCGCGCCTGGCCGCGCTGTTCGAGCTGTTCGCCGTGACGCTCGACCATCTGTGCAGGATCGGCTCGGCCTACGAGGACGACCCCGGCGTCGCGTTGTAGCGCCGAGCGGCGCGGCGCTCAGAGCGCGGCGTGCGTGAGCGTGACGGGCCGCCCGGCCGCGCGCAGCGCGAGCGCGCCGGCGAAACCGGCCGCCGGCTCGAAGGCCAGCAGCGCCCAGTCGCGCGCCGCGTCGGCCTCGCCCTCCATGCGCTCGACGGCGAGCGGGCCGCGCGCCGCGAGCGGGACGTCGAAACTGTCGAGCCGCCGGGTGAGTCCGTCGCCGAGCGCCTTGAGCACGGCCTCCTTGCGCGTCCAGCAGCGATGGAAGGCGGCGAGGCGCTCGCCCGCCGGCAGCGCGGCCAGCGCGGCGACCTCGCGCGCCGAGAAGAAGCGCTCGGCGACCTTCTCCTTCACCGGCACGAGGGCCTCGATGTCGATGCCCAGCTCGACCTCGTCGCACAGGGCCAGGGCCGCCAGCCCGCCCGCGTGGCTCAGGTTGAAGTGCGGCGGCGGGCCGCGCGGGGCGGCCAGCGCGGGCTTGCCGTGCGCCGAGAGCGCAA
>CAZBBB010000053.1:0-19330 GCA_964490005.1 uncultured Phycisphaerales bacterium | reverse complement strand
CCGGCCGCCGACGCGGCGTTGGCCGCGGCCCGGCGCTGGAGGCCCTTCGACACCGAGCCGATCGCACTGCAGGCGCAGCTCGCCGAGCGCGCGCGCGACCTGCCGCGAGCCGAACGGCACTGGGCGGAGGTGGCGGACCTGCGCGTCGGCGACGCGACGATCCTGCATCGCCGGGCGCTCGCGCGGGCGGCCTTCGCGCCCGACGACCCGGCCGTCGACGCTTGGCTCGACGAGGCCGTGCGGGCCGACCCGCTGGGGCCCGAAGCCTGGCGGCGCCGCCTCGATCGCGCGCGCCGGCTGGCCGCGCGCGGCCGGCACGCCGAATGCCTGCGCGAACTCGCCGAGGCGCTGGCGCTCGACCCGTCGGGCATCGCGGGCATCGAGCGCCGGCAGGACGCCGACGGCATCCGACTGCTGCCCGCGGGGGCGCAGGGCGCCGCGATCCCGCTCGAGGAACTGCTCGCCGCCGTCGAGTCGCTGCGCGTCGAGCGCGGCGCCGACGACCCGGCCTCCGCGATGCGTCTGCGCCTGCGCGAGATCGAACTGCTGCTGGCGCTGGGCGATCACGAGCGCGCCGACGCGCGCGCCCGGACGCTGCTGCGCGACGAACCCTCCTATCTCGACTTCCGGCTGGTCGAGTCGGCGCGCGCGCGCGGGGCGCTCGGCGACGTGCTGGCGATCCTGCGGCGGCAGGCCGACCTCGACCTGGCCTGGCTCGTCGTGCACCTGCTCGACGCGCTCTCGCGGCAACCGAGCCTCGACGAGGCCGAGTGGGCGATGCGCTGGGATCAGCTCCTGCGGCTCATGCCGCAACAGATGGACGTGCTCTTCGACCGGCCCGCGCTGATCGAACTGCTCGAGGCGCGCCTGCGCCGCGCCGAGCGGGCGGCCGACGCGCTCGCGGCCGACCGCGCCGCCGAGGCGCTGGACTGGGCTTCGCGCTGAGGCCTCAGCGCGCGTCGAGCTGCGCGCGCGCCCGTTCGAGTTCGTCCGCCAGCCGCTGGTAGCCGCCGACCGCGGCGGCCCGCTCGAGCAAGTCGCGCGCGGCCTCCCGCTCGCCGACGCGCAGGCTCAGCAGCCCCGCGAGCGTGAGCGCCTCGGCATCGCCGGGCACGAGTTCGACGGCGGCCCGCGCCCGCTCGAGCGCGCGCGTCGGCAGCTCGGCCGCCAGCAGCAGGAAGGCCTGGTCGACCTCGGCCAGCGGGACGCGCACGGTCGCGCCCCCCCACGGCCAGACGTTGGGCGGCGTGGCCGGCAGCACGGGCCGCTCGCCGGCGCGCCAGCGCGCGAGCAGGTCGTGCCGCGCGAGCCACTCGGCCGGGACGGCCCGACGGAGCACGAAGACCGCCTCGCGCACGCCGACGCACACGAGCGCCCAGTCGGCGCGCTGCACGAGGCGCGCCGCGAGCGGCCCGCCGCTCGTCACCAGCGCGGCGTCGAGGCGCAGGCGCTGCACGACGCGATCGAAGGCCTGCGGGTCGGCGTCGGAGAGCGCCGCCATGACGTCGATCAGGTGCGCGGTCGGGTAGCCGTGCGTGTTGCCGTCGGTCGCCGCCGACTGCGCGGGCCAGCGCCGCCCCGTGAAGGTGCTGCCGAAGGAGAAGGCGGTGAACACGCGCGCCGCGGGCAGCTCGCGCGCGATGAACGCGATGCCCTCGTCGGGGTAGGCGATCGTCGAGAGCCCCGTGCCGGCGCGCCGGTCGTGGCCGTCGTGCAGGCTGATCGCGTCGGACAGCTCGCCCCAGCCGAGCAGTCCGGCGAAGGCCGCGGGCAGCGCCGCCGCGGCGCGCGGCGGGCGCAGGCAGCGCGAGAAGGCCGCCGCCGCGAAGGGCGCCGCGACGAGCGCGAAGGGCGCCATGTTGCGGCGCAGCGAGAGCGACATCGCGAAGAACAGTCCGAGGAGGGCCGCCGCCGCGAGTCCCGCCCCGCGGTCGGGCGCGTCGGCCGCGCGCGCCGCGCGCAGCTGCACCAGGGCCGCCCCGGCCGCGGCGGCCGCGAGCGCGAAATACGCCAGGCGGTCCCAGGGTTGGCGCGGATCGTCGGCGAAGGGCGGCCGGAACTCGATGATCGCCTCGCGGTAGAAGTCGGCGTGGGCCGAGAGGTCCTGCATGATGCGGAGCGGGTGCAGCGCGCCGTCGAGGCCCGCCGGGTTGAGCAGGCAGGCCAGCGCCATCACGGCCGCGAGCCCGAGCAGACGCAGGCCGGCCGGGCGCGACGGGCGCCCGGCGAGCAGCCGCGCGCCCCCCGCGACCGCCACCATGAGGGGCCCGGTGATGAAGTAGCCGTGCACGTTGGCCCACAGCACCTGCAGCGGCACGAGCCACGCCAGGCCCGCGCCCGTCGGGCCGGCGCGCACGAGCGCGCGCAGCACGAGCGCCGTGAACAGCAGGCTGACGAGATCGGGCCGGAAGGCCAGCCGCGTGCGCGCGGCGAGCAGCGCCAGCAGCAGGAAGCCGAGCGCCGCGAAGGGACGGCTGCCGAGCGCGCGCGCCGTGGACTGCAGCACGAGCATCAGCGCCGCGATGAGCGCCAGCCGCGCGGCGATGCAGGCGTCGGGCCCCAGGCCGTCGAAGAGCAGGTGTGCGACGACCTGAAAGCCCCACTTGTCGTCGACCGCGGGATGGTCGGCGTGGAAGTGGCTCAGGACGTTGGTCGTCGGCACCTGCCGGTGCTGCACGATCCATTCACCGGTGCGCGCGTGCAGCCAGATGTCGAGGTTGTGGACCGAGAACAGGCCCGCGGCGAGCACGGCGGCCAGCAGCAGGCTGGTCGCCAGGGCCTGCGATCGCGACGTCGGTGCGGACATCGGCCGCGATGATCCGCTCTGCCGCGCGCGCCGGGAAGGACTAGTTGCCGAAGGTCAGCGAGAGGCGGTTGCTCTGCGCCGACTGCTTGGGCCCGGCCGCGCCGGGATCTCCGAGAACGAGCACCTGGGTGTGCACGGTCAGCCCGCAGAGCAGCGGGTCGGCCGCCAGCGTGATCGGCAGCAGCAGCTGTCCCGCGCCCCCGGTGAAGATCGGGAGGAGCAGGTCGGGCGAGGGATGGAGCGTACCGAGGTCGAAGGGCGCCGAGATCAGCGAGAAGCCGACGACGAGGTAGCCGCTGGCGAGCGGCAGGAGGTTGCTGGCGTGGATCGCGAAGTCGCCGCTCGGGATCTTCGGCAGGTTCTGGGCCGACAGCAGCGGCACGCCGAAGAGCCCCGGCTTGCCGGCGCCGGCCATCAGCGTCGAGGCCGGCCCCGGACAGGGCGAGCTGACGTCCGGCGTCACGGTCACCTCCACGATCAGCGGCGCCGTCGAGGCCCCGAGGTCGTCGCTGACCACGAGCTGCACCGGCACGACGCTCGTGGCGCTCACGGAGGGCGGCGTGAAAGTCACGACGGCGCCGCTGCCCGAGATCGAGCCGCCGGCCAGCGGCGTCCAGGCGTAGACGAGCGTCTGGCCGACGTCGGGGTCGCTGGCCGTGACGGAGAGCAGCGTCGTCTGGCTGTCGGGAATCGTCGGCGGGCTCGCCGTCGGGCCCGCCGTGATCTGCGGCAGCTTGTTCTCGAAGAGGTACTGCGCGCGGGCGTTGTAGCGGCCGTAGCGCCGGTAGGCGTGCACCGAACGGACCTTGTAGTACCAGGTGCCGGTCTCGCTGATGAGCACGTCGTCGACCAGCGCGTTGCGCCCCGGGCCCCCGCCGTCGGCCGACGCGACGAGGATTCCGCCGGGCCGGTAGACCTCGAGGAAGGTGTCGCACTGCGTGTCGGCGTCGGCGGCGCCGCCGGGATAGCGCGTCTCGAAGCGCAGCCTCGAGCCCTTCACCAGATCGAGTCGGTACCAGTCCTGGTCGCCGCTGCCGGGTGCGGGCGGCGAGGCGGTCGACCAGTACAGCCGCTTCTCGCCGCTCCAGGTGTCGGTCGAGACGGCCGGCGCGGGAAAGGCTTCGGCGAGGCTGTTGTCGGGCTCGTCGTTGTCGGCCCAGAAGCGGATGCGGCGCAGGCTGAAGCAGTCCATGAGCTCGTCGAAGTGGGCGTCGGCCGCGTGCAGCCCGAACCAGCCGTCCCAGAAGTCGTTGATGGTGCAGTTCGACGCGGCCTTCACCGGCCCGACGAGCGTGTCCCAGAAAGCCTTGGGCGGGCTCTTGCCCTGCACGAGCACGGTCGAGGTCAGCGTGTCGTCGTCGCTGCCGGGCGAGCCGTCGGGCGAGAACTCGGTGTCGAGCAGGTCGAACAGCGCGCAGGCCACCGCGACCTCGTCGGCCGCGCCGTAGGCGTCGCTCGCGTAGGGCGCGGCGGTCTCCAGCCGCAGGTTGAGGCCCACGCCGCCGCTCTGCGCCGCGGCGTTGCCGTCGAAGTACAGCGCCTCGAGCCCCATGTGGTCCTGCACGATGCCGCCGAGGAAGGTCGCGAAGCCCTCGCCCCACGAGAGGCGCGGATCCTGGTCGCTGTCGCCGAAGAAGTGACTGCCGCCCGGGCTGTCGTTGTCGGAGTACAGGTTCATCACGACGTGCCCGAGTTCGTGCAGGATGACCGGGTCGTCGTAGCCGTCGTCGTCGGCGATGTGGGCCTGGTTGCTCGTCGCGAAGGAGCCGCTGCCGCCGGGCCAGTACAGGCGCAGCGTCGAACTCGACGGCGCCGCGCCGATCTTCGGGCTCGCCAGATACTCCGCCACGCGCAGGCCCATGTCGTACATGTTGAACGGGCCGCCCTCGGCGCCGCCCGAGAGCACCTTGAGCGCCGTGACCGTGCCGATGTCGAGCGGCAGGGCCGGACTGTGCCCCGGGAAGACCGGGCTGAGCACGGCGTACTCGACGCTACCCTCGGTCGTCACGCGCACGCGCTGGAAGCCGGCGTCGAGGCTGTTGTCGGCGTCGCAGCGCACTGCGATGCTCGTGATGCCGGCGGCCGACGCGCTGATCGAGAAGCTGCCGTCGGCGCCGGTCGTGCCCGTTCCGAGCACCGCGCTCGTGGCGGCGTTGAGCACCGTCACGTCGGCGCGCCGGATGGGCAGCACCGGGTCGGCGCCCGTCCAGCCGTTGTAGTTCCAGGCCTTGTCCTCGTAGAGGAAGCGGCCCGAGACGACGAAGCTCTGCGCGGCGGCGGGCAGCGCGCCCGCGGCGAGCAACAGCAGCGCGGCGACGAGGGCGCGCGCGCTCATCGCCCCCCCCGCGTCGCGGGCTCGTGGCGCGCCGGGACGAGCGCGATCGGCGCGAGGGCACCCGTGTCGAGGTCGACGCCGCTCGTCACCGGCACGGGCACGGGCAGCTCGCCCCACGTGATCGTGCGCTCGACGATCGCGACGGCCGGCTCGCTGGCGCCCTCCTGGTCGTGGCCGGTGAAGCGCGCCGTCGCGACGAGGCGCGCGCGGTGGAAGGCGCCGTCGGGGGGCGCGCGCAGCACGGCGGAGGCCGACGTGAGCGCGCCGCGCCCGGGGTCCGCGGGGCCCTGCGCCTCGCCCTGCGCGAGGACCACGCCGGGGCTCAGCTCCCAGGACCACTGCAGCTGCTGCAGCTCGAGCGCCGGACGCAGGCTGAACTCGACGGGCAACCAGGCCGAGGTCGGGTCGCCTCCCGGCAGCGTCAGCTCGAGCGCGATCGGCGCGAGCGGCTTGCAGGCGGCGTCGAGGCGCGCGCGCGCCGCGGGCCGCCCGTCGGTCGGGCCCGGCGCGAGCCCGAGGACGAGCAGCGCGAGCGCGCCGGCGGCGCCCGCGAGCGAGAGGCGTGGCATGGGACGGATCCGGGGAGCCGCGCCACGGGACACGGCTCGGGAGGAGTGGTGGGCCGAAGGTCCGCCCGTGCGGGCACCCGGGGGGTCGGGGTCGGGGAGGCGCCCGCGAGCGGAGCCCACAGTATAGGCCCGGCGGAGCGCGGGCGCAGGGCCGTGCGCCGATCGCTTCGATGGCTACGATGGCCGCTCGCATGAGGGTCGACATCGACAAGTACCGGGAGGCGGGCCGCATCGCGTCGGCGGCGCGCCGGCGCGGCGCGAGCGCCGTCCGTCCCGGAGTCCGCCTCGTCGACGTCCTCGACGACGTCGAGCGCTTCATCCGGGAGCAGGGCGGCGAACTGGCCTTTCCGGCGCAGCTCTCGGTGAACGACACGGCCGCGCACGACTGCTGCGATCTGGACGACCCGCGCGTCTTCGCCGAGGGCGACGTGGTCAAGCTCGACCTCGGCGTGCACATCGACGGCTGCATCGCCGACACGGCCGAGACGGTCGACCTCGGCGCCCACGCCGACCTGCTGTCCGCCAGCCGGCAGGCGCTCGAGGCGGCCATCGCGATCGCGCGGCCCGGCGTGCGCACGCGCGACATCGGCGCCGCCATCTCCGCGACGATGAAGTCGCTCGGCCACCGCCCCGTCGCGAACCTCACCGGGCACGGCATCGCGCCCTTCACGATCCACTGCTCGCCGTCGATCCCGAACGTGCCCGAGGGCGACGCCGTGCTCAAGGAGGGCATGATGATCTGCATCGAGCCCTTCGCCACGACCGGGCGCGGCAGCGTCGTCGAGCAGGGCCGCGCCGAGGTCTTCGGGGCGCGTCGCAAGCTCAAGGCGCCGCGTCACGTGGACGGCGCCGTCGTCGATCAGATCGAGGCGCGGCGCGGTCTGCCCTTCTGCCGGCGCGAGATCGCGCGCGCCCACGGCACCGAAGTCGCCGAGCGGGCGCTGCGCGACCTGGTGCGCGCCGGCGCGATCTTCGAATATCCGCCGCTCGTCGAGCGGCCGGGCGCGATCGTCGCGCAGTTCGAGCACACGCTGCACATCCACGAGACGGGCTGCGAAGTCATGACGCGCTGAGCGGCCGCCGGCGCCGTCCGCGCCGGCGCTGTGCCGCGAGGAAGGCCAGACCCGCCCGCGGCCCCTCGGGCGGCAGGCCGTGACCGCCTTCGCCCTGCTCGTGCAGGAGCGGCACCCGCCCCCCCGCACGCGGCGCCTGCAACAGCAGGTCGAGCGCGGCGCGATCGAGCAGGCCGTCGTCCCGCGCCGTCCACAGGTAGAGCGGCGTGCCGGCAAGCGCCCGGCCCACGTCGTCGACGAGCCCGACGACCCGCCTCTCGGCATCCCAGAGCGGCGCGGGAGCCCCCGACCAGCAGGCCAGCGCGGCGATGCGCTCGGGCCGTCGCGCGGCGAGTTGCAGCGCCCCCGCCACGCCGGCCCCCACGCCGGCCAGATGGCAGCGCCGCGCGTCGGCCCGGCGCGCCGCCACCTCCTCGTCGATCAGACCGAAGACGATCTGCTCGCCGGCGGCGCTCGTCCACGGCACCTGCCAGACGCCGCCTGCCGCGTGGCCGGCAAGCGAATCCTCGCGCGCATCGCCGTCGAAGGGCGCGACGGGAACCAGCAGACGCAGCCGAGCCGAGCGCGCCGGCCCGTCGAGCGCGGCGAAGAGCTGCTCGGCGCAGTCCCGCGGAGTGCGCGTGCGGCTGCCGCCGTGCAGCGCGACGAGCAGGGCGCGCGAACGCGGCGCGCCGCCGGCGAACAGGTCGCCCTCGGGCGGTGCGGCAGGCCGTGTCGACAGGGCGATGGCCAGCAGCGCGAGCGGCATCCAGAGCACAAGCATGCGCGACAAGACGGCGCACATGGCCCCTCGTTACGCCGCGACGCGCCGGCCCGCCCCGCCTTGTGGGCCCGGGCCCGTGCGGGGTACAACCTCCCTCCCCTCGCGCGGGGCTCCATCGCTCGCGCAATCACCGTACCGTCGGGGTGTGGCGCAGCTTGGCTAGCGCGCTTGACTGGGGGTCAAGAGGTCGCAGGTTCAAATCCTGTCACCCCGACCATTGTCCCGAGCGACGACTCGGCCCGACCTGCGAACGTCCGTTCCGCGCGGCGCCCGGCCGCGACGCTACTGCGCCGTGGCCTGCAGCGCGTTGCTGAGCGAGACGCCCTCGATCGCCGCGGGGTCCGAGATCGCCTCCTGGAAGTAGAGCTTGGTGCCGGCGGGCACTCCGGCCGGCCAGGTGAAGGGCAGCGGGATGGCGCCGGCGCCGTTGGTGAAGAGCGGGATCTCGAGCAGCGAGGGCACGGGCTTGAGGATGCCGCCCTTGAAGGGCGCGGCGCCGTTCACCAGCGAGATGAACAGCAGCGCGACCTTGGAGGGCGCCGCCGACGTGAGGTTCAGCGAGCCCGCCGACCCCGCGGTGAGCGGGCCCGTCCCGACCAACGACGGCGGACCGGACACGCCGGCCAGCGCGCTGCCGAGATCGAGCCACGGGCCGCCCGAACCGGCCAGGTGCAGCATCCACACGGCGCCGGCGTTCGTGAATCCGTCGTCGTCGCGGTTGGCGCCGACGGCCAGTTCGAGGCCTCCGTCGCCATCGAGGTCGCCCAGCGACGCGACGCTCTGGCCGAACCCGTCGTCGGCCTCGAGCGGGCCCGGGAAACCGCCGGACGTGGCGCTGATGAGCTGATGCGAGAGCACGCTGCCGTCGAGCGCGAGATTGAGCAGCCACAGGGCACCGGCATCGAGCGCGCCGTCGTCGTCCTTGCTGGCGCCCACGGCGAGATTCGGCAGACCGTCTCCGTCGAGATCTCCCGCCGCGCAGACCGAGCGCCCGAAGTGATCGCGGTGCTCGAGCACGCCGCCGAAGTTGCCCGCCAGCGACGAGATCTTGGTGACGCTCTTGATGATGTTGCCGCCCGTGTCGTTCAGGAAGAGCACGTAGACGGCGCCGTGATCCTGGCCGCCGTCGTCGTCGAGGATCGCGCCCACGGCGAGTTCGGGCGCGCCGTCGCCGTCGAGATCGCCGAGCGCGCTGGCCGACCAGCCGAACTCGTCGCCGTCGTCGAGCAGGCCGGAGAGCACCGGCAGCGAGTCGTTGGCCTTGGCCTGGTCCTTCACGCTGCCGTTCGGGTTGAGCAGCAGGAACCAGACCGCGCCGCGGAAGGTGCCGTTGTCGGAGTCGCCGAAGGCCCCCACCGCGAGATCGGCCGTGCCGTCGTTGTCGAAGTCGCCGAGCGGGGCGAGCGCTCCGCCGAACCACGCGAAGTCCGGAATCCCGCCGAGGAAGCCGCCCGAACCGTTGCCGATGCGCAGCTGCCCGGCGAGCGTGCCGTCGCCGTTCAGCGAGACGATCCAGATCGCGCCCGTGTCGCTGCCTCCCGAATCGGACTGGATCGCGCCGACGGCCAACTCCTGCGTGCCGTTGCCTCCGAGGTCGCCGAGCGACGCCACCGACCAGCCGAACCAGTCGAAGTCGCCGAGTTGCCCCGCGAAGCCGGGCGTGAGCGCGCTGATCTTCGCCGTCGAGCCGACCGTGCCGTCCGGGTTCAGGAAGAGGATCCAGACGGCGCCGCGATCGGTGCCGCCGTCGTCGTCGAAGGGCGCGCCCACCGCGAGGTCGGCCGTGCCGTCGCCGTCGAGATCGCCGATCGCCGCGCTCGACCAGCCGAAGCCGTCGCCGCCGTCGAGCCCGGCCGGCAGGCCGCCGCTCGTCGCGGAGATCTTGCCCGAGGAGAGCAGGCTGCCGGGCGCGGGCTGCGCCGCGAGATCCTGCGCGAGCAGGGCGAGAAGGATCGTGGCGTGGAGCGAGCCGCGAGGCGCCATGGTGGAACTCCGGGGAGCGAGGTGCGTGCCTGTCGACGAGGCGCCGGCAACCCGTGGCCGGCGCGCCATCCCGAGCGGAACAGTGTAGCGGGGCTTTGAAATCGCGGGGCGGCAATCCCAAGGATGCGCCGGACCGACGGGTTCGCCCGCACGGGATTGGTATCGTGCCGGCCGGGACTCAGGCCGGGACTTCGGAGGAACATTGCATGTCGAGCACCGATCCCCAACGTGCCGGCGAGACCGGCCCCCGCCGGTTGCCGAGCCGCACCGCCGCCTCCGCCAAGGTCGTCACCTGGCTGGTCGTCGGCTTCATCGGTCTGGTGTTCTTCCTGATGATCGCGACGGGCCAGGGCGGCTTCGTCGAGATCAAGGACACCGAGTCGGCCGTGATCGTGAACTACCTCACCGGCGAGTACGACGTCGTCACCATGCCGGGCTACCAGATCTTCCTGCCCTTCGTGCAGCAGGCCTTCATCTTCGACAAGAGCCCGCAGGAGTTCGTCATGCAGGGCGACAAGGACAAGGACGCCGCCCACGTCGAGAAGCTCACCGTGCGCGCCAACGACGGCAGCAACTTCTGGTTCGACGAGGTGCGCATCCACTACGAGCTGGTGCCCACGCGCGCCGACCACGTGCTGGGCGACTCGGGCGCGGGCGACGCCTTCAAGACGAACTGGGTGCGGGCCTACGCGCGCTCGATCCTGCGCGACGAGTTCGGCAAGTTCTCGGCCGTCGACGTGGCCGACCCGACGGTGTTCGGTGCGGCGACGCGCGAGGCCGAGCGCCGCCTCAACGAGGCGCTGCAGCCGCACGGCGTCTACGTGATCCAGATCGTCACGCCGCGCCCGAAGTTCGAGGTGCGCTACGAGAAGGCCATCGAAGACCGCAAGGTCGCCGACCAGGAGGTCGAGAAGCTCAAGACCCGCGCCACGCAGCTCATCCAGGAGCGCGAGCGCCGGCTGGCGGAGATCAACTCGCTGCGCACGGTCGAGTACGAGATGCTCAAGGGCGAGCTCGAAGCCAAGCGCATCGCGACCGAGAAGGACCAGGTGCGCATCGAGCGCTCGGCCGACGCCTACCGCGCGCAGCGCCTCGGCGAGGCGCAGTCGGCGCTCGCCAAGGCGCAGGAGGAGGCGCGCGGCCTGACCGAGAAGGCCCGCAAGGAGGCCGAGGGCCTGATCGCCATCACCGACGCGCTGGCGCTGGGCGGGAGCGTGCTCGTCCGCGAGGAACTGGTGCGCCTGCTCAAGGGCGTCGACTTCCAGCTCGTGCCCTACAGCCGCGACCCGCAGCCGACGCGCATCGAACTGCTCGAGGGCGCCGCGGCCGGAGGGCCCGACGTCGTGCCCGCCGCGGCCGGCGGAAAGGGCGGTGGCCGATGAAGATCCTCTCGCGCGGCCTGATCGTCGTGCTCGTCATCGCGGTCGTGGTGCCGATGCTGTTCCTGTTCCTCTTCAAGCGCATCCTGCCGACCGAGATCGGCGTGAAGCAGGTGCTCGTGGGCAGCATCGGCGTCGTGCCCGAAGACCACGCCGGCGGCTTCCATCTCGGCATCACCGGGCTGCACCGCTGGTACGAGCTGCCGCGCGCGACGCACTTCCTGCACTTCGTCGGGGACCGCGAGCGCGACACCGCGACGACGCTCTGGGAGCCGCCGCTCAACATCCGCACCAAGGACAACAACGAGACCGAGATCGACTGCACCGTGCCGTACCGCATCCGCGACGGCGAGGCGCACCTGATCGTCAGCATCGGCCTGCGCAACGAGTATCGCAGCCGCGTGAAGGAGACCGTCAAGAAGGTGCTGCGCGAGCAGCTCGCCCAGCTCACCTCCGAGGACTGGCAGGAGACCGAGACGCGCCTGGCGCGCATCGCGATGGTCATGCCGATGCTCAACACCGAGCTGGCGAAGTTCCACTGCGAGGCGCAGGACATCCTCATCCGCGCCGTCACGTTCCAGAGCGAGTACGAGGCCAAGCTGCAGGAGAAGCAGTACCTCACGCAGAAGGCCAACCTCGACCGGGCGCAGACGGCCGTGGCCGACGAGGAGAAGGTGACGAACTCGATCGAGAAGCAGATCGGCGCGGCCGAGGCGCAGCTCACGGCCGAGTGGGACAAGAAGTTCCAGGCCGAACGCAGCCGCTACGACGTGCTCATCTCCGAGATCGCGGCGCAGGCCAAGGTCTACGAGGCGCGCACGCGCTCGGCGGCGGACGCCGACTACGTGAAGCTGCTGGCCGAGGGGCAGCTGGCGCTCGACAAGGCCCGCGCCCTGCGCGACGCGCTGCGCAACGAGGCCTTGCGCAGCGAGGGCGGACGCGTCTTTCTGGCGCTGCAGGCGGCGCAGAACCTGAAGATCCCCAGCGTGACGCTCAACAGCAACGACCCGCGCGTGCCGCTGGTCATGGATCTCGACGCGCTCACCTCCGTGCTGCTCGGTTCGGGCGCGTCGGCGGGCGGCGGCGGGCCCTGAGGGCCGCGTCGCCGGGGCGCGGGGGCGGCGCGCGGTCCGCCGAACCCGGGTCGGCCGGCCGGGACGCGCGCCGGGCGCCTCCCGACGGGCGCTGGAATCGGCAATTCGGGTCGATAGGCTGGGTGTTCATGCGCACACCCCGCGTCGTCGTCCTGGCCCTCACCGCACTGCTGCTCCACGCTTGCTCGAGCGCGCCGCTCGAGCCCGACTGGGGGCGACCGCTGCCCGACGGCGCGCCGGCGCTCATCAAGCTGGGCCCCGGTGACCCGCGGCCCGACTGGTCGGTCGACTTCGACGGGCGCGACAAGCTGCTGCCCGCCATCGACCGCTCGCTGGAGTGGATGGCCAAGCCCTCGGCGCGCAAGGCCTTCCCGGTCGAGGGCATCAGCTACGAGGTCGCGCTCGAGAGCCTCGAGCGCTTCCGCGAGACGCTCGCGACGTCGAAGGACGCCGCCGAGTTCGCGCGACGCATCGACAAGGACTTCGACGTGTACATGAGCGCCGGCTGGGACGGGCGCGGCGGCGGCGTGCTGTTCACCGGCTACTACACGCCGATCTTCGAAGGCAGCCGCGAGCGCACCGCCGAGTACTCCTACCCGCTCTACGCCATGCCGCCCGATCTCGTGAAGGACGAGGCCGGGCAGACGCTCGGACAGCAGACGGCGTCAGGGGTGCGGCCGTATCCCGAGCGCGGCGAGATCGACGGCCGCAAGCTGCTCGAGGGGCAGAACCTCGAGCTGGCCTGGCTGAAGAACGCCTTCGACGCCTACGTCGCTCAGGTGAACGGCAGCGCCTTCCTGCGCCTGCCCGACCGCAGCATGTACCGGCTGGGCTACGCGGCGCAGAACGGGCACGAGTACGTCTCGGTGCGCGAGGCGCTCATCCAGGACGGGCGGCTGAGCGAGGCCGAGGCGAACCTGAGCGCGATGCGCGCCTGGGCGGCCGAGCACCCCGAGGAGGTCGAGGCCTATCTGGCGCGCAATCCGCGCTACGTGTTCTTCACGCCGATCAGCGGCAACCCGCGCGGCAGCCTCAACGTCGAGGTCACCAACGGCCGCACCCTCGCCACCGACAAGACGCTGTTCCCGCGCGGCGCCGTGACCTTCGTCGACACCTCGCTCGGCGCGGCGGGCGCCAAGCGCGGGCGCGAGTTCCGGCAGTTCATGCTCGACCAGGACACGGGCGGCGCGATCCGCACCGCGGGCCGCGGCGACATCTACCTCGGCATCGGCGCCGGCGCCGAACGCCTCGCCGGCTCCACCAAGTCCCCCGGCCAGCTCTACTACCTCTTCATCAAGTCCTGAAGGTGTCAGGCACAAGAGCGCGGTTTCTCGTAGCTGCGGTGCCAGGATGATCCTGGCCGCAGGCTGAGCCCGCCCGCCATGGAGAGCGTCGGCACCGCGCCCGCGTGGATCGGCTTCGCCGTGCTCGTGCTCACGGCGCTCGCCCTCGACCTGGGCGTGTTCAACCGCAAGGCGCACGCGCCGTCGATGCGCGAGGCGACGACCTGGACGCTCGTCTGGATCGCGCTCGCGCTGGCCTTCAACGCCGTCGTCTGGCGCGTCTACGGGCCGGTCAAGGGCATGGAGTTCCTGACGGGCTACGTGATCGAGAAGGCCCTCTCGGTCGACAACCTGTTCGTGTTCCTCGTGCTGTTCCGCACGCTCGGCGTCGAACCCCGCTACCAGCACCGCGTGCTCTTCTGGGGCATCCTCGGCGCGCTCGTGATGCGCGGCGTGTTCATTTTCGCGGGCGCCGCGCTGATCGCCTCGGTGCACTGGATCATGTACGTGTTCGGCGGCTTCCTGGTGCTCACCGGCGCCAAGCTGCTGCTGCAGCGCGACGTCGAGCCGCATCCCGAGCGCAACCCGCTGGTGCGCCTGTTCGCGCGCTTCGTCCCGATGACGCCGACGCACCGCGACGGCCGCTTCGTGGTGGTCGAGAACGGCCGGCGCCTGGCGACGCCGCTGCTGCTCGCGCTCATCGCCGCCGAGGCGACCGACCTGGTCTTCGCCGTCGACTCCATCCCGGCCGTGTTCGCGATCACGCTCGACCCCTTCATCGTCTTCACCAGCAACATCTTCGCGATCCTCGGCCTGCGCACGCTGTACTTCGTGCTCGCGGGGATGATGGACCGCTTCCACTACCTCAAGATCGGGCTGGCGCTCGTGCTCGTCTTCGTCGGCGCCAAGATGACGCTCGTCGACGTCTACCACGTGCCCATCAACGCCTCGCTGCTGACGATCGTGGGCATCCTCGGGACGGCCGTCACCGCCTCGCTGCTGCGCCCGCCCGGGCCGGGCGCGGCGGGAGCTGGCGCGAACGGAGGCAGGCCTTAGACTGCCGCGCATGCGCCCCGCCCTCTCCGCCCTGCTGCTGGCTGCGCTGGCCTCGTCCGGGGGCGCGCAGCTCGCGCCCTGGGACGACCCGGCGCGCGTCCTCGTCATCTGCAACACGAACTGGCCCGACGAGGACGGCGACGGCACCGGCGACAGCGTGGAGGTCGCCGAGTACTACGCGCTGCGGCGCGGCGTGCCGGCGCAGCGCGTGCTCGGACTGCCGCTCACGCCGACGGGCGTCGCCTACGCGAGCCCGCAGTGGGCTCAGTTCCTGACCGAACTGCGCGACCCGTTGCTCGCGTACCTCGCCGCGCATGGCGAGACGTCGATCGACACGCTGCTGTTCTGCTACGGCGTGCCGTACCAGGTGGACGTCCCGGGCTGGGGACCGCGCTCGGTCGACAACGCGCTGCAGACGCCCTTCGCGCTGGGGACGGCCGCCGTGCCGGTCTTCAAGTCCACCAAGTACAACAACCCGATGAAGGAGGTCTCGCCGCACATCGGCGAGGACATCGGTCACTTCGACCATGCGCTCCACGACTGGCTGGGCACGCCTCTGTACATGGCGTGCCGTCTCGACGGACGGAGCGCCGAGCACGCCAAGGCGCTCGTCGATCGCGCGCTCTACGCGCAGCGGCACGCCGGCACGGCACCCGGGCAGTACACGGGCGTCGGATACGTCGACACGCGCTTCGGCGCCTACGACGATGCGACGCTGCTCGCCGGCTATCCCTTCAGCTACGGCACCTACGAGCAGGGCGACAAGAGCATGGCCTTCGGCAAGTTCTTCGTCGCCGCATCGGGGTTTCCGCTCGCGTGGGAGCCGTGGGAGACCGAGATCGGCGAGCCGGGCGCGACCTTCGCCGGCGGGGCGAGCGCGCTCTGGGCGCCGGACGCCCTGCTCTACGGCGGCTGGTACAACTACGCCAAGTACCAGCACGCCTGGGAGTGGCTGGCGGGCTCGGTCGCCTGCGACCTGAACAGCAACTCGGCGGCCGGCCTGCGCGACGCGGCGGGCAATTCCTTCCTGGCGCAGGCGTTCCAGGAGAACCTGACGGCCGGCGCGGGCGTCATCGCCGAGCCCTACCTCAACGGGCACAACCGGCCCGAGATCCTGCTGGCCTACATGATCGACGGATTCACGTGGGCGGAAACCGCGATGATCTCCGATCCCGGCCTGAAGTGGATGTCGCTGCACGTCGGCGACCCGCTGTACCGGATCGACGTCGCGGGCGCGACACCGGACGTGCAGGCGCCGCAGCCGTGGGTGTGGCTCGCGGCGGGCGGCGCGGGCCTCGAACTCGAACTGCCGACGGTGGCGGGCGGCGCGCCGGGCGGCACGGAGGTCTTCCGCTGCGACGCGCTGCTGGCCGGGTCCGCGCCGCCGCTCGGTACGCTCGCGTTGGCGCAGCCGGACGATCGAAGACTGCAAGCCGTCGCGGTGCCGGCATCCGGCGGGCCGCTGACGCTCGTCTCGGCGCGCTGCGTCGATCCGTCCGGCAACGCGGCCTGGACGCCGGTGCAGCACTTCGCGCACGGCCCGACCGCGTCGGCCTCCGCCTTGGTCGAGGCCGACGCGCTCGCTCCGACGCCGAGCGAACCCTTGACGCTGCGCTTCTCCTTCGGTGCCGAGGGGGGGCTGCTGTCGTCCGTGACCGGTTTCTCGATGACGATCACGTCGCAGGCCTTCGGCGTCACCGACATGCCGGTCCATGCGATCCTGCTGCCGCTCGCTGAGGGCTGGCTCGTGGACCGCTCCCTGTCGCAGGCCAACTTCACGGTCATGATCCCGCCCGGTGTGTGGCCCGCCGACACGATGAGCATCTCCGTCTCGCTCACCGCCAATGGCACCACCGCCACCGACACCGTGTCCCTCACCCTCCCCTGATTGGTGTCAGGCACAAGATCACGGTTTTTCGCAGTACGGGTGCCAGGTCCTAAGCCAACTCGGCAGCGGTCTTGGCACCGGTCATTCGAAAAAGCGTGATCTTGTGCCTGACACCTACCGCAGTTGGCCGGTGAGGCGATTGAGGGCGGTGCGGATGGCGGCGGTCTCGCGTGCGAAGGACCACGGTGAACTCGACGTGCCCAGTACGCGCACGTCGAGCGTCGCGCCCTCCTGAAGCACGCCGCTCTCCGGATCGCCGATCGCCGCGCCCTGGGCCACCTCCACGTCGAATCCCTGGACGAAGGCCAGCTGCCGCCCCGAGAACACGCTCGCGCGCGGCCCCGCCCAACCACCCCCGGACGGCTTGCGCGCCGCCGCGTATTCCTCGAGCGGCGCCACCGCCGCTGCGTAGCCCATCGCCCCGAGCGCCTCGACCGCCTGGCAGCGCACGCCGGGATGCGTACTCGTCAGCGCCCGCACCACCGGCCACACCAGCGCCGGCTCGCCCACCGCGGACAGGCTCGCCGCCGCCTCCGCGCGCACCGCCGCATCCCGATCCACGACGACGCGCCGCAACAGCTCCTGCAGTTCGCTCTCGGTGAGCGGCGCCGCGTCCCGGGGCCGGCAGCGCAGCGCCCGCGCCGCCAGCGCGCGCCGCCCCGCCGCACGCTGGCCGAGTTGCTCACCGATCTCGGCGCGCACGCCGTCCCGATCGGAGGCCTCCCACACGCGCTCCGCCAAGAGCGCCCGCAACGCCGCCGGCGAACGCTCGGCGAGTTCGAACGCGGCCGCCCCGCGCTCGCCGGCCTCCGGCAACGCGAACAGTCCCCCGCGCGCCTGCAACACCCGCAGGGCGTCGCGCTGGCCGGGATCGCGCTCCAGCAGCGCATCGAGCGCCGCCATCCCCTCCGTCAGCAGGCCCTCGTCGAGCATGAAGGCCGCCACGTCGGCCTCCGCCGCCGGCCCTCCGCGCCGCGCCGCCGCCCGTCGCGCCGCGGCCTCCTTCACGACGTCCGCCTCGAGCCGATCGGCCACGACCAGGCCCGCCGGCAGCCGCTGCCACTGCCCGTCGCGCCGGCACTCCCACGCGCCGTCGCGCAAGCGCGCCTCGACCCGCAGCACGCCGCCACCCGCCGCGTGCAGCAGGCGCCGCGCCGCCAGCGCGCGCGCATCGCGCGCCCTGCCGCGCTCGTCCGCCGCCCCGACCGCCGGATCGCTGCCGTCCGGCCGCACGTCGCCGCCCGTGACCGCCGGCGCGGCCTCGCCCTGCTGCGCCTGCGACGAGGCCGGCACGAGAACGCACGCGACGACCGCAGCCATCCCCAGCTGTTTCGCGAAGCCTGACGCCATGCAATCTCCCGCCGTGCGAGCCCGACCGCGGCCCCCCTATCCTCGCACGCCGCGCGCGGTCACGCCGCGCGCCGCGCAGGGCCCGCCCTCACTCGATGGCCAGCGCCACCGGCCGCGTCACGTGCCGCAACTGCGCGCCGAGCCCGGCCGCGCCCGTGTCGAGCGTGACCACCGCCGCGTGCAGCACGAGCCCGACCAGCGCCGGGTTGGCCGGCAGGTCGACGCCCGCCAGCGCCCGCCCCGAAGCGTCGATCGGCCCCGTGAACCCGCTGAACGCGCCGCCGCCCGTCGGCGAGGCCAGCACGAACTGCAGCAGCGGATCCCACGCGAGGGCGAGTTTCCGTCCGTCGGGCAGCGGCAGTCCCGGCTGCGTGCCGAAGGACAGCAGCACCACGCGCCACAACCCGCCGCCCGAGGGCAGGTCGAGCGCCAGTTCGCCGTGGCCGCCCGCCGTCAGCGGCGCGAGCACCCCGATCGGCGCGTGCCGCCAGCGCCTCAGCGCCGCGTCCTTGTTGGCGCCCTCCGTCGTGAACACGAACGCGAAGGACTCGCCGGCCTCGTCCAGCGCGACCGCCGGAAAGCCCTGCGCGCCGGGCGTCGCCGCGTGCACCACGAACTCCCCGCCGAGCGGCTGCCCCGCCGCGTCGTAGCGCTGGGCCCGCACGTCGGCGTCGGCGCCCGAGCGGTCCTCCCAGGTCACGACGAAGTTGCCGACCCAGTCGGCTGCGACCGCCGGGTACACCTGGTCGCCGGCGGCCGTCGTGTTCACGCGCCACTCGGGCCCGAGCGCCGCGCCGCCCGCGTCGAAGCGCCGCGCGTGCACGTCGATGAACTCGCCGTCCGGCGCGCGGTCCTCCCAGACCACGACGAAGCGCCCGAAGGCGTCGGCGGCCGCCTTCGGCTCGCGCTGCTCGCCCGCCAGCGTCGTGTTCACCGGGAACTCGCCGCCCAGCGGCGCGCCCGCCGCGTCGAAGACGCGCGCGTAGATGCTCGTGCCCAGCCCCGGCCCGGACTTGCCGTTGAAGTCGATCCAGGCGAACAGCGTCGTGCCGTCGGCGCTCACCGCCGGCACCGGGCACAACTGCTTGGTGTTGAACTGCGCGACTTCGATCTCGCCCGTCAGCGGCCCCCCGAACGTGTCGAACAGGCGCATGTAGGTGCGGCCGCCGTCGCTGCCCGTCCAGCCCACGACGAAGCCGCCGCCCGGCCGCGCCGCGACGAAGGGCTCCCACTGCGACTGCTGCCAGGTGACGTTGACCACGAAGGGCGGCCCCGAGGGCCGGCCGGCGGCGTCGTAGCGCCGCGCGAACACGCCCATCTGGAAGCCGTCGAAGCCGTTGCGCTCGGAGTAGGCCACCAGGCAGGCGCCGTGCTCGTCGAGCGCCAGGCTCGGTTCGTCCTGCGTGCCGACGAGCTGGCCCTCGTTGACGAGCAGCTCGCCGCCGAGCGGCGCGCCGTCCCCGTCGAAGAAGCGCACGAAGACATCGGTCTGCGGAACGGCCGAAGCCCAGGCGACGGCCAGGCGCGCGCCGTCGCGCGCGATCGCCACGCGCGGCTGGTGCTGCGCGAAGTTGAGCGTCTGGTGCACGACGGTCTCCGGCGCGAGCGGAGCGAAGTGACTGCCGGCCTGGGCCGCGACGTCGGCGACGGTCGCCTCCGCGGCGGCGAGCATCAGCGCGACGCCGACCGCTCGCCGCAGCGCGCGGGCCGGGCCCACCGCGCGCCCCGCCGCGGGCGGGCAGACGCGGGCG
>CAZBBB010000052.1:0-19465 GCA_964490005.1 uncultured Phycisphaerales bacterium | reverse complement strand
GCGACCGACGCTGCGCGTGGGGTGCCCAAAGGAGAACTGCATTCCATCTCGAGGCGGGGCTGGGACACCACCCGTTGACAATCTGGGGGGGGGGGGGTAGATTCCCGCCTTCAGTCGAGAAGCTGTGCAACTCACTTCCAGAGCTGGAGCGGGCGCATGATGCGACAGGTTGGCTTGGCGATCACAGCTATCTTGCTGCTCGCATCATCGGCGGACTGTTCGACCATCGGTCCTTGCTCCGCTCCATGCACTGGGTGTTCGGATACCAATACATTCACCATTGAGAAGGGGACGCTCTCCTCACAGGTGACGGCGAGTGCGTGTCAGCCGTACGCATGCCAGACCACGATCAAGAACGTCCTGAATTCTCGATCCACTCCCGTCTCGGTTGACGGCGTTGCTTGCGAGGGGTACGAACTCTTTCCCTGCGGCGGCGAGAACTGGTCTGAAGTCGACGAGTGCTCCGATGTCTGTTACATCTGCCTCTGAGAAGTGCTGAATCGGATCTCGCCTCGTAGAACCCGGTCGCCTTACGAAACCTGACTCCAACTCGAATGGGGAACGAAACATGATCTGCTTCAAGTCCTTGCTCTGCTCGCTCGCGCTGCTGGCTCCGGTCGTGATGCCGGCCGTGACGCAGGCGCCGTCGATGGCGCCTTCGACGTATGCCCACGGTTCGGTCGCGGTGGCGAGCGAGACGGGTCTGGCGCTCGACTGGATCGCGGCGCTCGAGCCCGTCGATGCCGGCGCACAGGCCCGGACGGTGCGCCTGTTCCTCCAGCTCCGCTACGAGCAGGTCGTGGTCGAGCAGCGCCAGCTCGTCAAGCAGGTGCCGCTCGACTCGATCGGGCCGATCGAGATCGCCGCGACGGAGGTCGACCCGGCCGTCGCGCACGCGCTCGCCCTGCAACTCATCGGCCTCGACGAGACCGATCCCGCGGCGGCCGCGTTGGCGATCGAGGCCGTCTCGGCGCCGATGCTCGTCGAGATCACGGTCGCGCCCGGCGCCGGGATTTCCTGGGGCCAGATCGCCGACGGAGCGCAGCTCGTGGTCGGAGCGAGTCACGGAGCGGTCGCCGCCGAGGACGCTTCGGCCCTCGCGCACGAACGCGCCGTCCCGGCCACCGACGCGAGGAAGTAGCCGTCGCAGGGCGGCGCGGCGAAAGGTCCTCTGAGCCGGAGGCGTCACGTGGCCGGAGGCGAAGAGGCCCTCGAGCCAGCCGCCCCCGCGCAGCCCGTCGCGCCTAACCTCGCTTCTTCTTCTTGTTCTTCGCGCGCGCCGGCGTGTCCGAGGCCTTGCGCGCGTTGCGCTTGCGCGTGCGGGCGGCGCGCCGCGCGGCGGCCTGTCTCGCCTTGCGGCGCTTGGCCTCCCAGCGCTTGACCCAGACGTCGCGGTAGGCCTCGAGCTCCTCGAGCGTGCGGAAGGCCTTGTCGTTGCCGCCGGTGCTGCCCTCGAGTTCGTCGCGGTCGCACCAGTCGTTCTCGTAGGTGCGGCAGATCTCGGGGCGCTTGTCGTAGTTGGTGCAGAGGTTGTCCTCGCCCAGCCAGCGGCAGCGGTTGAAGACCTGCACGTACCAGCTGCGCCCCTCGGTGAAGATCTCGACCTTGTCGTGCAGGATGAACCAGCGCATGTCCTCGAAGTCGGACGGCTTGGTCGGCGCGTCGATCTCGAGCGCGAAGTAGCGGCAGCAGAGCGCGACGCAGCCGCCGCACTTGCTCTGCTCGAAGGGGACGCGCTTGCCCTTCTTCCAGGGGCGGGCCTTGGGCGGCGTGGCGATCGAGACCGTCATGAGAGCCGCTGATCGTGCACGCCGGGGCGCGCCGATCAACTGCCGGGCGGCGCGATCTCCGCGGCCGCCTTGCGGGCGCGCTCGAGATTGAGCCTCACGATCTCGTTGTCGGGATCGATCCGCGCCGCCCGCTCGAAGGCGGCCGCGGCCTCGGGCAGCCGCCCGCGACCGAGCAGCAGGTTGCCGAGATTGTTGTGCAACTCGACGGTGTCGAGGCCCGCGTCGAGCGCGCGGCGGTAAGCGGCCTCGGCCTCGTCGAGCCGCCCGAGGCGCTTGAGGACAAGGCCGTGCTGCACGTGGCCGAGCGGCTCGTGCGGGTCGAACGCCAGGCCGCGTTCGACGAGCCGCAAAGCCAGCGGCCACTGCGCGGGGGTGCGCAGGTCCTGCGCGATGCGGCGGCAGGCGAAGGCCAGCGCCGGCCCGACGAACTGCTCGCGCGCGGGCAGGCTCGGCATGTCGAACAGCGCCTCACAGGCCGTGGCGACCACGTCGGTCGACGCGCCGAGCGCCTTGAGCACGCCCGTGCCCGTGCGTTCGCCCTCCAGCACGAGCAGCAGGCGCCAGGCTTCCGCGAAGGCCTCCTCGGCGAGCGGCGGCAGGCCGGGCGCCGAGACGTCGCAGGCCAGGATGCGCAGCACGCGCGCTTCGGGGTAGGTCGCGGCGCGCGCCAGCGCCTCGTCGGCGGCGGCCAGCGCCGCGGCCCGCGCGGTCTCGACCTCGGACGGCGTGGCCGCCGTGCGCGCCGTCGCCAGCTCGACCGACGCGAGGTTGCCCCAGCTCACCTGTTCGCCGCCCACGTCGGGTCGCAGCGGGAGCTGCCCGAGCGCGACGAGCGCGCCGCCGCAGAGCACCACGCCCGCCTTGCGCGCCGCCGAGGCCCGGCCGGCCAGCGTGCGCGCCCCGGCGAACAGCGCGCCGGCGGCGAGGATCCACAAGCCCGGCGCGGCAGCGAGGCGGTAGCGGCCCATCACGTAGAACAGCGCCAGCGAGAGCGCGACGACCGCCAGCGCACCGCGCACCACGAACAGCTCGCGCCGCCAGGGCAGCGCGATGAAGCCGGCCAGCGCCAGCGGCCCCAGCCAGCTCAGGTCGGAGAGCGGGCTGCCCAGCCACGGCGCCGCGCGCACGAAGAAGGACCAGTCCTTGACGTCGGGGATCTCGTCGCCGTGGAAGGTGTAGGCCAGCTTGGTCGCGACGCGCCGCGCCGCCACGGCGGGCCGGTGCGCGGCGCTCGCCCACGCCCGGCTCCACCAGTAGCCCGAGATCTCGCGGCCCGAGAGCCGCCGGCCGCCGTCGCGCTCGGCGAGCGCGACGGCGTCGTCCTCCTCGAAGAGCGCGTCGCCGTGCCCGGACTGCAGCGGCTCGTAGGCGATGCCGCGCCAGGGCAGGTCGTTGTCGGGCATGCCGATGGCGGCGTTCGTGCCGGCCTGGTAGGTGGTGAGCACCCACTCGCCGCGCCGCAGGTTGTGGATCGTCGCCGGCGAGATCGCCACCAGCGCGCAGCCCGCGGCCAGCAGCGCCTCGCGCACCCGTCGCCGCCCGCCGCTGCGCACCAGCAGCGAGAGGCCGACGAGCAGCGCCAGCAGGTAGGTGTTGCCGCGCAGCAGGATGCCGGCGCCGAGCAGCAGCCCCAGCAGCGCCGCGCGCCGCGCGCCGCCGCGGTCGAGCAGCACGTCGAGCCAGAGGTGCAGCGTCGAGACCCACAGCAGCAGGGCGAGGCTCTCCTTGAGCAGTTGGCTCTCGGTGAACACGAGCGGGCCCGACAGCGCCGCGAACAGGCCGGCCAGCAGCCCGACGCCCGGCCCGAGCACGCGCGCGCCGAGCGTCGCGACGAGCAGCGCGACGAGCACGCCGCACAGGTGCTGCGCCCAGATCACGGCGCGGTGCACGCCCGCGTGCGGGATCGCGCTGTCGCCCTGCCCGGCGGGCGGCAGCGGCGGCGGCGGCGCGAGGCGGTAGAGCTGGCCGACGAGCCAGGCGTAGAGCGGCTCCTGGTAGAAGGCGCGCTCCCGGTCGAGGCGGCCCTCGGCGACCTGGCGCGCGAAGGCGTCGTAGGCGCGCTCGTCGCCGAGCAGGTGGGAGGCCAGGCGCGGCACGGGCCCGGTCCCGCGCGCCAGGCTCGCCTCCCAGCCGACGCGCACGAGCGCCGCGAGCAGCGCGACGGCGAGCAGCGCGCGGCGGCTCACGGCCGCACGAAGATCGCCAACGTGTCGTGCAGCGGTCCGCCGACGACGGCGCCGTGCGGCGCCGGGAAGGAGGCCGCGCGCCGCGTGAGGCCGAAGAGCGCGGCCCAGTCGTCGGCGCGCGCGAGCAGCGACGCCGCGTCGCCCTCGGCGAGCGTCGGCAGCAGCGCCTGCAGCTCGGGGCTGTGCCCGGCCGCCCACAGGATCGGGAAGCACACCAGCGCGTCGGGCCGCTGGCGGTCGAGATAGCCGAGGACGGCGGCGTGCGCGCGCGCCGCGCCCGCCTCGTCGCCGCGCGCCTGCGCCCGGTCGCGCCGCGCGATGAGCCGGTTGAGGCGCGCGGCGTTGTTGCCGTAGATGTCGAGCACCGCGCGCTTCCCGAACCAGCGCACGGCGCCGGCGTCGTGGCTGGCGACGAGCGCGTCGGGCGGCAGGTGCGCGTCGATCCACAGGCCGGCGGCGACCTGCTGGGCCTGCACGTCGGCGACCTCCGCCGCGAAGCGCCGGCTCACGTCGAGCGCGTGCCCCGGGACGCCGCGCGCCAGCACGCCGGTCGCGACGATCGGCGCGACGAGGATCGCCGCCGCCGCCGGCCGGCAGCGCGCCGCCGCCCACAGCGTGCGCGCGAAGGAGGCCAGCGCCGCGCCGGCCACGATCAGCAGCGGCGGCCAGGCGATGAGCGCGTACCGCTCCCAGTAGAACGGGACGCGCGGCGGGTCGAAGGCCGTGGGCATCTCGCGGCTCGCGAGCACGCCCGCCAGCAGCAGCAGCGAGGCCGTCAGGCACAGGATCGCCGCGCGGCGCGCCTCGCCGATGCAGGAGAAGGTGCCGACGAGCAGCAGCACCGGCAGCCCCCAGCCCCAGCCGGTGTCGCCGCCGAGCGCGCCCAGCGACGCGAGCAGCGAGGCGCCTTCGATCACGACCTGCGCCTTGTTGCTCCAGGTGTTGGGCCAGGGCTGTCCGGCGGCCCACAGGTTGAAGGCCGCGAAGGGCAGCGCGCAGACCAGCGCGGGCAGCAGCACGGGGCCGGGATGCCGGCGCGCGCGCAGCGAGCGCACCGCCGCCCACGCGACGAGGATCAGGCCCTCGGGCCGCGTGAGCAGCGCCAGGCCGGCCCACCAACCCGAGCGCGTCGCGCGGCCGTCCAGCTCCGACTCGATGAACAGCAGCGTCCACAGCATGAACAGCGGCAGCTCCATGCCGGAGAAGCGCGCGGCCAGCAGCAGCGGGTCGAAGGTCAGCAGCAGCGCGGTCGCGACCGCGGTCGACTTGCCGACGCGCAGCGCGATGCGTGTCCCCACTCCGGCGACGAGCCAGCCGAACAGCGCGCCGAGCAGGCGCAGGCCGAGGTCGACGCGCTCGAATCCCAGCCAGGCCTGCGCGGCGGCGGGCAGCGCGGCGAGCGCGGTCCACAGCGGCGCGGTCACGCCGGCCTCGGGCTGGCCCGGGTTGTAGGCGAACAGTTCGCCCTGCACGAGCGAGCGGCCGTAGACGAGGTGGCCCCACGCGTCGTCGAGCGGCAGGCCCGGTCCGCTCGGCAGCAGGAACAACCAGGCCGCGAGCAGGTGCAGCGGCAGCAGGAGCACGAGCACCCGGGAGGACATCGCCGGCAGGCTAGCAAACGCTACGCTGGCGCTCCCCGACGGCCCCGATCGCGAGAGACATGCGCCGGTTCCTCACCCTCGCCCTGTCGCTGCTGGTGCTGGTGCTCGTGGTCCGGTGGCTGGTGAGCCGCCCCGTGCTGCGCTTCGTGCTCGGCCCGGGAGAGGAACTCGTCGCCGAACCGGGCCTCGACACCTTCGTCGTGCGCGAGGGCGAGGGCCTCTGGCGCGCCTACACCACCGCCGCGCGCCGGCCGTCCGACGGCGCGCTGCTGCCCGTCGCGTCGCGCGGCCGGCCGGTGCTGCTGGCGACCGGCTCGGTGCTCGTGCTGGCCGATCGCGGGCTGCTGTGGTGCCACGCGACGCATCCGATCGTGCGCGGCGGCGAGGTCCTCACGCTGCTCGCGCCCGAAGACCTGCCGCCCGAGGCGCGCCTGGAGGGCGCGCTGGCCGCGCGCGACGCCGTGCTCAGCACGCCGGTCGAGGGCGGCCGGCAACTGCTCGTGACGCGCGCCGGCCCGCTGCTCGACCCGCGCCCCGAGCGGGTCGCCTCCGCGGAGGGCCCGGCGCTCGTGCCGGAGGGCGAGGCGGTGCTCTGCGCGCGCGGCGCGCGGGCGCTGGCCTTCCGCGGCGAGCGCGGCTGGGAGGCCTGGCTGATCGGCGAGGACGGCGGCGCCCGCCGCGCGGTCGCCGAGGGCTGCCGCGGGCGCGACGCCGTCTTCACGCCCGACGGCCTGCAACTCGTCGTCGAGGGCCGCCAGGGCGGTCTGTGGCTGCTCGACCTGCCGAGCGGCCGCCTCAACCACATGGGCGCCGGCGACCTGGGCTCGTCGCGGCGCGTGCCGCACGGCAGCGGCTTCCGCTTCGAGGACCTGCGCCTGGTCTGCCCGCAGCGCGACCTCGACGGCTGGCTGCAGATCTACCAGACGCACGTGCCGAGCGGCCGGCGCTGGGGCTTCGGCCTGGGCTTCACGCACCACTACTCGGTGGCGCTCTCGCCGACGGGCCGCTACATGGCCTGGGTGCAGGCCGTCTTCGACGAGAACGACGATGCGCCCTTCGTCGAGGAACTCTATCTTTACGACTTCGACGAGCCGGCCTCGGCCGCCACTCCGCTCGGCGGCCGCACCGGCGGCCGCGCCGGGCAGGGGCCGGTCTTCCTGGGGTCGGGCGAGTCGCTCATCTTCCTCGCCGACGGCGAAGCGGTGCGCATCGAAGTCGCGCCGCCCGAACAAGGAGACTGACCGTGCGCCCGACGATCGCGACCCTCACGTGCGCCGCCGCCCTGCTGCTGGGGAGCGTCGGCTGCGAGGCACCGAAGACGCACGGCCCGCGGCCCGAGGCGGCGCACGTCGCGCCGGCCGGGATCGAGCGCCGCATCGAGGCGCACCTGCGCTTCCTCGCGAGCGACGAGCTGGGCGGGCGCGAGACGGGCTCGGTGCACGCCGGCGCCGTCGACCGCTACGTCGAGTCGGTCTTCGTCGCGGAGGGGCTGGCGCCGGGCGGCGACCCGGGCGAGTACCTGCAGCGCTGGCCGCTCGTGACGACCGCGCTCGACCTCGAGCAGACCTCGCTCACGCTCGGCCCGGCCGGCCACGGGCCGGCGCTCGTGCTGGCGCCCGTGACCGACTTCGTCATGCGCGGCGGCGGGCCGGCGGGTTTCGACCTCTCGGCCGCGCTGGTCTACGCCGGTCACGGGATCGCGCTCGCCTCGGCCGGCGTGGACGACTACGCCGGCCTGCCGGTGCACGGTCGCGTGGCGGTCGTGGTCGACGGCCGGCCCTCGACGCGCGACGATCTGCGCGCGGCGGCGCAGTGGCGCGGCAAGCGCGACGCGGCCCGCGAGGCGGGCGCGGTCGGGCTGCTGATCCTCACCGACGGCGAGGACCGCAACAGCGTGAACACGCTGCGCTGGCTCTCGGCGGCGATGACCGGCGGTTCGCGCGGGCTGCCGCCGGGCACGGCCGAGCCGGGCTGGCCGATCGTGACGCTCACCGGCGAGGCCTCGCTGCGCTGCGCGACCGCCCTGGGTCTGGACCTGCCGGCCGAGCGCGCCGCGCTGGAGGCCGGCGAGCGCCGCGGCCGCGAACTGGGCGAGGCGGGCCTCGTGCTGCACGCGGTCGTGAGCAGCGAGACGACGATGGCCGCCAACGTGCTCGGCGTCGTGCCGGGCTCCGACCCCGCGCTGGCCGACGAGTACGTGATCCTCACGGCGCACAACGACCACGTCGGCATCGAAGCCGACGGCGACGTGAACAACGGCGCCGACGACAACGCCTCGGGCACGACGGTGCTGCTCGCGGCGGCGCAGTGGCTGGCCGCCGGCCCGCCGCCGCGGCGCTCGGTCGTGTTCGCCTCGGTCTCGGGCGAGGAAATGGGGCTGCTCGGCAGCGAGTGGTGGACGACCCATCCGACGCGGCCGCTGGCGCAGTGCGTGGCCAACGTGAACATCGACATGGTGGGGCGCAACGACCCGGCCGGCGTGGGCGCCACGCCCTCGCCGGCGCACGAGCAGCACAACACGCTCGTGGCGCGCGCCGCGCAGCTCGCGCCGCTCGCCGGGCTGTCGCTCAGCTGGGACGCGCCGGCCGGCAGCGGCGACATGGTCGACGACTACTACGGCCGCAGCGACCATTACAACTTCGCCGCGCAGGGCATCCCGGTGGTGTTCTTCTTCTCGGGGCTGCACGAGGACTACCACAAGCCCGGGGACGAGCTGCCCAAGATCGACCGCGCCAAGCTGCTCAAGGTGACCGACCTGGTCGTGCGGCTCGTGCGCGACACGGCCGACGCCGACGGGCGGCCGCAGCTCCTCGCGCCCGCGCGCTGAGCGGCCGCGCCGTCCGCCCAACGGCGGACCGGGGCGGGTGGTAACCTGACGCCATGCGCTTCCGGCTCGTCCCGTTGATCGTCGCCGCGACCTGCGCCACGCTCGCGGCGCAGGCGCCCTCGACGCCCCGGCTGGCGCACTCGACGGCGCGCACGGGGGCGCCGCTCGTGATCGTCGCCGAGGGGCTGTCGCCCGGCGCGGCGGCCTGGCTGCACCTGGCCGAGGCGCACCTCGCGCCGCCCTCGCTCATCGAGGCGCTGCACTCCACGACGCACGGCCAGGCGCTCGGCCCGCTGCCGCCCAACGCCGTGCACGCGGGGCGGCTCAGCAGCCTGTGGCGCGCCGACGAGCACGGCCGCATCACGCTCTCGGTGCCGCTGCTCGACCCGGCCGACGCGCGCCGCCCGGTCGTCTCGCTCAGCGTGCAGGAGGTCGGCGGACCGCAGAGCGAGGCGCTGCGCCTCGTGGTGCACCCGCCGCTGCTCGTGCTGCCGGGGCGCGCGGGCCTGCTGCGCGTCGACCTGCGCACCGGCGAGCTGCTGCAGCCGGCGCTGCCGGGCGCGGGCGGGCTGCAGGGCGCGGCGCTCTCCGACGACGGCCTGTTGGCGTGGGTGCTGCGCGAGCAGGGCGCGCTCGAGACCTGGTCGGCCTGGAGCTGGGGCCCCGAGCCGCTCGAGCGGCGCGTCCTGCCCGAGCACAGCGACACGCTGGGCGGGTCGGCGCGGCCCTTCGTGCTGACGCGGCCCGTCGGCGCGCCCTTCGCGCCGGCCGGCAGCCTGCGCCTCATCGACCGCGACGCGGCGCCGATCGCGCTCGAGGCGCTGTCGGCGGCGGTCGCCGGTCGTCGCGTCGCCGTGAGCGCCGACGGCGAGACGGCCTTCGTGGCCGAGGACGATCTGCTCGTGCGCGAGGTCGACCTGCGCGGCGCGCGGGTCGGCGCGCTCATCAGCGCGGGGATGGCGGGCGACCGCCAGATCGTCGACCTGCTGCTCGACGAGCGCATGGTGCTCGTCGCGAGCCGCCCCGGCGACGGCCGGCCGGGCACGCTGACGGTCTGGCGCGTCGATCACGGCACGGTGCAGGTGCTCGCGCTGGCCGTCGAGCCCGAGCGGCTCGTCGCGCTGGGCGAGGGGCGCGTGCTCGTCGTGCCGGCGGGCGGCGCACGCGCGCAGCTCGTCGAGCGGGGCCTGCCGACGGCGGTCTTCGCGGCGCAGGGCCGCGTGTTCGACGCCGCGCCCGGGCCCGGCGGGCTGCCGGCGCTGCTCGTCGCGGCGCGCGCGGGAGGAACGCGCGTCGAGCTGCACGATCCGCGCGGCGGTCGACCGCAGGTGCTGCCGTTCGTGGCGCCGCCGACGACGCGCATCTTCGGCGCGGGCGGCGAGGTGCTGCTGCTCGCGGGCGATCCGTCGGGCGCGCTGCACGTCGTGCGCGCGGAGGCCGGCACGATCGCGGCGCTCGACGCGGGCGCCGCGCCCGACGGTCCCTTCGCAGAAGTGCCCTGAGTGGGCGGCACCGAACCGAAGCTCACCCTGCAGGTGCTGTGGCAGTCGGCGGACGCGATCCGCGTGACGCCCTTCAAGGAGGGTTCGGTGCTCGAGAGCACCGTGAAACCCAGCCGCATCTGCCCCTTCCACTCGGGGCTGGTGGCCGAGCGGGCGCGCGACGTGCTCTCGCTGCTCGCGCGCGCCAACGCGGGGCAGACCGGCCTGCTCGACGAACTCGTCGCGGCCGGGCAGGCCATCTACCTCGACCTGCTCCCGGCCTTCCTCAAGGAGAAGCTCGAGGAGGCCGCGACCGAGAATCTCGCGCTGCACCTCGACCGCCAGCTGCTCGGCATCCCGTGGGAGCTGCTGCACGACGGCGATCGCTTCCTCGGGCGGCGCTTCCGCATCGGGCGGCTGGTCAGCGTCGAGGCCGCCTTCGACCGCGGGCCGGCGCTGCAGCGCGCGATGCAGCCGCCGCTCTCGGCGCTCGTCGTGGCCGACCCGGCGGGCGACCTGCCCGCCGCGCGCCGCGAGGCCGAAGAGCTCGTCGAGCAGCTCGAGGACAGCCCGCTCTTCGGGCGCGTCACGATGCTGGCGGGCGACGTCGGCGTGCGCACGCTGCGCGACGAACTCGCCCGGCACGACGTGCTGCACTACGCCGGCCACGCCGACCCCGAGGGCGGCGGCCGGCTGCGCCTGCGCGACGGCACCTTCGACGCGCGGCTGCTCGAGTCGATGCGCGGCCGCATCGACGTGCCGGGCCTGGTCTTCCTCAACGCCTGCGGCAGCGGCGGCGAGACGGTGCGCCTCGCCGGCGGCGCGCCCGAGCTGGGCGGCGTGTCGGGCCTGGCCTCGGCGCTGCTGCTGGCGGGCGTGCGCCACGTCGTCGGTACGCTGTGGGAGGTGCGCGACGAGGTCGCGCGCCTCGCGGCGGGCGCCTTCTACCGCGAGCTGGCGCGCGGCGGCACGATCGGCGCGTCGCTGGCCGCCAGCCGCGAGGCGATCGTCGAGCGGCACGGCGAAGACAGCCTGCTGTGGGCCGACCACGTGCTGTACGGCGACCCGACCTGGCGCGCGGCCTCGGCCGCCAACGCCGAGTTCGAGGACTTCTCGGTGCTCGACGGGCTCGAGGCCAAGTACCGGCGCGAGCTGCTCTCGACCGACGCCGCCACGCGGCTGATGGCCGTCGCGATGCTGCTGCGGCTCGGCGACCGCAGCGTCGTCGGCGCGCTCGGCCGCGAGCTGGCGCTGCTCGAGAACTGGCTCGCGCCGACCGCGCCGATGCGCGACCGGCGCCGCGCGGCGCTCGTGCTGCAGGCGATGGCGGCGGCCGCGGGACTCGCGCCGCCCGGCGCGCCCGACGCGCTGCCCGAGCCCTCGGCGGTGCGCGCCCTGCACGCGCGCCTCGCGGCGGGCTGAGCGGCGCGCGATCGGGGCGCTCAGGGCGCTCGCGGAAGGGAGTGCCCCGGAGCTCGAGCACACTCCCTCGCGCGACGGCGTCGGCGACGGCTGCGCCGTCGCCTCTCCGTCGCGCTGCGAAGCTCGCTCCGTGGCACTCCCTTCCGCGCCGCCCGCCGACGCACGCTGTGCCGCGCGTTGGGCGTGGAGTGAGCTCGACGGCTCGAGCGGGGTGCATGGCCGAACGTGCCGATCGGCATTCCACGTGGTTCGAGTCTCACCAGGCGGGGCACGCTCGCCTGGCGTCGGTTCAGTACTCGTTGCACCGATTCGCGCTTCGGCGACACTGGGGCCCAAGCTCCCGTTGCATGCGGAGTGCAAGCTGGGTGCACCTGTGGAGGGCCTTTGGTGAAACGCGGCAGGATCGCGCGGATACGGGTGCCCCTCTGCGTGCTGAGCGCCTTGCTCTGGGCCTGTTCAGCACCGGAGTTCGCGCCGATCGACCGAGAGGCACTGGTTGCGTCCGTGCAGCAGGCGCAGCTCGATGTTCTGGCTCGACTGCGAGCGTCGAGCGACGTACTCGATCATGAGGTCGCGAGCGTCTCTCCCGATGGGCGGCGCATTCTGTTCGAATCGAGGCATGGGCGGTCGCTTGGAGTCGTGGAGGTGGTGGACCCTGCGCGCATCATGTGGGTGGGCGACGGCGACGCCGATTTCGGGAGGCTGGCGCCCGCGTGGTCGCCTTCGGGCGACCGCATCGCGTTCGTGCGCCTTGGCTACGACGACAGCGAGTTGGTGATCGGACGAATCACCGGCGGTGGAGTATCGATAGCTACGCGCCGATTCGCGACTGCAGCCGTCACGAACGCCTGCTGGTCTCCTGACGGATCGCGGTTGGCACTGGCCATGCCGAGGGAGGCGGACCAGCGGTCAGGTTCCAGGCGCCTCGGACCGGGGGGCTGGGGGCACTCAGGCAAAGACTTTCAACTGCACATCGTCTCCCCCGAGGGTACGACCGAGCGAGTCATGGCCTTGCCATCGAGCTTCACGCCGATGGAGGAGTCTGTCGAGTGGTCACCTACCGGGTCGGTCGTCGCCATTCTCGGCACGGAGTGGGAGTCAACCGAGCTTGGATTGGGGCGGACCGTGCTCGTCTTGACCAACGCCGAGACGGGGCAGGCGGTGCGTACGACTCAACTCGAGAGCACGCCATCGATTGAATTGGGGAAGCCGCAATTCTCGCCTGACGGCAAGTTCTTGGCCGTGTCACTCAATGGACAGTCTGTGTACGTGATGGCCGTCGATGCCGAGAGCGGAAACGAGCCTGCTTCATGGGTCGACCTTGGCGAGTACACGGCTGGCGCAGCCGTGTGGAACGACACCGAGCCAATACTCGTCGTGTGCGGATTCAAGGAAGTGACGCCGATCGTGCGGCAGATGGTCCAGGCCTTTCTGGGCGCAGGAGGGGGCGTGGATCGCGACTACGAGTACCGCCTGTGGCTCATGGACCCTCAGACCGGCAAGGTCACATGTGTCCCGGACATCGTGGCCGTGAGCGATGCGGCCGCTTCGTGCAAGCGCAGTCTGGAAGCGTTTCGCTTGCTGAGCGCTGCCTGGGAGCGCTAGTTGTGCCGCACCATCGCATCGTCGGGCGGCACGACAGGTGTGCGCCGAGGCGAGCTTCGCAGGCCGGCATCCGATGCCGGCCGAGGGAGTCTGATCGAGTCTCGGCGCACACCTGTCGGGAGCGCCCTGAGCGCCCTTCCATCTGAAGCAGGGTCCCGGCGAGCGCGTTCGGCCCGCCGCGCTTGTCCCTCGCGCGAGGCACGGCTAGTCTGGCGCGCCCGTTCGTGGCCTGATCCCTGTCCCGGAGCGCCTGACCGCCGATGACGCTGCTCGAGGAAGGGAAGGCGGCTTTCGACGAGAGCCACTACGACCGCAAGTACTTCGAAGGGCATCTGGCGCGCTACGACGGGCAGGTCTACCGCCAGCGCGTCGCGAACGTCGGCCGCTTCATGGGCGAGGTCGCGGGCAGGAAGGTGCTCGACTGCGGCTGCGGCGTCGGCTTCTTCGGCGAGCAGGCGCGCAAGCGCGGCGGCAAGGTCGTGGGCCTCGACTTCTCGGCGGTGGCGCTGCAGCTCTGCAGGGAGCGCCTGCCCGGCATGGCGGTGCTGCGCGGCGACGCGACGGTGCTGCCCTTCCGCGACGCCGAGTTCGACGTCGTGCTGCTCAACGACATCATCGAGCACCTCGCCGAGGAGCCGGGCGAGCGCATGATGCGCGAGGTCTTCCGCGTGCTGCGGCCCGGCGGGCACCTCGTCGTCGACACCGACAACGACGCCTTCCTGATGCACAAGAAGGGCTTCCGGCGGCTCAACGACTGGCTCGAGAAGGACACCCCGCAGCGCCAGGCGCTGCGCGAGATCAAGAAGACCTACAACGCGCCCACGCTGCACATCAGGATCTACGCGGCGAGCGAGCTGCGCGCGCTGCTCGAGCGCGTCGGCTTCCGCATCGAGGCCTTCGACACCTACCCCTACATCGCGGTGCCGTCGCGCGACGGATTCTTCAACCTGCCCATCCTGCGCGGACTGTTCCGCAGCGTGAAGGGCGACGTGCAGATCTTCCGGGCGCGCAAGCCCTGAGGGGCCCGCCGGGGCCCGCCGCTCAGCCGCCGGTCTGCAGGCCGACCATGCCGGCGTAGCGGCCGGCGCGCGCCATGAGCTGCGCGTGCGTGCCGCGCTCGACGATGCGGCCGCGGTCGAGCACCAGGATCAGGTCGGCGTCGCGCACCGTCGAGAGGCGGTGCGCGATGGCCAGCGTCGTGCGGCCCTGCTTGAGCGTGTCGATGGCGTCCTGCACGAGCGCCTCGCTGGCGCTGTCGAGGGCCGAGGTGGCCTCGTCGAGGATCAGGATCGGCGCGTCCTTGAGCAGGGCGCGCGCGATCGCCACGCGCTGGCGCTCGCCGCCCGACAGGCGCGTGCCGCGCTCGCCGACCTCGGTCTCGTAGCCGCGCGGCAGGCGCATGATGAAGTCGTGCGCGTGGGCGGCCTTGGCCGCCGCCTCGATCTCGGCCTGGCTGGCGCCGGGACGCCCGTAGCGGATGTTGTTGCCGATCGTGTCGCGGAACAGCACCGTCTCCTGCGTCACGACCGCGATCTGGCGGCGCAGCGACTCCATCGTGATCGCGCGCACGTCGCGCCCGTCGACGAGCACGCGCCCGGCGTCGACGTCGTAGAAGCGCGGCACCAGGTCGGCCAGGGTCGACTTGCCCGAGCCGGTCTCGCCGACCAGCGCCAGCGTCTGCCCGCGGCGCAGCTCGAAGCTCACGCCGCGCAGCACGGGGTGCTCGGGGTCGTGGTCGTAGTCGACGTCCTCGAAGCGGATCGACTCGCGCAGTCCGTCGATCGCGACGGCGTCGGGCGCGTCGACCAGCTCGGGCTCGGCCGCCAGCAGCGTGGCGATGCGGTCGGCCGAGGAGAGCCCCGCCTGGAACTTGGTGTTCGTGTCGGCCAGCCGCCGCATGTAGGCCACGGCCTGCGCCAGCAGCACGAGGATGGCGATGAAGTCGGCCTTCGACCAGGTGCCCTGCAGCACCTGCACGCCGGCCACGACGATGAAGCCCGCGATGCCGACGTTGCCGGCGACCTCGACGATCGGCTGCACGCGCGCCGACAGCTCGGCGGTCTTCATCGTGCCCTCGGTGTACTCCTCGTTCACGTCGCGGAAGCGGCGCAGCTCGGCCTCCTCGGCCGTGAAGGCCTTGACGATCTTCTGCGCCTGCAGCACTTCGGTGAGCGCGATGAACAGGCTCGCCATCCGCGACTGGTTGGCGACCTCCTTGCGCCGCAGGCGGCGCGAGATCTGCTGCACCGGCACGAAGCTCACGATGGCGATGGCCAGGAAGGCCGCGACGATCCAGCCGCCCGACCAGAAGACGTAGACGAGCGTGGCGATGAGCGCCAGGAAGTCGGTCGAGACGTCGACCGAGACGTTCACCAGCAGGTTGCCGATGCCGGCCAGGTCGTTGGTCAGGCGCGAGAGCACGCGGCCGCTGTGGTTGGCCTGGAAGAAGCGCATCGAGAGCGAGAGCACGCGCGTGTAGAGCGCCTCGCGCACGTCGCGCACGATGCACATCGAGGCGCGGCGCATGACCAGCTTCTGCGCGTACTTGTTGAACTGCTCGACGAGCACCAGCGCGAGCAGGGCGGCGGCGGCGACCATGAGCTGCCGTCGGGGCGCGATCGCGTTCCAGCCGGTGGCGACCGACTCGAGCACGAGCATCACCGGCGCGCCGACGGCGTCGGGCAGCAGCGGGATCTCGGGGAGCGGCCGCGCCAGGCGCGCCACGTGCTCGAGCGGCGGCCGCACGACGCCCGCCTCGAGGATCGGCTCGAGCAGCCGCTTGAGGATGAAGACGTAGCCGACCTTGGCGATCGCCGCCAGTCCCGACATGCCGAAGGACGCGACGAGCTGGCCGAGGTAGGGCCGCGCGAAGCGCGCCAGCCGGCGCACCTGCGGCGCGCCCGGCGCGTCGGGCGGGGCGAAGAGGTCCTTGAAGGCGAAGCGGCGCCGGCCGCGCTCGCGCATGCGGCGCGCCTCGAGGGCGTCGATGTCCTCGACGAGCACGTTGGGTCGAGGTGCTGGCTTCACGAGCGCTTCCCGGGGCGCGGCGGTGGCCGTCGCGGAACGGGCCGCGCCGTCGCGGTAGGCTAGCAAGCCGCCATGGGAAGCGTCATGTCCGAGGCCCTCGTCCTGCGACGCACGCCCTTCGGCGAGACCAGCCAGGTCGTGGAGTTCATGACGCGCGAGCGCGGCCGCGTGGGGCTGATGCTCAAGGGCGTGCACCGCCCGCGCGCCGCGCTCGGCGGCGGCGCCGACCTGCTCGACCACTGCCGCATCACCTGGTTCGCGCGGCGCGAGAGCCGCTCGCTGGCGCCGCTGCGCGAGCGCAAGCTGCTCAGCCACCATCCCGGGCTGCGTTCGCGCGAGGACCTGCTCGCGGCCGGGCTCGTCGCCGTCGAGCTGCTGCAGGCGCTCGCGCCCGAGGGCCACAGCCTGCCGCGCCTGTTCGACCAGGCGCTGGCCTTCCTGCGCGCGCTCGACGCGCGGCCGGTCGCGGCGCGCGTGCCGCTGCTGGTGCTGTGCCTGCAGGCGGGCGTGCTGCGGACGACCGGCTTCGAGCCGGTGCTCGACCGCTGCACGGGATGCGATCGCCGGCCGACCGGGCACCGGCGGCTGCGCTACGACGCGGGCGCGGGCGGGCTGCTGTGCTCGGTCTGCCGCGAGGAGGGCGCCGACACGATCGAGATCTCGGCGCAGGCCGCGCGCCGGGCCATCGAGCTGGCGGGCGCCGACCCGCGGGCGCTGCCCGAGGACCTTCCCGGGCCGGCGGTCGTGGACGAGCTCCGCCGCCTGTACCATCGTGCGTACACTCATGTGCTCGAGCGCCGACCCCGGTGCCTGCCGCTGCCTGGAGCCTGATCCGCGTGACCGCACCCGCCTGCATCCGCCGCCCCGCGCGCCTGGCCTGGCTGGGCGGCGCCCTGCTCGCGGCCGCCTGCTCGGGCCCGGCGCTGGGCGACCCGTCCACGGCGCTGGAGCGCGTGCGCGAGCACGCCGCGTCGGGCGAACTCGAGGAGGCGGCCGAGCTTGGCCGCGTGCTCGGCGACGCCGTCGAGGCCGACCCCAAGGACCGCGCCGAGGGCGCCTTCCTCGCCGCGGAGGCCGACTTCGAGTTGGGCAACGACGGGCGCGCCTTCGAGGGCTACCGCTACGTGCTCGAGAACGCGCCCTGGTCGCCGCACGCGGCGCTCATCGAGGAGCGGCTGTTCGCGCTCGGGCAGCGGCTGCTCTTCGGGCCCGAGCACGACGGCTTCTTCGACGACCGCGCGCGCGGCGTCGACGTGCTCGAGACGCTCGCCTCCCACTACCGCAGCTCGCCGCGCGCCGACGACGCGCTCAAGCTGGTGGCCGACTGGTTCGCGTCGCCGGACGTCGAGCGCTGGGCCGAGGCCTCGCTGGCCTACCTGCGCGTCGTCGACGAGTACGGCGAGAGCGAGTGGGCCGAGCGCTGCCTGTGGCTGGCGGGGCACTGCCGGCTGCGGGGCGCCTCCGGGCCGGCCTACGACCGCAACGAACTGCTGCGCGCGCGCGACCTGCTGCGCCGCTCGCTGTCCATCCATCCGCGGGGCGTGGCGCTGGCCGAGGCGCGCGCCGACCTGGCGAGCGCCGAGGAGCAGCTCGCGCAGGCCGAGGTGCTCGTGGCCGACTTCTACGCCGCGCGCGGGCAGGCGACGGGCGAGGCGCTGCGGCTGGCGAACGCGGCCCTGGCCTGGCCGCAGACGGCCGGCGGCCGGCTGGCGGCCGAGCGCCTGCGGGCGCTGGGGCTCGACCCGGCCGAACTGGCGCGCGATCCGCGGCGCCACGCGCTCGACCGGCTCGTCGCCACGGAGCCGCTGTGGGAGCAGATCGGTTCGCGCCGCCCGTCGGCCGACGCCTCGCCGCTGCGCCGGGAGGCCCCGTGATGCGCGCGCCGCTCCTCGTGCTGCTCGCGCTGATGGCGGGCGGCTGCGTCTCGCTGCAGCGCGGCGGGATCTACCAGCTCGACCGCGACCGGGTCTTCGTCGAGTACTTCTTCAACGAGACCTTCTACCGCGACGTGGAGTTCCAGCTCACGGAGCGCGTCGTGAAGGAGATCCTCTCAAGCCCCGGCCTGCACCTGTCGACCAAGGACGCCTCGGAAGTCTGGCTGAGCGGGCGCGTGCTCTCGGTGACGCAGAGCGTGCTCACCGAGACGACCGCCCAGGAGCCGCAAACGTCCAGCACCACCGTGTCCGTTGAAGTGACCCTCACCCGGGCGCACACGGGCGAGGTGCTGAAGACCGCCGTCCTGACCGCGAGCGGGCAGAGCGTGGCGGCCCTCGGGCAGACCTACCTCAGCGCCCAGGACGAAGCCCTGAAGTTCCTCGCGCGGGACATCGTGCGCCAGTTCGAAAGAGAGTTCTGAGCCCATGGCCGCCACGCCCCCGACCCCGCCCCGCGCGCCGCAGAACCGCTTCGGCAGCCTGATCACCGTCATGCTCGTCGTGGCGATGGTCGTGCTCATCGTCAAGCAGTTCACGGCCGACCCGGGCGCGGGCGACGAGCGCAGCTTCCAGGCGCTGCGGCGGCTGGCCTGGCTGGGGCAGGTCGAGGAGCTGAAGGTCATCGGCGAGGCGCGCATCGACGCGCGCGTGCGCCGCGAGGCGGACGGCGCGCTCGAGACGTGGGAGTCGGTGCAGGTGCCGGCCTACGCGGCCGGCGAGCTGGCCGAGTTCGAGCGGCTCGTGGCGCGCGACCTGCGGCCGGTCTCGCTCGACGACATGCTCGCCTGGTCGGGGAGCTGGCGGGTGCTGTCGGGCTACACGGTGAACGATCCGCCGCCGGGGCGCACCGGCCTGTTCGTGCAGTACATGCTCGGCGGCGGCGAGTCGCGCTGGGCCAGCGTGAGCGGCGATCGCGGCGACGACCGGCTGCCGCAGCTGATCGAGTCGCTGCGCGCGCAGGGCGTGACGATCGAGCCCGCTCCGGTGGGGCGCGCCGACCGCGTGAGCTACGAGCCCGGCGCCGGCCTGTGGTCGACGCTGCTGATCTCCTTCATCCCCTGGCTCGTGATCATGGGCCTGATGTTCTTCTTCATCTCGCGCCAGATGCGCTCGTCGGGCGGCGGCGGCGGGATCATGAGCTTCGGGCGCAGCCGCGTGAAGATGATCTCGCCCGAGCAGGCCAAGGTGACCTTCGACCTCGTCGCGGGCGTCGAGGAGGCCAAGGAGGAGGTCACCGAGATCATCCAGTTCCTGCGCGACCCCAAGCGCTTCTCGCGGCTGGGCGGGCGCGTGCCGCGCGGCGTGCTGCTGGTCGGGCCGCCGGGCACGGGCAAGACGCTGCTGGCGAAGGCCATCGCGGGCGAGGCCAACGTGCCCTTCTTCGCGATCTCGGGCAGCGACTTCGTCGAGATGTTCGTGGGCGTGGGCGCCTCGCGCGTGCGCGACCTGTTCAAGCAGGCGCGCGAGAACGCGCCCTGCGTGATCTTCCTCGACGAGATCGACGCGGTCGGGCGCAAGCGCGGGGCGGGCCTGGGCGGCGGGCACGACGAGCGCGAGCAGACGCTCAACGCGATCCTGGTCGAGATGGACGG
>CAZBBB010000051.1:0-19564 GCA_964490005.1 uncultured Phycisphaerales bacterium | reverse complement strand
GCCGCGCGCGCGGCGGCGGCGCCCGCCGCGACGGCCCCGACGGCGTCCACCGGCCCGGCCAGGCGCCTCGGAGGCGGCGGGCTCGTCGGTGCGCGACCCCGCGTCGGCCTCCCTTGCCGTGTCGGAGGCCTCGGAACGGGCCGGACGCGCGCCACCCTCCCGCGTCTCGGGCCGATCGTCGCGTGCGCGCCGGCCGCGCCGTCCCCGACGGCGTCGACGCCGCCCGCGGCCAGCGCCTTCGGCGGCCGCGTCGGTCGACGCCTCGTCCGGGCGGTCGGGGCGAACGGGGTCGCGCTCGCCTTCGTTCTCGCCGTCGCGCTCGAGGTCATGCTCGGTGTCCGGCCCCTGGCCCGAGTGCCCGCGCCCGCCGCGGCGACGCCGTCGTCCGCCGCGCCGGCGGCGCCGGCGTCCGCCGCCCGCCCGGCGCTCGCGTGCGGCCGCGGCCGCGGTCCAGGCATCGGGGGCGAGTTGGGCGATGCGGGCGACCCAGGTGGCGTGGATCTCGGGATCGATCGCCCCGGCACGCGCCGCGATGTGCATCAGCTGCACGGCCGGAATGGTGCTCGCGCGGTTCAGCACGTCGGCCACCCTCGCGCGGCTGCGCTGGCGGCCGTCGAGGCGCGGCTGCAGCAGGATCGACTGCCGCATGACGGCCATGTCGCGCCGCGGGATGTTCATCGTGCGCGCCAGCCCGTCGACGAGTTCGTGCAGCAGCTCGATCACGTTGGCCTCGGGCCGCGCGGCCGCGCGCGCTTCGTGCAGCGGGAGGAACAGTGCCGCGAGCAGCAGCGCGTTGGGCAGGCGGCGCTGGCCCCCGTCGACGGCGTCGAGGGCCTCGCCCCAGCGCGCCAGTTCGTCGCGCCGCCCCTGCCAGTGCGCCGCCAGGTCGGGGATCAGCGCGGCGAGCAGGCCGGTGTCGAGCAGCAGCGGCAGGGCGCGGCGCGCCTGGCCGCAGGTGAGCAGCTTGTGGATCTCCTCGAGCACGCGCGGCGGGGCGCTGCGCTGGATGAGTTCGGCCGAGGACCGCAACGCGGCGTCGACGTCGGGCGCCAGCGTCAGGCCGAGCCGGCTGGCGAACTTGACGGCGCGCAGCATGCGCACGGGATCCTCGGCGAAGCGCACGGCCGGGTCGCCGATCGTCCGCAGCACGCGGTCCTCGAGGTCCTTCACGCCGCCGACGTAGTCGATCACTTCGCCGCTGCGCACGTCGTAGAGCAGCGCGTTGATGGTGAAGTCGCGGCGCAGCACGTCCTCCTCGGCGGAGCCGAACTCGTTGTCCTGCGTGATCAGCAGGTCGGACTCGCGCGGGCCCTCGCCGGCGCCGACCGGCATGGCGCGGAAGGTGGCGACCTCGACGATGCGCGCGCCGAACTGGATGTGCGCGAGCTTGAAGCGCCGCCCGATGATGCGGCTGTTGCGGAACAGGCGCCGGATCTGCCGCGGGCGCGCGGCGGTCGAGACGTCGAAGTCCTTGGGGATCAGGCCCAGCAGCAGGTCGCGCACGCAGCCGCCCACGAGGTAGGTTTCGAGGCCGTGCTCGTTGAGCCGCCGCACGACCGTGACCGCGTCGGGGTCGAGGCTCGCCGGGAAGATGATCGTGTCGGCGTGGCGTGTCGGTTCGGGGCTCATCGGCCGGCGGCCCGGGCGTAGGCGCGCGCGCGCGCCGGATCGATGCGGCGCGTGTGCGGGTCCTGCAGCGAGGTGGCGACGACGGTTCCCGCGCACAGCGCCAGCACCGACGCGACATCGCGCGCGGTCGTGCCGCTGGCGGCGAGCACGGGTGCCGGCCGGACGGACTCGGCGACCGCGCCGAGCTTCTCGAACTCGGGCGGCTGGCCGGTGGCCGGGCCGGTGACGAGCACGGCGTCGGCGCCCGCGCGTTGCACGAGCTCGCGGGCGCGCAGCGGCGCGGGGCGCGTGTCGAGCGAGGTGGCGTGCTTGACGTCCACGTCGGCGAGGATCGCGATCGACGCGCCGAGCGCCGCGCGTCGGCGCAGCAGCTCGTCCGCGCGGCCCGCGATCAGCCCCTGGTCGGTGGCGGCGACGCCGGCGAGCACGTTCACGCGCAGGAAGTCGGCGCCCGACGCCACGGCCACACCGAGCGCCGAGAGGGCGTCGTTGCGCAGGGCGTTGACGCCGACGGGGCAGGCGACGTGCCGCGCGACGTCCTCGGCGACGACGGCCAGCGCCGCGACGGTCTCGGGGTCGAGGCGGTCGGGACGGAAGGGCGCGTCGCCGGTGTTCTCGATCATGACCGCCGTGAACCCCGCCTGCTCGCAGGCGCGCGCGTCCTCACGGGCGCGCTCCGCGATCGCCCGCACGGTCGCCCCCGCGCCCGGCGCACCCGGCAGCGGCGGCAGATGGATGACGGCGATCAGCCAAGGTGTCGGCGTGGTCAGGAGCGCGGAAAAGGGCGGAGCTTCCCGGATCAACGGGGGCAGGAGACGTCCGTCCGCCGGCCGGCCCCCGCGGGGCGGCCACGAGCGGCAATTATTGCTTGTGGCGGACGCCGGACCAAACGTGAATTGTCAGCCCCCTTGCCTGCGACCCCGCCCATGCCCGCCCCCCGTACGCCGCCGCGCGAGGAATTCCGCTGTTGCCCGCTCCCCGACGGGGTCGAGCTTCACCTGCTTTCGACGGACCGCTTTCGCTCGGTTCTCGTCCATTGGGTGGCCGAGCAGCCGCTCGACGAGGGCCGCGCCGCGCGCACCCTGCTCACCGACCTGTTGACCCGCGGGACGGCCGCCTACCCGAGCCTCGCGCGCCTGGCGGCGCGCTGCGAGGAACTCTACGGCCTGGACCTCTTCAGCTCCTCGTCGGCGCACGGCGCCCTGCACCTGCTGAGCTTCGGCTTCGAGACCGTGGCCGACCGCTGGGCCGAGGGGCGCGCGCTGTTCGAGCAGAGCGTCGAGCTGCTGGCCGGAGTGCTCCACGCGCCCGACCTGGTCGACGGCGCCTTCCGTGACGAGCATGTCGCGCAGGAGCGGGCCCATCTCGTGCACGCCATCGAGGGGCTGGGAGACGACAAGGCCACCTGGGCCTGGCGGCGGCTGGTCGAGACGATGCACGCCGGCACGCCCTACGCGCTGCACGCCTGGGGCACGGCCGAGCAGGCGCGGGCGCTGGTCAAGAGCGACGTGCGGCGCGCGCATGAGGCGTTGCGCGCGGCGCCGTCGCGGCTGTTCATCGTCGGCGACGTCGACCTCGACCAGGCCCGGGCCGCCGCCGAGCGGCTCTCCGCGGGACGCCGTCGGCCGCCGCCGAGCGCCGCGCTCGCGCCGCCCCGCAGCCGGCCCGCGGGAGGCGTGCGCGAGGTGACGGAGCACCAACCGCTGGCGCAGAGCAAGCTCGCGCTCGGTCACCGCGTGCGTCGCGAGCTGCTGCGCGGCGCCGCGGCGCCGCTGTTCGCGCTGGCGTTCGGCGGCGAGTCGCACTCGCGGCTGTTCAAGCGCGTCCGCGAGGCCGAGGGGCTGGCCTACGGCTGCCACGCGAGCCTGCAGCTCGAGAGCGCCACGCTGGGGGTGCAGGCCGGCATCGACGCCGGCCGCGCGGGCCGGGTGCGCGCGGCCGTCGCCGAAGAGCTGTCCCGCATGGCGGAGACACCCTTGTCCGAAGACGAACTCGAACTGTCGCGCCGCGCGCAGTGCCGGCGCCTGCGCGCGTTGGCCGATTCGCCGCGCAGCCACGTCGTCTTCCGCCTCGTCGCGCGGCTCAACGGGCGGCCCGAGGACCCGGGCGAGGCGCTCGCCGCGGTGCAGGCCGTGACGCCGGCCGAGGTCGCGGCCGTGGCGGCGGGCTGCACGCTCGACAGCGCCTTCCTGCTGGAGGCCGCGCCATGAGCTTTCTGGCGCTGGGCAACGCCCTCGACGAGCCCGTGCTGTCCTGGCGCGCGCCGAGCGGGCTGCAGGTGCTGGTGAACCACCGGCCCGGCTGGCAGCGCAGCTTCGCCGCCCTCGGCGTGAACTTCGGCTCGGTCGACCGCGTGGACGACGCGGCGGGCGCGGCCGTGCCCGAGGGGCTGGCGCACTTCCTCGAACACAAGCTGTTCGAGGACGCGCAGGGCGACGTGTCCGACCGCTTCGCGCGCCTCGGCGCCTCGACCAACGCGATGACCAGCTTCGTCGGCACGACCTACGTCGCGTCGACGATCGACGACCCGGGCGAGGCGCTCTCGCTGCTGCTGTCCTTCGTGCAGGATCCGTGGTTCACCGACGAACTCGTCGCCAAGGAGCAGGGGATCATCGGGCAGGAGATCCGGATGTACGACGACGACCCCGAGTGGCGGCTGTTCTTCGCGCTGCTCGAGAGTCTCTACGCGCGACACCCGGTGCGGGACAACATCGCGGGCACCGTCGCGTCGATCGCGCGGATCGACGCGGCGACGCTGCGGCGCTGCTACGAGGCCTTCTACCACCCCGGCAACCTGTGCCTGGCCGTCTCGGGGCCGCTGCCGCCCGAGGAGATCCTCGAGCGCGTGGGCCGGGACCAGCAGGGACGCGAGCGGGCCGGGCGCCCGATGCATGTCCGCGCCGCGGTGGACGAGCCGGTCGGCGCCGTGCGCGCGCGCACCGAGCAGCGCCTGCCGGTGGCGCGCCCGCGCCTGTTGATCGGCGTCAAGGAGAGCGTGCTGGGCGGCGACGGCCGGCAGCTCACGCGCCGCGAACTCGCGACGCGGCTGGCGCTCGACGCCCTGTTCGGCCGCTCGTCGCCCGCCTACGAGGCGCTGTACGAGGACGGATTGATCGACGACTCCTTCGCCGTGCAGCACGCGGCCGAGACCGGCTTCGGCTTCACCACGCTCGGCGGCGACACCGACGAGCCCGAGCGCCTCGAGGCGCGGCTGCGCGAACTGCTCGAGGAGGCGCGCCGCCGCGGGCCGGACGCGGCGACCGTCGAGCGCGTCCGTCACCGCGCCTGCGGCAACCTGCTGCGCGAACTCGACGGCCCCGAGTCGATGGCCTTCGCGCTGCTCGGCGCGCACTTCCGGGGCCTGGCTCCCTTCGAGGACGTGGCCCTGCTGCGCGCGCTCGCGCCGGACGAACTGCACGCGCGCCTGGTCGAGCACCTGCGCGAGGACTGCCTGGCGGTGTCGATCGTGCGGCCGTGAGGCACCTCGTGCTCGTCGGGGGCACCGGCTGCGGCAAGAAGGCCGTGGCGGCGGCGCTGGCCGAGCGCGGCGGCCGTCCCGTGCTGTCGATGGACAGCATGAAGGTCTACCGCGGCATGGACATCGGCACCGACAAGCCGGACGCCGAACTGCAGGCGCGCGTACCCTTCGGCCTGATCGATCTCGAGGCGCACAGCAGCGCCTTCTCGGTGGGGCGCTGGGCGCGGGCCGCCGACGCGGCCGTGCGCGCCGCCGGGCGCGGCGCGCTGTTCGTGGGCGGGACGCCGCTGTATCTGCGCGCTCTGCTGTCGGGCCTGTGCGACGCGCCGCCGGCCGACGCCGCGCTGCGTCGGCAACTCGAGGCGCTCTGGGAGGCGCAAGGCGAGGCCGCCGTGCGCGCGCAACTGGCCGCCGGCGACCCCGAAAGCGAGGCGCGGCTCTCTCCTCGCGACCGCAAGCGTCTGCTGCGCGCGCTCGAGGTGCTGCGCCTCACCGGGCGGCCCCTCGCCGCCTGGCAGCGCGAGCACACGCGGCCGATCGTGCCGGGCGGATTCGTCGTCGTCGGCCTGAGGCGCGCCCGGCAGGACGAGCACGCACGCGCCGCCCGGCGCGTCGACCGGATGCTCGCGCGCGGTCTGCTGGCCGAGGTCGACGCGCTGGCGGCGCAGGCGCCCTTCGCCCGCGAGCCCGGGCGCGCGATCGGCTACGCCGAGGTCCTGGCGCTGCGCGCGGGCCGGCTGGCCGGCGACGCGCTGCGCGAGCGCATCGTCGTGCGCACGCGCCAGCTGCTCCGCAAGCAGCGCCTGTTCCTGGCGAGCTTTCCGGAGATCCGCTGGGTCGACGTCGGCGCGGACGACTCGATCGAGAGTCTGGCGCTGCGCGTGACGCGCCTCGCCGGCGACTAGTCGGCGCCCAGTTCGGCGAGCCCCGCGTCGACGAAGCGCGCGAGCCGCGGGTCGCCGACGAGCCGTCGCGCTGCGCCGAGACGCTCGCGCGCTTCGGCGGCATCCGGCAGGCCGGCCACGCGCCGCAACTCGAGCAGCAGGACCAGCGCGGCCGGATCGGCCGCGTGGGCGTCGAGCCGCTCGCGCACGACCCGCAGGCAGTCGGCGTGCCGCCCGGCGCTCAACGCGATGCGCGCCCGCACCAGCTGCGCGTCCTGTTCGAGCCGCTCGGGCAGCGGCTCGGGCAGCTCCTGCAGGCGGCGCTCGGCCTCTGCATGGTCGGCCAGCATGAGTGCGTCGACGGCCCGCGCGATGATCAGATCGGCGTGGTCCGGTTGGCGCAGAGCGGCGCGCTCCACGAGCGCGCGCTGCGCCGCGGACCGGTCGGGCGCGAGCGCGACCGCCTCGCGCAAGGCGGACAGCCCGGCCGGCCCCCAGGCGAGGCTGGCGTCGAACGCCTCGTCGGCGTCCTCGGCGGCACCGGCGAACTCCGACTCGAGGGCGATCTGCGCCCAGGCGCCGGCGACGAGCGGCGGCGCGACGCGGCTCACGCCGCCCAGCGCCCGCGCCTGGAGCGCGGCCTCCTCGCGGCGTCCCGCGGCGAGCGCCGCGTCGACGAGGTACCAGCGCAGTTCGGCCTCCAATTCCGGAGCGGGCGCCGCGGCGAGCGCGCGCCGTGCGGCGGCCACCTGCTCGTCACGCCGGTCGAGCGTGGCCAGCAGCGCCAGGCGGGCGACGCTCAGGTCGGGCTGCCCGGGCAGGTAGGCCAGGCCGCGTTCGACGATCGCCAGCGCGGCCGCGGGGTCGGGCGCCTGGTGCGCCGCCGCGATCCAGAGCGACGCGACGAAGGGGTCGGCGCCGCGCGTGCCGGGTTCGCCCTGCGACTCGGGGCGTGCGTGTGCGGCGCGCCGCGCATTCACGTCGCGCGAAAGGGTGCCGCAGCCGGGCGGCAGGAGCGCGAGCAGGGCAAGCGTCGCGACGCGAGCGCGGCGCACGGGCACCCGTCAGCGGTGCATCGGGCCCTGGGCGTAGCTCTCGTCGTGCCACTCGTGATAGGGGTCGTCCCAGTCGAGACCCAGCACGTAGCGGTCCCACTTGCGGTGGGCGTTGCGCGCCTGGCGCGCCCAGGCGTCCTGAACGTCTTCGGAGTGGTCGCTGAAGGGCGAGACGCAGCCCGTGAGGGCGGTCGCGATGAGCAGGGCGAAAACCGGCAGGGCGAGGCGTCGAGCGTTGCGAGTCATCGCATCGGTCCGTTCAGGGGGAGATCCAACCGTAGCAAGGCCACCGGGGCTCCGTCAAAAGCGGGCCGGACTTCGGTCGGGAGGGCGCGCGTGTACGGCGCGCAGGCCGCGCCGGTGACGGCGGCCCGCGCGTGACGGCCCGTCCCCCGGGAGGCTAGGGTGCCGCTCATGTCCAGCCCGACCTCGCGCTCCCTGCTGCCTGCGACGGTCGTGGCGGTGCTGCTGCTGGCGGTCTTCCTGCTGCCGGGCCGGGAAGACGGCGTGCCGGCCGAGCGATCGATCGACGCGCTCATCGGCCTGCCGGCGCTCGAACTCGACGAGCCGCCGAGCTGGGCGCTCGCGCGCGGCCGCGATCCGGTCGAACGGCTGCTCGACCGTCTCGACTGGGGCGGGCCGATGGTCCTGACCGAGACGCGCGAGGCGCTCGCCCGCCACGCCGGGACGCTCGCCGACGAGGTGCTGGCGCGGCTGGCGACGCTCTCGCCCTCCGACACGGTGCTGGCGTCGAAGCTGGTCGCGCTGCTCGCGGGCGAGGACCTGGGCCGCGCGGACGTGCTCGCGGCGCTCGAGCGGCACGCGCTCTCCGAGAGTTCGCTGGTGGCCATGGCGGCCCTGCGCGTGCTGGCGCAGTCTCCTTCCGAGCGGGCGCTCGACGGCGTCGTGGCGCGGTTGATCGACGCCGATCCGGACGTGGCCGCGCACGCGCGGGCGGCGCTCGCCAGCCTGGCCCGCGGCGGCAACGCCGCGGCGCGGGACGTGGTGCTGGCCGAACTCGAGCTGCCCGAACGCGTCGATCTCTCGTATCTCGCCGCGGTGGCCTCCTTCTCGCCCGATGCGCGCACGCTCGATCTGCTCGCGCGGCTGGCGCAGTCGGGCGATCCGACCGAGGCCATGCTGGCGCGCACGACGCAGCTGCGCTTCGGCGTCGAGGAGGCGGCCGCCGCGTTCGAGGAGGACCTGCGTTCCGACGACGTGCTGCGCCGGGTCAACGCGCTGCGCGCCATCGCGGCCTCGGGGACCGTGCTCGGCGCGGACCGCTGGGCGGAGCTGGCGCGCACGCACGAAGTCGCGCAGCTGCTGCCGCTGACCACGATCCTGGCGCGGGCGGTCGATCAGGGCACGCCCGAGGCGCTCGCTGCCATCGAACTGCTCGAGGCGCTGGCCGGCGACCCGCACAACCCGGCGCGCGACGAGATCCTGGGGCTGCTCTACGATCGACAGCACCCGTGGGCGATCGAGACGACGCGTCTCGAGCTGCAGTCGACCTGGGGGGGGACGCTGGGGCTGGCCGTCGACCGCATCATCGCCGGGCCGGCCGAGCTGGCGTCCGACTTCGTCGAGCTGGCCGTCGCGCGGCTGGCCGACGTCTCGCTGCAGGACGGCGAGCGCGGCGTGCTGTGCCGGTTGCTGGCCCATCGCGCCCCCGCGCGCGCCGCGGACGTGATCGTGCCGCTGCTGCTGCAGAGCGTGCCGGGCGGGCAGCTCGACGCGCTGCTCACCGGTCAGTTGCCTGAACTCGGCGAGCACGGCCTGGCGCGCCTGCAGCAGCAGCGCGGCGAGCGGCGCGCCGACGCCGCCTTCATCCGTCTGGCGGGCGAACTGCGACGGGGGAGCGCGCTGCCGGGCCTGCGCGACATCGCGCTCGCTCCCGGCACCGAGCCGGCGTTGCGGCAGGCCGCGATCGATGCCGTCGCGCGCCTGCGCGAGGGGCCGCGCGAGGCCGTGCTGCGCGAGATCGCGGGCGCGCTGCAGGACGACGCGATCACGTCGCGGGTGCGGCTGCTGTTCTGGAACTACTTGTGATCGGGCAGTTCCTGCGGCCACCAGGCGGCGCCCGGGAGGCCGATCTCGGGGTCGGGAAAGAGCGGCGGGAAGCCGTAGGAGAGGCCGCTGCGCCCGATGCGATTCTGTCCCTGCCAGAACGTGCCGTCGTCGGTGATCTGGAACTCGCGGTCGCCGGTCACGCCGTACTCCAGCGGCCAGGCGCGCAGCACGTAGCCCTGATGGAGCACGCCCGTGGCCTCGTCCCGCCAGGGTCGCGTGGCGAGGCCGTACACGAAGATGTCGTCGGCGGCGTAGCTGATCTCCTCGGCCGAGATCTCGGGCAGCGCGCGCAGGCCGTCTTCGCCGGCCAGGAACTCGCCGCGCAGCCCCGGGTGCTTCTGACCGCGCTGCACCTCGAGCTGCGAGCGCGCGTGCAGGCGCGCGATGCGCTCGACGGCGGTCCGTTCGCGGGCGAGCAGCCGCTCGGCCAGCGCGTGCTCGCGCACGCGGATGAGGCCGATGAGAGCCACGAGCGCGACGACGATCAGCAGGCCGGACCAGCGCGTCATGCGGGCTCCATGCGGCGCGGGTGCGCGCCGCGCCATCGTAGCGACCCGCGGAGCCGGGAGGCAGGCCATGGCCCGCGCTGAAGCGCGCCGCCTCGCGCGCCGCCTCGCGGCGGCCGGGCACGAGGTCGTGTTCGCCGGCGGGGCGGTGCGCGATCGTCTGCTCGGGCGCCGCGGCGGGGACGTCGACCTCGCGACCTCGGCGAGCCCGGCGCAGGTCGTGGCCCTGTTCGAGCGGACGGTCGAGGTCGGCGCCGCCTTCGGCGTCGTGAAGGTCGTCGCGGCGCGCGGCACGTACGACGTGGCGACCTTCCGGCGCGACGTCGGCAGCCGCGACGGGCGCCGGCCCGAGCGCGTCGAACCGGCCAGCCTGGCCGAGGACGTGCGGCGCCGCGACTTCACCATCAACGGTCTGGTGGAGGATCCCTTCACGGGCGAGATCACCGACCTGGTGGGCGGGCGCGCCGATCTCGCGGCGCGGTGCATCCGCGCCATCGGCGATCCGCACGCGCGTTTCGCCGAGGACGGACTGCGCCTGCTGCGCGGCGTGCGCTTCGCCGCGAACCTCGACTTCACGATCGAGGCGCGCACGCGGGCCGCCATGCGCGACCGCGCCGACGGACTGCGCCGGATCTCCGGCGAGCGCGTGCGTGACGAGCTGGCGAAGATGCTCGTGCCGCCTTCCCGCCGGCGGGCGCTGGAGCTGCTCGACGACTGCGGACTGCTGGCGGTCATCCTGCCCGAGGCCGTGGCGCTGCACGGCGTGGAGCAGCCGCCCGAATTCCACCCGGAGGGCGATGTCTGGGTGCATACCTGCCTCGCTCTCGAAGGCCTGCCGCGCCGCCCGTCCTTCGAACTCGCGCTGGGCATGCTGCTGCACGACATCGGCAAGCCGCCCACGTTCCGGCGCGCCGCCGACCGCATCCGCTTCGACGGCCACGTCGAACTCGGCGCCGCGATGGCGGAGGAGATCTGCGGACGACTGAGACTCTCGCGCGCCTCGACCGAGCGCGTCGTGGCGCTCGTGCGCGACCATCTGATCTTCAAGGACGTGCCGGCCATGCGGCCCGCCCGCCTGCGGCGGCTGATGGCCGAGCCGCACTTCGACGAACTGCTCGCGCTCTACCGGGCCGACTGCGGCGCCTGCCACGGCCGGCTCGACGCGCTCCCCGCGATCTTCGCCATGCGCCGCAAGCTGCGGGCGCTCGCGCTGCTGCCGCCGCCGCTGCTCACGGGTGCCGACCTGATCGAGCGCGGCGTGGCGCCCGGCCCCGGCCTGGGCGCCCTGCTGCGCGAGGCCGCCGACCTGCAGCTCGACGGACAGCTCGAGGATCGCGACGCGGCGCTGGCCTGGCTCGGGCGCCGCCTCAGCTCGGAGGGACGATCCTGAGGGCGGCGCGGCCGATGAGGAAGGCGGCGAGGATCAGCGCGGCGGCCGCCCAGGCCGCGCCCGAGAGCAGCACGAGCGCGGCGCCCAGCGGATACAGGTTGGACAACGCGGCGCCGGTGACGACCGGCGGCGGCGCGCGGCGCCAGGCGCGCAGCAGGCGCAGCAGCGCCCAGGCCAGCAGCAGCAGCGCGGCGAGCCGGTGGAGCGCGGGGCCGCCGTTCGCGGCGGCGTGCAGGGCGAAGGCCAGTCCCGCCGCGATCACCGCGCACGACAGTCCGAGCCCTGCCGGCGAGAGCGACGAGCGCTCGGCGCGGTCGTCGGTCGACGCGTGCAGGGCGGCTCCGGTCACGTACAGGCCGTAGAGGGCGGCGACGCGCAGCACCAGGCCGCCGGCGGCGCGCACCGTGGCGTCCTCGAAGGCGCCGGCCGAGAACACCACGCCGGCGCCCAGACACAGGTCGAGCGCGCGCGCCGAGCCCAGCGCCAGCGCGCCGGCCACGGCCCGGCGCTTGAGCGCGACGTGGTAGACGAGCGTGACGAGCACGATGGCGAGGGCCGCGACGAAGGGGAGCAGCCCCGCGCGACGCGCCAGCGCCAGCCCGGCCATCCACGCGACGAGCGCGGCGCCGAGCACGGCGCGCTCGGAGACCGCGCCGCGGGGCAGCGGGCGGCCGGGTTTGAGGCGCCGGTCCTCGTCGCGGTCGAACCAGGCGTTGGCGGCCATGCCCGCGGCGAGCAGGCAGATGCCGGCGCCGACCGCGACGAGCAGGCGCGCCGCCGGCACGCCGTTTCCGGGCAGGGCGGCGGCGGCGACGAAGGCGCCCGCCGACACGTCCGCGACCGGCGAGAGCAGCAGCGGCGCGCGCAGGACCTGCGCCCAGGCGCGCAGGGCGGCGGCGCTCATCCGGCGAGCTTCAGGATGTCCTGGTAGGTGATGTAGACGACCAGCGCGAGGATCAGGACCAGCCCCGCCATCTGCATCGAGTTCAGGAAGCGCTCGGAGAGCCGGCCGCCCTTGATCTTCTCGAAGATCAGGAACATCACCTGCCCGCCGTCGAGGACCGGGATCGGCAGGATGTTGATGAAGCCGAGGTTGATCGAGAGCAGCCCGAGGAAGAACAGCAGCTGGGCGAAGCTCGCCTCGGCCACGCGGTAGGTGAGCACGGAGATCTGCACGATGCCGCCGAGGTTGTCGGGCGAGACGTCGCCGCTGACCAGGCGCGTGAGCGTGAGCCAGGTGTGCCGCAGCATGTTGAGCGAGATCGCGACGCCCGACGTCACGGCGCTCGTGAGGCTCTCGCGCCGGACCTCCTCGAGCATGCTCGTGCCGAAGCCGTAGTCCGCGACGGTGATGGGCCGGCTGCGGACCGCCGCCTCGCGCTCGACGCCGTCGGCCGTCCGCCAGCGGATGGCGAAGGTGCGCGGCTCGCCCTGCACGATCCGCTGCAGGTCGGCGTAGGAGCCGAGCAGTTGACCGTCGACCGCGACGAGCACGTCGCCGTCGACGAAGCCGGCCTCGCCCAGCGCGCTGTCGGGCAGCACCTGCACGGCGGTGCCGGCGAAATGCGCCTCGAAGGCGACGTCGCCGGCGAGCGCGGCCGCGCGCAGGCCGGCGTCGAGCTCGAGCGTGAGCGGACGCCCCGCGCGCTCGAGCGCGACGGGCACGCTGCCGGGAGGCGCCGCCGCGAGCCGCTCGAGGACCGCCTCGGCCGAGTGCACCGGCGTCCCGCCGACGCGCGTGATCAGGTCGCCGACGCGCAGCTGTTCGGGGCCCGCGACGGCCGGGCCGCGCAGCCCCGCGACGAGCGTGCCGAGCGGCATGACGCCGAGCCGCGCCGAGGCCTCGTTGCGCGTCGTCTCGGGACGGATGGTCGCGCGCCGCTCGACGCCGTCGCGCACCCAGACGACGTCCAGGTCGCGGCCGCGCTGCAGGCGCTGCGCCACGGCCGGGTCGTGCGCGAGTCCGCCGCGCACCTCCAGCTCGTCGAGCCGCACGATGCGGTCGCCGGTGCGCAGACCGGCCTGCCAGGCGGGGCCGCCCTCGCGCACGTGGATGCCGGGCGCCTCGGGCAGGCCCACGCCGATCTCGTAGCGCCCCTCGGCCTCGTTCTTCACCGGGTGCATGAGCACGTCGAGCAGCTGCTCGCCGCGCCGGATGCGGGCGGTCGTCACGCGCGGATCGCCGAGGGCGACCTCGAGCGCGACGTCGGGGAACTGGTGCACGTCGCGACCGTTGACCTGCAGCACGACGTCGCCGGGCTGCAGGCCCGCCTGCCACGCCGGCCCGCCGGGCGTGACGCTACCGACCACGGGGGCCGGCAGCGGCACGCCGAGCGTGAAGGCCAGCGGGAAGGCCAGGAAGGCGAAGGCGAAGTTCACCAGCACGCCGCCCGAGAACACGATCGCCCGCTGCCAGGCGGGCTTGCCCAGCAGGCCGTCGGGTGCGGGTGGCGCGTTCTCGCTCTCGTCGCCGTACTCGCCGGCCATCTTCACGTAGCCGCCCAGGGGGATGGCCGAGATGCGGTAGTCGGTCTCGCCGCGCCGCCAGCCGAACAGCCGCGGGCCGAAGCCGATCGAGAAGACTTCGACGCGCACGCCGAACATCCGCGCCGCGACGAAGTGGCCCGCCTCGTGGATGAAGATCAGGAAGCTGATGCCGAAGGCGGCGAGCAGGATCGAGCCGAGACTACCGAGCATGGGGGAGGGCCGGGCGGGGCGGGGGGCGGGTCATGTGGCCGCGACCGGCATGCGGGACGCGCACCACGAGCGGACCTCGGCGTCCATGGCCAGAATCGTCGGCAGGTCGTCGGCCGCGCCGGCGCCGAAGCGGTCGAGCGCGGACGCGACGAGCGCGGCGATGCCGGTGAAGGGCAGCCGGCGCGCGAGGAAGGCCTCGACCGCGACCTCGTTGGCCGCGTTGAGCACGCAGCCGGCGAGGCCGCCGGCGCGCGCGACGCGTTCGCCCAGCGCGAGGCACGGGAAGACCTGCCGATCGGGGCGCTCGAAGACCAGGTCGGGCAGCGCGTCGATCGCCAGCGGCGGCGCGCCGCTCGGCACGCGTCCGGGGAAGCCGAGCGCGTAGCGGATCGGCAGGCGCATGTCGGGCGGCGAGAGCTGCGCCAGCAGCGCGCCGTCGATGAACTCGACCATCGAGTGCACGACGCTCTGCGGATGCACGACCACGTGCACGCGCTCGACGTCGACGTCGAAGAGCTGGCAGGCCTCGACGATCTCGAGCGCCTTGTTCATGAGCGTCGCGCTGTCGATCGTGATGCGCGGGCCCATCTGCCACGAGGGGTGGCGCAGCGCCTGCTCGGGCGTGACGTGCTCGAGCTGCCCGGCCGTGAAGCCGCGGAAGGGACCGCCCGAGGCCGTGAGCACGAGGCGGCGGACGGTCTCGGGTGCGTGTCCCTGCAGGCACTGCGCGATCGCGGAGTGTTCGCTGTCGACCGGCACGATCGTGCCGCCCGAGCGGGCGCAGGCGGCCTTCACGAGCGGGCCGGCCAGCACCATGCTCTCCTTGTTGGCCAACGCGAGCGTCGCGCCGCTGGCTGCGGCGGCGAGCGTCGAGGGCAGGCCGGCCGCCCCGGTGATCGCGCACAGCACGATGTCGGGGGCCGTCTGCTCGATGATCCGCAGCAGCCCGTCGGGGCCCGCGAGCCAGCGGCAGCCGGGCGGCAGTCCGGGTGGCGGCGCCTCGCCCTCGACGAGGCACAGCGCCTCGGGTCGGAAGCGCTGCGCCTGCTCGAGGAGCCGATCGCGCGAGCGTGCGGCGGCGAGTCCGACGACGCGGTGGCTGTCGCGCAGTCCCTCGAGCACGTCGAGACTCTGGCGACCCACGGAGCCCGTCGAGCCGAGGATCAGCACGCGTTTCGACATGAGGCGGCGAGTATAGCGCCACCCCCCTCTGGTATCATTCGCGTCAATCATGCCGCCCGTCTTCTGCAGCGCGTGCGGAACGCGCCTCCTGCAACGCGAGATCGAGGGCCGCATGCGCGCGTACTGCGAGGCGTGCCGCGCCGTCGTGTACGAGAACCCGGTGAGCGCGGCCGCCGCGGCGGTCCTGCGCGGACGCGAGGTGCTGCTGTGCCGCCGCGCGATCGATCCCTATCGCGGCGGCTGGTGCCTGCCGGCGGGCTACCAGGAGATCGACGAGTCGATCGAGTCCACGGCGGTGCGCGAGGTGCGCGAGGAGACCGGGCTCGTCGTGCGCCTGACGGGCCTGCTCGACGTGCTCACGACCACCGACGACCCGCGCAAGCCGGCCATCCTCGTCTGCTACGAGGCCGAGGAGGTCGACGGCGAGCTGCAGCCGGGCAGCGACGCCGACGAGGTCGCCTTCCACCCGCTCGAACGCTTGCCCGCGGGCCTGGCATTCCGGAATCATCGGCTCGTGCTCGAGCGCCTGCGCAAGGGAGAACGTCGTCCATGGTGACCCCGACCGAACGTCCCATCACGTACAAGGACGCCGGCGTCGACATCGACGCCAAGACCGGCGTGCTCAAGGAAGTCGGGCGGCTGGCGCGCACGACGCACGGGCCGCAGGTGCTCACCGGCCTCGGCAGTTTCGGGTCGCTCTACAAGGCCGACTTCGGCGGCTGCCGCGAGCCGGTCCTCGTGGCCAGCACCGACGGTGTCGGCACCAAGCTGCTCGTCGCGCGGCGCACCGGCCGCGTCGACACCGTCGGCGCCTGCCTGGTGAACCACTGCATCAACGACATCCTGGTGATGGGCGCGCGGCCGATGTTCTTCCTCGACTACATCGCGGCGGGGAGCTTTCCGCCGGGGCTGCTCGAGGGGCTCGTGAAGGGCCTGGTCGACGCGTGCCGCGAGCACGGCGTGGCGCTCGTCGGCGGCGAGACGGCCGAGATGCCGGGCCTGTACCGCCGCGAGGACTTCGCCCTGGCCGGCTTCATCGTCGGCTGGGTCGATCGCGGCGCGATCCTCGGCGCGGCGCGCGTGCGCGCCGGCGACGCGATCCTCGCGCTGCACAGCTCGGGCCTGCACACCAACGGCTACTCGCTGGCGCAGAAGGTGCTCTTCGACCGCGCCGGCCTCTCGCCCGACGACACGCTGCCGGGCATCGAGGGCAGCCTCGCCGACGCCCTGCTCGCGGTGCACCGCTGCTACCTGCCGGCGCTCTCCGGGCTGCTCGGCGACGCCGACCTGCACGCGCTGGCGCACATCACCGGCGGCGGCTTCACGGACAACGTGCCCCGCGTCCTGCCCGAGTCGATGGACGCGGTGATCGACCGCGACGCCTGGACGGTGCCGCCCCTGTTCGCGGAGATCGCGCGGCGCGGGCCGGTCGAGCGCGACGAGATGGACCGCACCTTCAACATGGGGCTCGGCATGCTCGTGATCGTGGCGGCCGACGCGGTCGAGCGCATGCAGGCGCACTTCCGTTCGGTCGGCGAGCGCCCGCGGCTCGTGGGGCGCGTCGAGGCCGGGCGCGGCGTCGTCCGCTACGTCGGGAAGGGCCGGCTCTGATCGGCTGGCTGCTGCTCGCCGCGCTGGCGCTGCCGTCCGGCGACGAGTTGCGCGCCGCGGCCGAGCAGGGCCGTTGGGACGAGGTGCTCGCGCAGGCGCAGCAGCTCCTCGAGCGCGACCCGGCCGACCGCGTCGCGCGCTACTGGTCGGCGCGGGCGCAGATCGAACGCGGTCGGCCGATGCTCGGCGGACGTCGTTTCGAAAACGACCTGGCGCGCACGATGATCGCGCGCGCGCGCGACCTGCTCGCCGACCTGCCCGGCGAGGTCGCCGACGGCACGCAGGACGCGCGCGCGTGGTGGTTCTACGCCCGCGATCTGCTCGGCGACGACGCCACTCTCGCGTCCGACCTCGAACGCGAATACGAGGCGCGCGGCACGGCCTACGCGGCGGAGCTGCGTGCGCGCCTGGCCTCGCGGGCGCTGTCCGCGGACGCCGTGCCGTGGGCCGAGCGGGCCGCCGCGGCGCAACCGGAGCGCGCCGACCTGCAGCTCGATCTGGCGCGCGAACTGGGGCGCGCCGGCCGGCTCGACGAGGCGCTGGCGGCGTGGGAGCGCGCCGTGCGCGCGCAGGCGGAGCTGCCGCGGCTGCTCGCCGAACTGCTGGCGCTGCTGCCCGAGCAGGCGCAGGCCGCGCGCCGCCTGGCGCTGCTCGAGGCGCTGGCCGCAGCCGGCGACGAGGCGCCGGTCGACGCGGACCTGGCCTGGCACCGCTCCTGGGCGCTCGAGCAGCTCGACCGCAGCGACGAGGCCGAGCGGCAGCTCGCGCACGTGACCGAGGGTCGGCGACCGGAACTCGAGCGGGCGCACGCGCGCCTGCTCGAAGGGCTGGGGCGCGACGCCGAGGCCTGCACGCGGCACGAACGCGCGCTCGACGCCGACGGCGACGCCGAGCCGCTCCTCGAGTTCGCCGCTCGCCTCGGTCGTCGTCGCGTCTGGGAACTCGCCGAACGCGCCTACGAGGCGGTGCTCGCGCGGCGACCGGGCCTGCTGCGCGCCGAGCTCGAACGCGCGCTCACGCTGTCGCTCGCCGGCCGCGGTTGGGAGCACTACGCGCGTCTGGCCCGGGCATGGCCGGGACGCGCCGACGTGCTCAACGACGCGGCGCTGGCGGCCTGGGGGGCCGGCGACCGGACGGCGGCGCGGGAACTGCTCGAGCGCGCGCAGACGCTGCCCGACGGCATGGATGCGCGCGAGAATCTGGCCCGGCTGCTCGGCGTGGAGTCCGGCGAGGACCTGCCGCGCGCCCGCGCGCTGCTCGCGGCCGTCCTGCACGAGGATCCGCGGCGCGATCGCAGTCTCCATCTGCGTTGCCTCACGCGCGCGGGCCGCTTGCGTTGAAGCCTTCTCTCGGCCCCCGTTAGACTCGCACCCGTCCCCGGACCGCGAGGGCCGGGGTCCTCGACCCGGAGTTCGCCGCATGATCGCCCGCCTTCTGCTTCCTCTGATGTGCCTGGGCCCGGCGGCCGAGGAACTGCCGCGTTCGACCATTCCCGAGCGCGACTTGGCCAAGTGCGCCAAGGACGCCACGGCGCTGTTCACGGCGCTCGATCCCTGGGCCGAGGACCGCAAGGCCCAGGCCGAGGCCCTCGAGGGCCTCGCCAAGGCGATGGCGGCTTCCGCCAAGAAGGCCAAGATCGACGATCCGCTGCGGTACGTCGGCGACTGGGAGCTGCTGCTCGAGCTGGCCAAGCCCGAGGACCGCACGCTCAAGGGGCAGGTGGGCAAGGGCTTCGTGCGCCACGCCTTCGTGCTGGCCAACGACCCGAAGGACGCCCAGGACGACGAGCGCGTCGCCTGCCTGCTCTCGATCCCGGCCAGCTACGGGAAGAGCGACGCGCTGCCCCCGGTGATCCTCGCGCTCAAGCCCGAGCTGGGGCTGGCGGACGCCGAACTCGAGGCCAAGGTGCGCGAACTGGCGGGTGCCGCGTACGGCACGCTCGCCGAGACCTACCTGATCGTCGTGCCGCTCGGCGTCGAGGAGGGGAGCGGTCGCTCGGCGAAGATCGTCGAGTCGCAGGGGAGCTGGCAGACGCCCGAGGCGGCCTTCGTGATGTACTCGGCCTTTCGCGTCGTGCTCGAGCAACTGCGCTTCGACCGCTCGCGCGTGATCCTCGACGGCTGGGGAGCGGCGGGCGTCGACGCGCTGCGCATCGGCACGAGCTTTCCTTCGTGGTTCGCCGGCATCGTGAACCGCTCGGGCGAGATCGGCGGTCCCGAGATCCTGTGGAGCAACCTCGACGGCGGGGCGCTGCTCTACGTGCGCGGCGCGGCGGACGGCCGGGAGATCGACGCCGATGCGCTGACCGCCAGCCACGCCGCCGTGACCGTGCTCGAGATCGAGGAGTCGGCGCTCGCGCCCGGCGCCGAGGCGCTCGGGCAGCTCGCCGCGTGGATGGCCGAGCGGCGCCGCGACCTGGCGCCGCTCGAGGTCCGCCACGGCATCTCCGACCCGAGCTACCAGTCGGTCGGCTGGCTCAAGGCCGAAGACCCGCGCCTGCGCGCCAACGCGCGTCCCGGCGACAAGGACTTCCCGCGCATGACCGGGCGCATCGACAAGGCCTCGAACACGATCCACATCGAGACGGTGAACGTGCTCGAGCTGTCGGTCTATCTCAACGACGCGCTCGTCGACCTCGACAAGCCCGTGTCGATCGTCGTCAACGGCCGCGAGCGCAGCAGCCGCAAGTACGTGCGCGACCTGCGCCTGATGCTCGAGAACCGCTTCTTCAACTCGGACGGCTTCTACGGTCTGTACCCGGCGTCGCAGTTGATCACCGAGATCGAGCCGAACATCCCGGACAAGCAACCGTGAGCCCGGCCCTGCTGCTCGCCGTCGCCGCGGCGACGGGAGCGGCGGTGATGATCGTCGAGCTGCTCGCGGTGCGGCTGCTCGCGCCCTGGTTCGGCCAGAGCCAGATCGTCTGGACGAACGTCATCGGCGTGGTGCTCGTGGCGCTCGCGGCGGGGCAGGTGCTCGGCGGGCGCTGGGCCGAGGCGCGCCGCGGCAGCCGGCCGGCCGCGCTGCTCGTCGGGGCCGGCGCGCTGTGCCTGGCGCTGCCG
>CAZBBB010000050.1:15332-20056 GCA_964490005.1 uncultured Phycisphaerales bacterium | reverse complement strand
CGAGACGGCCGCCGAGGCGGCGCGCGGCGCCGAGCAGCAGCGCGCGGCCGTCGAACGGCGCCTGGCGGCGCTCGCCGACGGCGGCCGCGACGCGGCCGACGGGCTCGACTGGCTCGAGCAGGCGCGCGGCTGGCGCGCCGAGGCCGACACGCTCGAGCGCGCCCTGCGCGAGAAGCACATCGACTGGGCCGAGCGGGGCGCCGAGGCCCGCGCCGCGCGCGAGGCCGGCCTGCTGGTCGAGCTCGCGAAAGACGAGTACGAGCGGCTGGTCGTGCGCGTCGCCGAGCTGCGCGAGGCGCTGCGCCGCGCCGGCGAAGAGCAGGCCAACCGCCTCGACGAGCAGCGCGCGCTCGCCGCGCAGCGTCCGCTGGCCGACGTCGAGGGCGCGATCGCGGCCCTGCAGGAACGGCGCGACGCCGTCGCCGACGAGCACGACCGCCTCGTGCTGCTGTCGGCGCTGTGCGAGGAGGCCGACCGCCGGCACCGCGCGCGCTGGCAGGCGCCGGCGCTCGCGGCGGCGGCCTCGGCGCTCACGGCGCTCACCGGCGGGGCCTGGACCGACCTGCTGGCGACGGCCCGCGACGGGCGCACGAACGTGCGGCTGCAGCGCGCCGACGGCACGCGGCACGAACTGGGCGCGGCGCTCTCGGGCGGGTTGGCCGACCAGGCCGGCCTGCTGCTGCGCCTGGCGCTGGCCCGCGCCGTCGAAGGCACCGAGCGGCTGCCGCTGATGCTCGACGAACCCTTCGGCGGCTGGGACGAGGCCCGCACCCAGCGCGGCATCGAACTGCTCGCGCGCTTCGGCACCGAGCGGCAGGTGATCGTCTTCACGGCGGACGCCACGCTGGCCAGCCGCCTCGCCGAACGCGCGCGCGCACGCCTCGTCGAGCTGCCCGAACCGGCCGCGCCGAGCCGGGCCGGCGCCCCGCAGCGCCGGATCGCGGCGCGCGCGCTGAGGACCTGAGCCAACAGCCCGCGCTCCGCTTCGGTTACATTCCGCCCTTTGCCGGGCACACTCGGGGTCGTCGTCGGCCCGCAGAGGCGGCCGGCGGCCGGCGAGGAGCATCATGCGGGCAGGCAGCGGCAGAGCGGCGTGGGCGGCGGCCTTGCTGGCCTGCGCCGCGTGCCGCAGCGCCGAAAGCTGGGCCGCGGCGGCCGACGCCGAGGTGCTGCCGATCGTGTCCGGGACGCAGCAGGGCGTGCTCGGCGACCGCGAGCGCACCGCCCTGCGCCCCGCGCTCGAGGCCGACGCCGACGAGGATGTCGCGACCGGGACGCGCACGCCCGGCGAACAGACCGCAGCCGGCGCGCCGGCCGACGCCGCGCCGCTCGAACTCGACCTGGCCGGTGCGCTCGGCATCGCCTTCAGCACGAGCCGCGAGTTCCAGTCGCGCGGCGAGGGCCTGTACCTCGCGGGACTGTCGCTCTCGCTCACGCGCTACCAGTTCGGCCCGGTGCTCGACTCGACGATCGCCTTCCTGTGGGGCGACGAGGAGCACGGCGCCTCGGCCTCGTCGCTGGCCGGCTCGCTGGGCGTCAGCCAGGTGCTGCCCGAAGGCGGCACGGTCGGCCTGACGGGCAGCCTCTCGCGCGCCGTCGTCGGCGGCCCGGCCGCCCCCGGCAGCGACGACCCGCTGTGGGCCTCGGGGCTCACGGCCACGCTGAGCCAGCCGCTGCTCCGCGGCGCGGGCAACCTCGTCAGCCACGAGTCGCTCACGCAGGCCGAGCGCAACATGGTCTACGCCGTGCGCGACTTCGAGCTGTTCCGCGAGGACTTCGCCATCTCGATCGCGGCCGACTACTTCAACCTCGTGCGCCAGCAGCGCCGGCTGGTCGTGCTGCGGCAGAACCTGGCCGACGCCGAGTTCGACCGCCACAAGGCCGACGCGCTGCGCAAGGTCGACCGCAACCAGGACGAGGACGTGTTCCTCGCGCGGCGCCGCTTCATCAACGCCGAGAGCGAGCTGCTGCAGGCCGAGGCCGACAACGCGCAGTTCCTCGACGCCTTCAAGGTGCGGCTGGGGCTGCCCGGCTCGGCCCGCGTCACGATCGTCGACGCCGACCCGCCCTTCCTGCCGATCCGGCTCGACCCCGACTCGGCGGTCACGGTGGCGCTGGCCAACCGCCTCGACCTGCACACCGTCGCCGACCGCGTCAAGGACGCCGAGCGCGGCGTGGCCATCGCGCGCGACGGCCTGCGCCCCGACCTGGCGCTCTCGCTCTCGGCCGGCTTCGGCGAGACGGGCGGCAGCGTCGGCAGCGCGCTGGCGGACGAGTGGGTCGCGAGCGCCGGGCTCACGCTGGGCCTGCCCGTCGACCGGCAGTCCGAGCGCAACGACTACCGCGCCTCGCGGATCGAGCTCGACCAGGCGCGCCGCGACGAGGAGCTGGCCCGCGAGAACGTCGAGCGCGAGGTGCGCAACCAGATCCGCCAGCTGCGGCGCACCGAGGACCAGATCGTGCTGCAGACCGAGCAGATCGAGCAGGACCGCCGCGCCGTCGTGGTCACCCAGATCCGTTACGAGAACGGCGAGGCCGAGAACCGCGACCTGCTCGACGCGCGCCAGTCGCTGACCGACGCGCAGAACGCGCTCATCGACCTCGGCGCGGCGCACTTCATCGGCCGCCTCACGCTGATGCGCAGCGTCGGCATCCTGTTCATCGACGAGAAGGGAACGTGGATCGAATGAAGACCGGAGGATGGATCGCCGTGCTCGCGACCGTCGGGCTGGCGGCGCTCGCGGCGGCGCGGCTGGGCGACGATCCGGCCGCGACGGCCGGCGCCGCGCCCGAGCAGCTGCTGCACACCGTGACGCGCGGCGACCTGGTCGTGACGCTCACCGAGAGCGGCTCGCTGGCGGCCAAGGAGGCCACCAAGGTCACGACCGACACCGACAGCTCGGCCAAGCTCACCTTCCTGATCGAGGAGGGCAAGCAGGTCGAGCAGGGCGAGCTGCTCGCCCGCCTCGACACCAGCCAGCTCGAGGACCGCATCGAGCAGCTCGAGAGCGACATCCTGCAGTCGGAGACCAACCTCGCGACGGCGCGCACCGAGCTGGAGATCCAGCGGGGCGACAACGTCGCCAACATCGCCAAGGCGCGCATCGAACTCGACAAGGTGCGCCTCGAGATCGAGCGCTACGTCGACGGCGACGCGCCCAACGACCGCCGCAAGCTCGACGTCGCGATCAAGCAGGCCGAGACGGACTTCTCGCGCGCCCGCAAGAAGTACGAGGACAGCCAGGAGCTGTTCGAGCAGGACTACATCAACCGCAGCCAGCTCGAGCAGGACCAGATCGCCTTCGAACGCGCCGAGGTGCAGCTCGAGAGCGCGCGCCTCGACCTCGAGCTGTTCGAGCGCTACACGCTGCCCATGACCAAGACCGAGAAGCAGGCGGCCGTGGCCGACCGCGAGCGCGAGGTCGAGAACGCCGAGCTGCGCGCCGGCAGCACGCTGCGCCAGAAGGAGGTCGCGGTCGAGAAGAGCGACAAGCAGCTCCAGCAGCAGCGCAAGAACCTCGAGGAGCTGCGCGCGGAGGTCGCCAAGATGACCGTGACCGCGCCCGGCCCCGGCATCGTGCTGTACGGCGACCCGAACGAGTCCTGGACCCGCGACGAGATCCGCCTGGGCGGCGAGATCTGGGGCAGCATGGTGTTGTTCACGCTGCCCGACCTGCGCGTGATGCAGGTGAAGATCAAGGTACACGAGGCCGACGTCACCAAGGTGCAGGTCGGCCAGGCGGTCAAGGTGTCGATGGACACCTACCCCGGCGTGATCCTCGACGGCTCGGTGACCAAGATCGGCTCGGTCACCAGCAGCAGCGACCGCTGGAGCCGCGACTCGGACGTGAAGAAGTTCGACGTCGACATCACGCTGCAGGGCGGAGAGGAGCTGCGGCTCAAGCCGGGCGTCTCGGCCCGCGCCGAGATCTTCGTCGACACGCGGCCGAACGTGCTCAGCGTGCCGCTGCAGTGCGTCTTCCAGGAGGAGGGCCGGCAGCTGTGCTGGGTCGCGGGCGCCGACGGTCGCCCGCAGCGGCGCGAGGTGACGATCGGGCCGGCGAACGAGAACTACGTCGAGATCCTCACGGGCCTGACCGAGGGCGAGCGCGTGCTGCTCTACAACCCGCGCCTGCCCTCCGACGCGGGCGGCGGCGCGGACCCCGGCGCGGAGGAGCCCGGCGCGGGAGAGGACGCGGGCGAAGGCGAGGGCGGCGGGACGGGCCCGGCGACGGCGACGGCCTCGGCCTCGGTCTGAGCCCGTGCGCCCCATCCTGAGCCTGCAGGGCGTCGAGAAGGACTACGGCACGCCCGAGCGGCCGCTGCGCGTGCTGCTCGACGTGAACCTCACCGTCGAGGAGGGCGAGTACGTCGCCATCATCGGCCCCTCGGGCTCGGGCAAGTCGACCCTGCTCAACATCCTCGGCTGCCTCGACGTGCCGACGCGCGGCCGCTACCTGATCGAGGGCGAGGACGTCGCCGGCTTCGACGACCTGCGCCTTTCGCGCGTGCGCAACACGCGCATCGGCTTCGTGTTCCAGTCCTTCCACCTCGTGACGCACCTGAGCGTGCAGGAGAACGTCGAGCTGCCGCTGTTCTACGGGCGCGTGCCGCGCGCCGAGCGCGCCGCCCGGGCGCGCGCGCTCATCGAGAAGGTCGGCCTGGGCGCGCGCGGCGACCACCTGCCCGCGATGCTCTCGGGCGGCGAGCGCCAGCGCGCGGCG
>CAZBBB010000050.1:0-15322 GCA_964490005.1 uncultured Phycisphaerales bacterium | reverse complement strand
CGTGCTGCTGGCCGACGAGCCGACCGGCAACCTCGACTCGGTCACGAGCGCCGAGATCATGGGCATGATCGGCGAGCTGCACCGCTCGGGCCGCACCGTGCTGCTCATCACGCACGACCCGGCCATCGCCGCCGCCGCGCCGCGCCGCGTCTCGCTCCGGGACGGCCGGATCGTGTCGGACGAGGGGGCCGCGCGGCGCGCCGTCCCGGCCGGCGCGGGGAGCGCCCCGTGAGCGAACTGGTCCGGGAGGCGCTGCGCAACCTCGGGCGTCACAAGCTGCGCTCGCTGCTCACGATGCTGGGCATCATCTTCGGCGTGGCCTCGGTGCTGTCGATGGTCTCGACGGGCGAGGGCGCGCGCCGCGCGATCCTCTCGCAGATCAACGAGCTGGGCATCCGCAACATCATCATCAACGCGCGCAAGCCGCCCGACGACCAGAAGGTGCAGACCGGCGGCTCGAGCTGGACCCTGCGCTACGGCCTGACCTTCGACGACCAGACGCAGATCGACGAGACGCTGCCGATGATCGAGCAGGTGCTGCCGGTGCACGACGTCGAGCAGTGGCTGTGGTTCAAGAGCCGCCGCATCGAGGCCAAGGTGCGCGGCGTGACGCCCGAGTACTTCGAGGCGCTCAAGCTGCGGCCCTGGCTGGGGCGCGCCTTCACGCAGGCCGACGACGCCGAGCGCGCGCGCGTCTGCGTCGTGCGCAGCGAGCTGCTGCGCGAGGCGCGCTACCTCGGCGACCCGCTCAAGCTCGACCTCAAGGTCGGCGACGTGTACTTCCGGGTCGTGGGCGTGCTCGACGACGCCGAGTTCCAGAGCCCGCACCGCGCCGCGCTCGGCATCGACGACCGCGCGCTCGAGGTCTACATCCCCTACCGCACGGTGATCGACCGCTTCGGCCTCACGAGCGTGACGCGGCGCGCCGGCAGCTTCGAGTCCTCGCGCGTCGAGCTGCACCAGATCCTGTGCGTCGTCGATTCCGACGAGAACGTCGTGCACGCGGCGCGCGGCGTGCAGGCGATCCTCGACCGCTTCCACGCCAAGAAGGACTACGAGGTCACGGTGCCGCTCGAGCTGCTCGCCAGCCGGCAGCGCACGCAGCGCGTGTTCGACATCGTGCTGCCGATCGTGGCGGGCGTCTCGCTGCTCGTCGGCGGCATCGGCATCCTGAACATCATGCTGGCCTCGATCACCGAACGGACGCGCGAGATCGGCATCCGGCGCGCGCTCGGCGCGAGCGGGCGCGACATCACGCTGCAGTTCCTGGTCGAGACCGTCACGCTCTCGGGCCTCGGGGGCCTGCTGGGCATCGGCCTGGGGGTCGCCGGCTCGTGGCTGCTGCGCTCGGCGACCGCCTGGGACGCGGTCGTCACGCCCGGCGCCGTCCTGCTGGCCTTCGGCGTCTCGTGCCTCACGGGCGTGGTCTTCGGCCTGTACCCCGCGCGCCAGGCGGCGGCGATGGAGCCGATCGAGGCGCTGCGCCACGAGTAGCGCGGCGCGCGCCCCCGCGTCGCTCAGCGCGGCGCGAGCGCCTCGGCGCGCGGCCGCCCGAGGTTGTAGACGTGCACCACGCTGCCGTCCGGGAGGCGTCCGGGCCGGTCGTGGTAGTGCTCGGAGAGCAGCGCCTGCAGCTCGGCGTGCTCGTGCTCGTGCACCGGGCGCTGCAGCAGCATGAAGTAGACGCCGCGGCGCAGCGTCGGGTCGCGGGCGAGCAGCCGCAGCGTGCGGTCGTCGATCCCGCCGCGCAGTTCGCGCCGCGCGTAGTAGCGGATCGCGGGCGTGGCCTCCTCGCAGGTGAACACCAGGTCGCCGGGGCGGAAGCGCGCCCGGACGAACTCGCCGACGTCGCGCGAGCGCTCGCCGCCCGCGAGCGCCCACAGCTGCTGCGTGCGCAGGGCGCCCCAGCCGCCGACGGCGAGCGTGCCGAACAGCAGCAGCGCCGTGGCGCGCGCCGGCCGGCCGCGCGCGACGAGCCCGCCGAGGTCGCCCAGTCCGGCCGCCGCGACCGGCAGCAGGCCCGGCACGAGCGTCGTGAGCCAGTAGTCGTGGCGCGTCGCGCCCTCGAGGAACACCGCGATGTCGACCACCGCGAAGCCGATCGCGAGCAGCGTCAGCCCCGGCCGCCGGCCGAGCCGGCGGCGCAGCAGCGCGTACAGCGCGAGCAGCAGGACGGGCACCGTGTACAGCCGCAGCAGCCGCAGCCCCAGCAGGCCGAGCGTGGCCTGCAGGCCGCCGAGCTTCTCGGCCCCGCCGAGCGAGCGGAACAGGAAGGCGTGCAGGAGGTTGCCGGTCGAGCCGTCGGCCGCGACCGAACCCATGGCCCAGGCGACGTGCGCCAGGTGCAGCGCCGGCAGCGCCAGCGCCACGCCGAACAGCGCGGCGGCCCGGCGCCGGCTCCCCGTCCACCAGGCGTGCAGGCCGAGCACGCCGGCGACCTCCACGCCCTGCCAGTTGATCGCGCCGGCGGCCGCGAGCGCCGCGAGCAGCGCGCCGAAGGTCGGGCCCGAGGGCCGGTCGAGCAGCCGCGCGTAGAGCGCGAAGGCCGCCGTCAGGAACAGCGTCAGCACCGGCCCGACGTCGTCAACCAGCGAACCGTAGTACGCCGTGACCGGCAGCACGGCGGCGAGCGCGGCCGCGACGAGCGCCGCGCGCGCGCCGTGCAGCCGGCGCGTGAAGGCCCACAGCACCGGGATCGCCAGCAGCGAGGCCGCGATCGCGAGCAGGCGCGCGGCCCACTCGCTCACGCCGAACACCGCGAAGCTCGCCGACACCAGCAGCGGCAGGCCCGCCGGGTGGTGCATGTAGAAGTCCCACTGCCCGTCGGCCGGCGGCGTCACGTCGAGCGCCGGAGCGAAGCGCAGCGCCCACCAGCCCTGCTCGACGTAGTTGCGCCCCTCGGCGGCCAGCACGCTGCCGATCTGCTGCCAGCCCCGGTCGGCCCAGGGCGCCGTCAGGTCGGCCAGCCGCGGCCAGACCGCCAGCAGCAGCAGCGCCGCGAGCAGCAGCCGCTCGAGGCGCGCGACCGGCTCCGGCGCGGACCGCGTCTCGCTCAGCGCACCTCGACCGCGAAGGGCATCACGGCCTGGACGCGACCGGGATGCAGGGCGGAGACGTCACGGAGCGCGGAATCGACGAGCGGCAGCAGACCGGCGAGCGCCGGGAGGCGGCCGACCAGGCCTGCCAGCGCGTCGCTCGGGAACGCGCCGCGCGCGCCCGTCGTCGCCAGGCCCTCGAAGGCCTCCTCGAGCGCCTCCATCAGGTTGGGCGGCTCGGGGTACTCGGCCACGGGCGCGCCGGACTCCACGCCGCCGAGCACGGCGGCCAGATCGATGGCGTCCTGCAGCCCGCCGAGTTCGTCGACCAGCCCGTTGGCCTCGGCCTGGCGGCCGGTCCAGACCCGGCCGCGCGCGAGCCCTTCGACGTCGGCCAGCGCGAGCTTGCGGCCGCTCGCGACCTTGTCGAGGAACTCGCGGTAGACCGAGTTCATGAAGCCGTTGAGCACCCGGCGCAGCGTGTCGGTCGGACCGTGCTTCATCAGCGAGAGGCTGTCGCCGTGCGGCCCGCGCGCGACGACCTCGACGTTGATGCCGAGATCGTGCAGCGCCGTGCTCAGGTCGGGCAGCATCGAGACGACGCCGATCGAGCCGGTGAGCGTGCTCGGCTGCGCGACGATGGCCGTCGCCCCCATCGAGATCCAGTAGCCGCCCGAGCCGGCGACGGCCCCCATCGAGACGACGACCGGCTTGACCGCCTTCACTCGCTGCACGGCGCGCCAGATCATGTCGCTCGCGAGCGCCGAGCCGCCCGGACTGTTGACGCGCAGCACGACGGCCTTGGCGTTGTCGTCCTCGCGCGCCTCGTCGAGCGCGGCGACGATCGTCTCGCTGCCCATCGACGCGATCTTGCCGTCGAAGCCGGCCTTGCTCTTGCCGCTGTCGATCGGGCCGGTCGCGTACACGATCGCGACGTGCGGGACCTGCGGCGCCTCGCGCTTGGGCGGATTGAGCAGCTTGGGCAGCAGCGAGAAGGCCGCGAAGGGGCTGGCCAGCATCTTCTCGAGGTCCTCGGCGTCCTCGTCACCGTAGTTCTTCACCACTTCGGGCTCGGCGCCGAGCAGGGCCGCGACGCGCGCCTCGAACTCGTCCTCGTAGGCCACGGCGTCGATCAGGCCCGACTGCGCGGCCAGCGCGGGCGGCACGAAGATCGCGTCGAAGAGCCGCTCGATGTCGGCGCGCGGGCGGCCGCGCTGGGTCGAGATCGTGTCGAGCATCTGCCCCCACAGCTCGTCGAGGATCGACCCGATGACCTCGCGCTGCGCGTCGCTCATGGCGGGCAGGGCCAGGTCCTCGTAGGCCGTCTTGAACTCGCCGACGTGCAGCACCTCGACCTTCACGTCGATCTTGGCGAGCAGGTCGGCCAGGTAGTACAGCTCGGCCTGCAGCCCCTCGAGCGCGATCATGCCGCTGGGCGGCACGACGAGCAGCTCGGCCAGCGAGGCGAACAGCAGGTCGCGCTGCGTGAGCGTCTCGGCGTAGCAGACGATCTTCTTGCCGGCGGCCTTGACCGCGCGCAGCTCGTCGAGCAGCTCGAGGCTGTCGGCCCAGTTGGGGATGCCGTCGAGATCGAGCTGCACGGCGGCGACGGCCGGGTCGGCCGCGAGCTGGCGCAGGCGCAGCAGCTCGCCGCGGAAGTTGCGCGGCGTGGGGCCCAGCGGATTCATCGGCCGCGGCTCGCCCGAGGTGTCCGCGCGGATCTTGAGCTTGACCATCCGCGGCGCGGCGGCGGCGGCCTCGTCGTCGAACGCGCCGAAGGCGGGCGCGCCGAGCAGCAGCACGGCGCCGAGGGCGAGGATCGGGGCTCGGAACATGGCAGGACTCCTGCGGAAGCGTGGACGGAGAGGGCGGCGAGCGCGCGCCGGCGGGGCCCCAGTCTGCCATGGCGGACGCCGCGCGGACATGTCGCGCGCGTGGCGCGCGGCGCTCAGGGCCGCCAGGCGTCGACCGCGGCGATGACTTCGTCCTGGTGCTGGGCGCTCATCTCGGGGTAGATCGGCAGCGAGAGGATCCGCTCCGCGGCGCGCTCGGCACGCACGGGCGCCTCGACCCAGCGGGCGCGGCCCTGCAGCGCCGCCATGCGGTGCAGCGGGCGCGCGTAGTGGACCAGCGTGCGCAGTCCGGCCGCCGCCAGGTGCGCCGCCAGCGCGGCGCGCTCGGCGCCGCTGCCGCAGCGCACCACGAACTGGTGCCAGACGTGGCCGGCGCCGGGCCGCACGGCGGGCAGCGTCAGCGGCGCGCGCCGCAGCGCGCGCAGGTAGCGCTCGGCGTGGCGCGCGCGCGCGGCGTTGTTCGCGTCGACCGCGCGCAGCCGCACGCGCAGCAGGGCCGCCTGCAGCTCGTCGAGCCGCGCGTTGAGGCCCGGCTCGGCGAAGTCGTAGTCCTCGACCGCGCCGTAGTTCCGCAGGCGCAGGCAGCGCTCGGCCAGCGCGGCGTCGCCGGCCGTGATCGCGCCGGCGTCGCCGAAGGCGCCGAGGTTCTTGGTCGGATAGAAGCTGAAGACCGCCAGCGCGCCGAGCGTTCCGGCGCGCCGGCCGTGGTCGGTGGCGCCGTGCGCCTGGGCGCAGTCCTCGAGCACGGCCACGCCGCGCCCCTCGAGCACCTCCGCGAGCGCGTCCATGTCGGCGCACTGCCCGTAGAGGTGCACGGGGATCACGACCCGCGTGCGCGGCGAGAGGGCGGCGCGCAGCGACGCCGGATCCATCACGTACGTGTCGGCGTCGACGTCGGCCAGCACCGGCACGGCCCCGACCGCCAGCACCGCCATGACCGTCGGCGCCGCGGTGAGCGCCGGCACGACGACCTCGTCGCCCGGGCGCACGTCGAGCGCCAGCAGCGCGACCTGCAGGCCCTCCGTCGCCGAGCCCACGCCGACCGCGCGCCGCGCCCCGACCCAGGCGGCGAACTCGGCCTCGAAGGCCGCCACCTCGGGCCCCAGGATGTAGTGCCCCCCGTCGAGCACGCGCCGCACCGCGTCGAGCAGCGCCTGCTCCTGGGCGCGGAAGCCGGCGTGCAGGTCGTGGAAGGGCCGCATCTCCGCGCTCAGTCGAGGTACTGCGCGAGGTGCTCGGCGTAGTGCCGCACCGTGCGCCGCAGGCCGTCGGCCAGCTCGACGGTCGGCCGCCAGCCGAGGTCGCGCGTGATGAGCGCGTGGCTGCCGCGGAAGCTGCCGATGTCGATCGGCGCCTTGTCGGGCGGCCAGGGCACGTGCGTCACCGAACCGCGGCCGGCGAGCCGCACCAGCAGCGACGCGATCTCGGCCAGCGAGTGGCTCTCGTTGCCCGCGAGGTTGTAGACCTTGCCGCGCGTGCCCGTCGTCGCGCCGGCCAGCAGCATGGCCTGCACGACGTCGTCGACGTGGTTGAGGTCGCGGCGCTGGCTGCCGTCGCCGTAGAGCTGGATCGGCTGGCCCTCGACCGCGCGCCGCACGAACCAGCCGATGAAGCCCTGCCGATCGTGCCGCACGAGCTGTCCGCGCCCGTAGGTGTTCGTCAGCCGCAGCGAGACCGAGCGGATGCCGTACACGTCGTGGTACAGGAAGTGGTAGCTCTCGCCGGCGGCCTTGTTGATGCCGTTGACGTCGATCGGCCGCACCGGATGCGTCTCGTCGACCGGGTCGGTGAGCGGCCGCCCGTAGATCTGCCGCGAGGACGCGAACACGATCTTCACGTCGCGGTTGTTGTGCCGGCAGCTCTCCAGGATCGAGAGCTGGCTGCGGCAGTTGATGTCGAGGTCGGTGAAGGGGTCGCGCAGCGAATCGATGTGGCTGACCTGCCCCGCGAGGTTGAACAGGAAGTCCTGCCGCTTGACGAGGTGGTCCATCGCGGCGCGATCGCGCACGTCGGCGATGTTGACGCGCACCTTGCCCTCGAGGTCGGCGACGTTGAAGGCGTTGCCGCCGTAGCCGTCGATCATCGAGTCCATGAGCGTGACCTGCGCGCCGAGCGGCACCAGGGCGCGCGCCACGTTGCTGCCGATGAAACCCAGGCCGCCCGTGACGAGCACGCGCTTGCCGGCGAAGGCCTCGCCGATCTCGTCGGGAACCGGCAGCCGCGGCTCGCTCACGCGGCGCCCGCGGCGCGGCGCGCCGGCGCTCCGGCGCGCGTCACGCGGCCCTGCACGCGCAGCTCCCACCACAGCCGGCCCATGCCGGTCGCCACCTGCCAGAGCCGCGGCAGGTTGAAGAACTGGCTGCGGCCGTGCGCGCGGTGGCTGTGGTGCACCGGCACCTGCGCGACGCGGTAGCCGTTCTTCTCGACCTTCGTGACCAGCTCGACGCAGATCAGGCCCGTGTCGCGCGTGAGCTCGATGCGCTCGAAGACCTCGCGGCGCATGAGCCGGAAGTCGCAGTCGACGTCGCGGATCGCCAGGCCGAAGGCCAGCTTCACGCACCAGTGGTAGACCTTGCCGATGACGATGCGGTGCAGCGGGTCGTGGCGCTCGATCTTGAACCCGTTGACGAGGTCGGCGCCCGCCCGCGCCCGCCAGAGCAGCGCCAGCTCGCGCACGTCGTACTGCGCGTCGCCGTCGGTGTAGAAGACCCACTCCTTGCGGGCGGCGGCGAAGCCCGAGCGCAGCGCGCCGCCGTAGCCGCGGTTGGCCGGGTGCGTCACGACGCGCAACTGCGGCACGTGCGCCTGCAGCTCGGCCAGGATCTCGCCGACGTGGTCGGGGCTGGCGTCGTTGACGACGATGATCTCGAAGTCGTCGGTCAGCTCGCGCGCCACGCGCGCCGCGAGCAGCACGAGCGAACCCATCGTCCCCCAGTCGTTGTAGGCGGGGAAGAAGATCGAGAGGCCCGACGAAGGGGCGGACGACATCGCGCGGCACCGGGAGCGGAAGGCACGAGGAACGGACGGACGGGGAATCCTATCGGCAAGGAGGCCCGCCCGACCACACGTCAGGGCCGGCGCAGGACGGCGAACAGCGACAGCCCGAAGGGCGTCCAGCCGCGCGCTGTCGCGCCCGCCTCGACAGCCATCCAGGCCGAGAGCGCCGCGTTCAGCGGCGCGGGCGGCAGCGCGAGGTCGGAGCGTGGCGGCGCGCTCGCCCGCGCCTGCAGCCGTCGCGCCACCCAGGCCACCGGCAGCAGCGCCGCGTTGAACCCGACGAGCGACTCCACCGACAGGCCGGCCCGCCGCGCGAGGCGCTCGACGTCGGCGCGCGCGTAGCGGCGCGCGGTGTGCACGACGACGTCGTGCGCGCCGCGCAGCGCCTCGTGCGCCGGCAGGTTGAGCACGACGAGCGCGCCGGGGCGGCAGACGCGCGCGATCTCGGCCAGCGCCGCGCCGTCGTCGGCCACGGCGCGGTGGTAGAGCACGTCGGTGCTGACCGCGGCGTCGAAGCTGCGGTCGGGAAAGGGCAGCGCCTGCACGCCGGCGCGCACGCGCGCGGGCGGCGGCAGGGCCTCCGGCCGCCCGCACAACGCGAGCGCCTGCTCGCTCAGGTCGACGCCGACCACCCGCCCGAAACGCGCCAGGCGGCGCGCGAGTCCGCCCGGGCCGCAGCCCGCGTCGAGCAGTCGCCGGCCGCCGGCGGGCGGCGGCGGCAGGCGGCGCGCGAGCGCTCCGAGCACCGCGGCACGCAGCCCGCGGTACCAAAAGTGCGCCTCCTCGACCTCGGCGATGCGCGCGTACTCGGAGGGCTCCATCGGGCGACCGTCATACCCTGCGCGCGGCCGCGCAGAAAGCCGCCGCGGGCGCCATGCTTGCGCCGCACGCGCCCGGCTTGTGCCGGCCGGCCCGAGGGACGACGATGGCCCGCCGACGGTCGGGAGTCCTCCCCGGCCCCCTCCCGGAGACGCCCGATGACCGCCCGCTCGCTGCTCGCCCCCGCCCTGCTGCTCGTCCTCGCCGCCTGCTCGTCGACCAAGGGCGAGAGCTTCCTGGCGCCCGGCTACGACCTCTCCGGCATCCGGCGCATCGCCATCGTCGACAGCAAGGAGGGCGGCTACAAGCCCGAGACGCGCCAGGCCATCGTCGACAGCTTCCAGATGGAGTTTCTGCGCAAGGGCTGGTCCGTCGTCGAGCGCGCCAACCTGCAGAAGGCCGTCGACGAGCTCAACCTGCAGAACAGCGACCTGACGAGCAGCGCCGACCGCAACGCGATCGGCAACGTGCTCAACGTGCAGGGCCTGGTGATCGTCAACCTCGCGACGAAGGACGACGAGCTCTCGCTCACGGCCAAGATGGTCGCGGTCGACACCGGCGAGCTGATCTGGATGGGCAGCGGCGACGCGGCGCTCAACAGCAAGACCTCGATGCTGGCGGGCGCGCTGGCCGGCGCGGCCGTCGGCGCGGCGGCCGGCAAGAACATGGGCGACCACGGCGGCGAGGGCGCCATCGTCGGCGCGATCGCCGGCGGCGCGGTGGGCAGCTCGATGACGCCCACGCAGATGGAGAACGCCAAGAAGCTGGTCAAGGTGATCGCCGAAGCGATCCCGGCGCGCTGAGCGAGTCGGTATCCTGCGCGGGCCATGCCCGCCTTCTTCCATGACGCCCGCGCGGCGGCGGCCTTCGGCCCCGCCAAACTGACCAAGACCGCCCTGCACGAGTCGTCGCGGATGTTCTGCGACCTCTACGGCCTGCTGCCCGGCCAGAGCCAGGCGGCCCACGCGCACGCCGCCAACGACAAGATCTACTCGGTCGTCGACGGCGAGGCGCGCTTCGACATCGGCGGCGAGCGGCGCGTGCTGGGCGCCGGCGGCGTCGCGATCGCGCCGGCCGGCGTCGAGCACGCGGTCCACAACGACTCCGACGCGCCGCTGACGCTGCTGGTCGTCATGGCGCCCCACCCGAGGCCTCCGACATGACGCTGATCCTGAGCCGGATCAAGAAACTCTACGACGGGACGGGAAGCGACCCCGCCACGGTGCACGCGGAGGTCGACGTGCACGTCGACGGCGGGCGCATCGCGCAGGTGCGGCCGCACGACCCGGCGCTGAAGGTCGGCAGCGGGCACGTCCAGGTCGACGCGAGCGGCCTGATCGCCACGCCCGGCCTGGTCGACGCGCACGGCCACATCACCGTGCTCGGCCTCGACCGCCCGGCCATGGACACGATGCTCACCGGGTCGGCGCTGCTCTACGTCGAGAAGATCCTGCACGCGACGCTGGTCGACGGCGGCGTGACGACGATGCGCGACATCGGCGGCGGCACGGCGGCGATGAAGCGCCTCGTCGACGAGGGCCTGATGATCGGGCCGCGCCTGAAGGTCGCGATCTGCATGCTGAGCACGACCGGCGGGCACGCCGACTTCCGCTCGGCCGACCGCTGCCGCGACGAGCTGTCGCGCCTGTGGCCCGAGGCGCCGGGGCGCCCCTCGTCGATCGTCGACGGGCCCTGGGAGTGCCGCAAGCGCGTGCGCGAGGTGCTGGCCTGCGGCGCCGACCTGATCAAGATCTGCTCGAGCCCCGGCATCGCCTCGCCCGGCGACGCGCTCGAGCACCGTGACTTCACCGGCGAGGAGATCGCCGCGATCGTCGACGAGGCCGAGGCGCGCGGCGTGCGCGTCGCGGCCCACGCCCACAGCCGCAACGGCATCGCGCTGGCGATCGAGCACGGCGTGCACGACATCCAGCACATCTCCTTCATGGACGAGGAGCTGGTCGAGCAGGCCGCCCGCAAGGGCTGCGTCGTCACGCCGACCTCGTGGGTCATCGACGAGCTGCCGCGGGCCAAGGGCCTGTCGCCCTTCGTGATGGAGAAGGTCGCCAAGGCCGCCGAAGTGCACCGCAAGGCCGTGCAGTTCGCGGCCAGCGGCGGGCTGAAGATCCTGGCGGGCACCGACCCGGTGCTGCCGCGCATGCACGGCCGCAACTACATGGAGATCGCGCACCTCGTGCGCGACGGCCTGTCGCCGCTGCGCGCCTGGCACGGCGGCACGGGGCTGGCGGCGGCCGAGATCGGCCAGAGCGACACGGGCACGCTGGTCGCCGGGCAGCGCGCCGACATGCTGCTCTGGCGCAAGGACGTGCTGGCGCATCCGGAGGCCGCCGACGCTCCCGGCGCGCTGGCCGAGGTGCTCAAGGACGGCGTGGGGCACCGCGGGCTGGAGGGCGTGCCGCAGTGGCGCTTCTCCGACACGGTGCGCCAGGCGCTCGTCCGCGAGGCGCGCGACGCATGAGGGCCGCCGCGCGCCTGCTGCTCGCGGCCGGCTTTTCCGCCGCGCTGTGCGCGACGCCGCTCGCCTGCCTGATGCCCCCCCCGCAGGCCGACGGGGCCGCGCCGCCGCCGCGCGGCGCGCCTTCGTCCGGCGAGATGCCGGCGCTGCTCGTGGCCCACGCCGCCGACGCGGCCTCCGTGCGCCGCTTCTGGAACATCGACGCCTCGCCCGCGCGCCTCGACCGCGAGGAGGCGCTCGCCAACGCCTGGATCGAGCGACTCGACGCGCTCGACCTCACGGCGCTCGATCGCGCCGGCGCCGTCGACTGGCTGCTGCTCATGAGTCACCTCGAGCACGAGCAGCTCGCGCGCGGCGCCACGCGCGCCAAGTACGAGGAGACGGCGCCCTGCAAGCCCTTCGCCGCGACGATCATCGGCCTCGAGGAGGCCCGCTGGCAGCTGGCACCGGTCGAGCCCGAACAGGCCGCGCGCACGCTCGACGCCCTCGCCCGGCAGATCAAGGAGACGCGCGAGGCGCTCGCGAAGGCGCACAAGAGGAAGCCGAAGGACAAGGACGACGAGACGCCCGCCGACGACGATGGCGCGGGCGAAGCCGAACCTGAACCGGAGGCCGAAGGGGCCGAGACCCCGGCTCCCGCCGTGCCGAGCGCCGTCGTCGCGCGGCGCGTGGCGCGCGAGGTCGACGCGCTGCGTGAGGCGCTCGACGACTGGGCGCGCCACTACGAGGCCTTCGTCCCCGCCTTCTCGTGGTGGACGGACACGCCGCTGGCCGAGGTGCGCACGCAGCTCGAGCAGTACGCCGAGCTGCACCGCAAGGAGATCGCCGGCCTGAAGGGCGAGGACGAGGACCCGCTCGTCGGCGACCCCATCGGCCGGGAGGCGCTGCTCGTCGACCTGCGCGGCGAGTGGATCGCCTACACGCCCGAAGAGCTCATCGCGCTCGGCGAGCGCGAACTCTCGTGGTGCGAGGCCGAGCTGCGCCGCGCGGCCGCCGAGCTGGGCCACGGCGAGGACTGGAAGGCCGCGATCGCCGCGGTCAAGGAGCGCCACGTGCCGCCCGGGGCGCAGGACGCGCTCGTCGTCGCGCAGAGCCGCGAGGCGATCGCCTTCCTCGACGCGCGCGACCTCGTCACGATCCCCGCGCTGTGCCGCGACACCTGGCGCGTGCGCATGATCGACGAGCGCGGCCAGCGCACGCTGCCCTACGCGGCCTACGGCGGGCAGGACATGCTCGTCGCCTACCCCACCGCCGTGATGGACCTCGACACCAAGCTCATGACCATGCGCGGCAACAACGAGCACTTCACGCGCATCGTCACGCCGCACGAACTCATCCCCGGCCACCACCTGCAGGGCTACCAGGCGGCGCGGTTCAACGTGCACCGCCGGCCCTACGGCACGCCCTTCCTCACCGAGGGTTGGGCGCTGTACTGGGAACTGCGCCTGTGGGAGCTGGGTTGGGCGCGCTCGCCGGAAGACCGCATCGGCATGCTCTTCTGGCGCGCGCACCGCGCCGCGCGCATCCTCGTCTCGCTCAGGTTCCACCTGGGCGAGATGACGCCGCAGCAGATGATCGACACGCTCGTCGAGCGCGTCGGGCACGAGCGGGCCGGCGCCACCAGCGAGGTGCGCCGCTACGTCGGCGACGACTACGGCCCGCTCTACCAGTGCGCGTACATGGTCGGCGGCCTGCAGCTCCGCGCGCTGCACCGCCAGCTCGTCGAGCGGGGCGGCTGGAGCGAGCGCGAGTTCCACGACGCCGTCCTCGCCCAGAACGGCCTGCCCATCGAACTCGTCCGCCTCGCGCTGAGCGACGAGCCGCTGCGCTGGGACGTCAACCCGGCCTGGCGCTTCCTCGACGAGTGAGGCGCGGCCGCCGTCGGCTACAGCTCGCCCGGCGGCGTGACCTGCCAGTCCCACCCGACGGCGCCGCTGAGGTCGGCGACGCTCACCAGGACTTCCCACTGCTTGTCCTGCGCGATCGGCAAGGCCCCGAACACGGCCGTCGCCTCCGTGAGGTCGGGGCTCACCTGCACGAAGGACAGGAAGGGCAGCAGCACGTTCCAGACGTCTCCGTACGGTCCGAGCGTCAGGGCGATCGAGGAAGCGTCGAGACCGCCCACGGGGTCGAGCAGTCCGTCCTGATCGACGATCTTCAGGATGATCGCGTTGTTCGACTGCGCGAACGAGAGGTAGACCTTGGGGCCCTCGGGCCGCGAGAGCGGGTCGAAGGGGCTGCTCCCCGCCAAGGTCTCCTCCCGGTTCGTGGCCCCGTCTCCGTCATTGTCGCCGCGCTGGTCGACGACGTTGGCGAAGATGAAGCCGGTCGGGTCGCCGAACCCGATCGCGCTCATGGCCCAAGGCGGGTCCAGCGGCACCGACGAACGCACGCCGGTCACGAGATTGACCCGCGTGAGGCGACGAAGCAGCGGCACCGTCGTGCTGTTCGACGCGACGAACGCCTCCTCGCCGGTCGGGCCGAGCGCGAAGCCGATGACGAGGCCGCCGGCGTTCACCTCGTCGAGAACGGCTCCCGTCGAGGGATCGAAGGCGCGCAGCGTGGTGTTCGTCTCGCCCATGATCCAGATGCGTCCGAGGGCATCCACCCGGATCTGCGTCCCGAGGCTGGTTCCGCCCGCATCGACGGGAAACGTGTCGAGGAGCATGCCGTCGTCCACGCGCGCGAGCATCAGTTCCGAGCCGGGGGGACCCAGCTCCGCGATCCACAGGCTGCCGTCGGGCGCTCCGGCCGCATGCCAGACCGCGGTGAAGCCGCCATCGATGAAGGGCAGCTCGAGCGAGTCGAGCACCGATCCCGATGTCTGATCGACGTGCACGAGGAGCGGTTGCCAGGCGCAGGCCGGACAGAGCTGCTTGCTGCTTCCCGCGATCCACAACTCACCGTCCGCCGTGACCACCGCGAACTCGGGGTAGTTGCCCACGTACAGACCCGAAGCCTTCCACGTCGACCAAAGAATCAACCCACCCGGCGTGAGCTTGGACATCTTCCCGGGCGCGAGCAGCGGGACGCGCGTCAGCGCGAAGACCTCGCCCGACGCGTTCACCGTCAGCCCCACGGGGTTGTGGCTCAGGATCGGCACCGGGAGCAGCGTTCCGTCACTCGTCATTCGAAGGACCTTCTTGGCGTTCAGCGGGTCGTACTCGATCGAGTACGTCCCCGAGCCGTCCACGACGATGTCCGAGCGGAGCTCGACTCCCCCGCCCAGCCCGGCGAACGACGTCACCCCGAGCAGCCTCAGCCGCCGGTCGAATCTCAGCGCGGCATAGGAACTTCGGTCATTTTGAAACGTGTGGACGACGAACTGTTCTTCGATTTGGGCTTGCCCCGTTCCGGCGCACATCGTCAGCACCATCGTCAGCGCCGTCGCACCGACCAAGCGTGCCCGGTCAACGTGCCTGCCAAACCCAACGCAGGCTGTTCGCCACCTCGCCGACGCAAAGTTCTCGATCAGTGCGGCACGAAACATGTGTACACCTGACCGACGCGACCCAAGGGCGTCCCGGAAGGATTCTTGAGCGAGCGCTCTCGCGCAGAAATGAACACCTGCTTCGCAACGAACAGCGGGCTGTACTGGCCGCTTCCAATCCACGCGCCGAACTTCGCGCCGGGCTGCGGCCCGAAGTCGGACGGAGGATCCATGGGCTCCTTGGGGTCGGAGACTTGCCACTCGGGCACGAGCGAGTTCGGCTCCAGGAGCACGACCTCGCCCCATGCGTTGGTCGTCGCGTTCGTACCTGCATCCAGCGGGGCCTTCAGGAAGAACACGCGGCCGGCATCCTGAACAGGAGTGTCATCGGGATAGGAGGGATGTGACGGATCGTGCACATCGGCGTTCGGTTCGCCCACGATCAGGCCGCGCACGACGGCGCCAGACTGCGTCCTCCACTCGACCGGCGCGAGCCCGCGCCCGTAGCGGGCGCCGGACTGCGGCATGTGCACCAGGCGCTCCTCGAACCCTCCGGGAACCTCGAAGCCTTCCCGGACGAATCGACCCTGCCCCCCCTCATCCGCCGGCCGCGCGCCTTCATGCCGATTCCTCCGGAATGGGCCTGCACCGGCCTCGAAGACCGGCGCCGCGCAGCAGTCTCGACGGGATCCGGGAATACGTCAAGGAAGCGGCG
>CAZBBB010000049.1:0-20290 GCA_964490005.1 uncultured Phycisphaerales bacterium | reverse complement strand
CGCCCTCACCGGACGCGACGTCGGCCGGTGCCGCCGCGCACCTGGCCTTGCCGCCGGGCACGCCCGGCGCGCGCGAGCACGCCGAAGTCGCGCGCGGGCGGCGCTCGGCCATCGACTACCTGCCCGAGGCGCGCACGGACCTCGCCGGTTTCGCCGGTCTGCTGCGCGAGGCCTGCACGCTGCCGCCCTGCGACTTCCTCGGCACGGCGCCGCCGACCGGTGGCCGCCCGCCGGCGCGGCTCGTCGCGCTGTACGTGTACGCGCACCGCGTCGACGAGCTGCCGCCCGGCTGCTGGCTGTACCTGCCCGACGAGCACGCGCTGACGCTCGTGCGCGCGGGCGACGTGCGCTCGCTCGCCGCCGGGCTCTCGCTCGGGCAGGAGCTGGCGGGCCACGCGATCGCCGCCTTCAGCATGGTGGCCGACTTCGACCGCGCGCTGTCGGTCTTCGGCAACCGCGGCTACCGGCACGCCCACGTCGAGGCCGGCCTGATCGGGCAGGGTCTGTATCTGGCGGCCGAGGCGCGCGGCCTGCAGGCGACCGGCATCGGCGCCTTCTACGACGACGACGTGCACCGCGCGCTCGGGCTGCTGGGCGGCGCCCGGCAGGTCATCTATCATCATTCGGTCGGCCGGGCCGCGCCCGATCCGCGCCTCGTCGACGCCGACTCTCCGGCCGAGATGCGCGACGGTGACTGAGACCGACAGCCCACGTCCGACGGGCGAGGCGCACGTGCGCGTGATCCGCGACCACCGCCTGCTGGCGGAGGTGCCGCTGGTGCGCACGCTGCGCGTGGGCCGGCTGCCCGACAACGACATCGTCATCGACGACGAGCTGGTCTCGGGGCACCACGGGCGCATCGAGTTCGTCGAGGGCAACTGGCGCTACGTCGACCTCGGCAGCACCAACGGCTCGATCGTCGCGGCCGGGCCGACGCTGCGCCGCAACGACTGCTGGCCGCTGCACGACGACAGCCAGATCCTGCTGGGCGCGACGGTGCTCGACGTGCGCGTCGTGGACGAGCGCGCCGCGAGCACGATCGTGGTCGGCCGGCCCGACGTCGGAACGCCGCCCCGCGCCGCGCGCGCGCCCGCGCCGCCGGCGCGGCTGTTCGTGCAGCTCGAACATCGTGCCGCGCCCGCGACAACGACGTGCCCGTCGAACACCCCTCGGTCTCGGCCCACCACGCCGAGATCCACTGGGACGGCGCCCGCTACCTGCTGCGCGACCTGGGGAGCACGAACGGCACGCGCCTGGGGCTGCAGCGCGTGGCCGGCCCGCGCGAGCTGCCGTCCGGCAGCCACCTGATCGCGGGCGAGGTCGACATGCTGTTCGTCGTGGACGGCGCGCCGCAACCCGACGCGCACCGGGTGCTGGCGGTGCTCGTGCGCGACGGGCGCATCGGGCGCGCGGCGGCGCGCCGGCTGCGGCGGCAGGGCGCGCAGGCGCCGGGTCGGCCGCTGGTCGAGCGGCTGCTCGTCGAGGGGCTCGTCACGCCGGGCGAGTGGGTCGAGGCGGCCTCGGCCGCGCAGCAGGTCCTCGAGCGCGCGCCGCCGCCACGCGCCGGGCTCTGGGCGCTGCTCGCGCTTGCCGCGGCGGCGGCGCTGTGGTGGGTGCTGCGCTGAGGCGCGCGCGTGGCGGCGCGCGTCCCGATCAGGTGTAGCCCATCGACTTGAGGCGGTCGAGCAGCTCGTTGTCGCCGGCCGCGGCGCGATCCTTGAGCGTGGCGATCAGTTCGTCGAAGGCCGCCTCGGCCTCGGGGTACTTCTTGCGGCCGGCGTCGACGACTTCGAGCGCGCCGATGGGCTGCTGGGCGTCCATGAGCGAGTTGCCGAGGCGCGCGTACAGCTCGGCCGAGACCTGCGCCGGATAGTTCCTGCCGAGCGTGGTGATGTGCGTCAGCACGGCCTGCGCGTCGCCCAGACCCGCGCAGGCGTCGACGCGCGCGCGCTCGAGGCGGAAGGCCAGCGCCTTGTCGGCCTTCGACTCTTCGGTCGCCAGCCCGGCTTCGGCCGCCGCGAGCGCGTCGGCGTACTTGCCGGCCGCGAGCGCGTCCTGCGCGGCCTGGGCCTGATCGGCCCCCGAGGGCGTACCGCAACCGGCAGCGCCAAACAACGCGAGGACGAGGGCCAGGGGGCGCAGTGAGAAGGTCATGGGCTTCGTGCTCCGGGGCGGGGCGGTCGTGGGAAAGGCGGTCGTGGAAGGAAGGGGCACCCTACGCAGCCGGGGTGGGCGAGCGCTGGGTCGCCCCCCGATTTGAGCATCCGGCGGCGGGGCGCGGCAGGCCGACGGGCGCTTTTCGGCTGCCGCGGGGCTTGCGCTCGGCGTGCGATCGGTTAAGGTGCGAGGCTCCAATCGCACTCCGATTGGAGCCTTATTCGGCTCCAGCCGGAGCCTGTCCCCAGCCGATCCACAGCTTCTGAGAGCCCGCGGCGCCTGCGCCGAGGGCTCCGAGCCCCCCGCCCCCCGACCCGAGAGGTCCACCATGCCGGACCCCAAAGTCACCGTGAAGATCCCGCGGCCGCTCTACGAGCGCATCCAGCAGGTGATCAGCGAGTCGGGGTTCAGCTCGCCCACGGACTTCATCGTGTTCGTGCTGCGCGACCTGGTCGGCGACCGCCCGCAGACCCGCAACGAGCCCGAAGCCGGGCTGCGCGAGAACTTCAGCAACGAGGAGATCGCGGAGATCCGCCGCAAGCTCCACAACCTCGGTTACCTCTGAGAAAGGCCTCGATGATTCCTGCACACGGTGGACGACTGATCAATCGCCTCGCGACGGGCGCCGCGCGCGACGCGCTGCTCGCGCGCGCCAAGTCGGCGCCCCGGCTGGCGCTCAACGCGCGCGAGCTGGCCGACCTCGAGATGCTCGCCATCGGCGCCATGAGCCCGCTCGAGGGCTTCATGGGCAGCGCCGACCTGGGCTCGGTCGTGAAGCACTCGCGCCTCGCGAACGGCGTGCTCTGGCCGCTGCCCGTGACGCTCTCGGCCAAGGGCGACAAGCTGCCGAAGGTCGGCACCGACCTCGCGCTGCATGACGAGAGCGGGCGCCTGCTCGGCCTGCTCGAACTGCAGGAGGTCTACGCCTTCGACAAGAACGAAGAGGCGCAGGGCTGCCTGGGCACGACCGACAAGGCCCACCCCGGCGTGCAGTACCTCGACTCGATCGGCAGCCATTACCTGGCCGGCCCGATCTGGCTGCTCGACATGCCGCAGCACGGCTTCGCCGACGAGTACCGCCTCACGCCGCGCGAGACGCGCGTGCTGTTCAAGGCCAAGGGCTGGAAGACGATCGTGGCCTTCCAGACGCGCAACCCGATCCACCGGGCGCACGAGTATCTCACCAAGTGCGCTCTGGAGATCGTCGACGGCCTGCTGATCCACCCGCTCGTGGGCGAGACGAAGAGCGACGACGTGCCGGCCAAGGTGCGCATGGAGTGCTACGAGGCGCTGCTGAAGGATTACTACCCCAAGGCGCGCGTGGCCCTGGCCGTCTACCCGCAGGCGATGCGCTACGCCGGGCCGCGCGAGGCGCTGTTCCACGCGCTCATCCGCAAGAACTACGGCTGCACGCACTTCATCGTCGGCCGCGACCACGCGGGCGTGGGCAGCTACTACGGCACCTACGACGCGCAGACCTACGTGACGAGCTTCGACGCGGCCGAACTCGGCATCGCCCCGCTGCTCTTCGAGCACACCTTCTGGGACAAGCGCGCCGGCGCGATGGCGTCCGACAAGACGTCGGCGGCGCGCGGCAACGACGAGAAGGTCTTCCTCAGCGGCACGAAGGTGCGCGAGATGCTCACCAACGGCATCCGCCCGCCGGTGGAGTTCACGCGGCCCGAGGTGGCCGACATCCTGATCAAGGCCATGGCGAGCAAGGCCGCGGTCTGAGGCCAGGCCCCCCCCGATCCAGCAGGAGCACAAGCGATGGGCATCCTCGACAAGCTGTTCGGCGGCAAGCCGGAGCCGAAGCCGCCGGCGCGTCCGGCCGGCGGACCGCGGCCGCTCGGCGGCCCCGGCGCCCGGCCGGCGCCGAAGGCCAGGAACAACTACATCGTCATCACCCTCGACAGCTGCCGTTACGACTCGTTCATGGCGGCCGAGCCGAAGAACATCACGAAGATCACCGGCGGCAAGGTCGAGCGGCGCTGGAGCTACGCGAGCTGGACGGGCCCCTCGCACTACAACCTGCTCATGGGCCTGCTGCCGCACGTCAGCCCGCCCAACGAGTTCGCCTCCGAGTACTACAAGGAGGACTTCCTCAACTACAACGCGCGCTTCGGTACCGACGGCATGGAGTTCGGCAAGCTCGTGCCCTCGCTGTGGATGCCCGAGTACCTGCGCAACGAGCTGGGGTACACGACGCACGCGCGCGTCTCGCTGCCGGTGCTCAACAGCAAGACCGGCGTGAACCGCGCCTTCGACACCTTCCAGCTCATGGACAGCCACAACGACATGGGCAAGATGCTCGACACGCTCGTGTTCAGCGACGAGCGGCCCAGCTTCCACATGCTCAACGTGGGCGAGACGCACTACCCCTTCGCGACGCCCGACGAGGACCCCAAGGACTGGCCGCGCATCTCCGGCATCCACGGCGTGTTCAAGCACCTCGACAAGCAGGTCGTGGGCGGCAAGCTCGTGAAGGACGACAACGCGCCCAAGTTCTTCGACCAGGCCAAGCTCGACGAGCTGCGCCGCCGGCAGATCCACACCGTCAAGTACCTCGACGAGGTCGTGTTCCCCAAGCTCTACGACCTCGTGCCGAAGAACACCTTCATCACGGTCACGGCCGACCACGGCGAGCTGTTCGGCGAGTCGGGCTACTTCGGACACGGGCCGATCATGCACGAGAAGGTCTTCGAGGTGCCGTTCCTCGAGGCCAAGGTGCGCTGAGCCGCCGGCTCGCGCACCGCCCCACCCGCCTTCCGCACACACCCCTCCACTCCAGCATCGGATCGACATGGTTCAGCACACGGGCTTCACCCTCTGGTTCACCGGGCTCTCGGGCGCCGGCAAGACGACCCTCGCCAAGCGCGTGCAGCGCGTGATGGTGCAGCGCGGCATGAACGTCGAGCTGCTCGACGGCGACGTGGTGCGCACCAACCTCAGCAAGGGCCTCGGCTTCAGCAAGGAGGATCGCGACACGAACATCCGCCGCATCGGCTTCGTCGCCAGCCTGCTCGCGCGCAACAACACGGTCTGCATCGCGGCCGCGATCTCGCCCTACGCCGCCGTGCGCGCCGAGGTGCGCGGCCTGCACCAGCGCTTCGTCGAGGTCTACACCTACGCCTCGATCGAGGAGCTGACCGAGCGCGACACCAAGGGCCTGTACAAGAAGGCGCTGGCCGGCGAGATCAAGGGCTTCACGGGCGTCGACGACCCCTACGAGGCGCCCGAGAACGCCGAGATCGCGATCGACACCGAGAAGGAGTCCGTCGAGGAGTCGACCGAGCGCATCGTGCGCTGGCTCGAGCTGAAGGGACTGCTGCCCGCCGCGCCCGAGCAGGACATCCCGGCCGACGAGGAGCAGGCGATCCTGGCCCGGCTCAAGAAGCTCCAGTTCATCGATTGAAGGCCAACAGCGGGCGCGGAAGATCGGTTGAGGCCGGTTTCCCGCTCCCCCGGGTCCTGATGAAGCGCAGCGAACGCATCGCCATCCTCACGCTGGCCCTGCTGGCGGCGGCGGCGCCCGCGGCCGAGGCCTACATCGGCCCCGGCGCGGGCTTCGCGTTCGCGGGCTCGGCCTTCATCATGATCGCCACGTTCTTCGTGGCGCTCTCCGCGATCCTGCTCTGGCCGCTGAAGTTCGTCTGGCGCCTGATCGTCTCGGGCAACCCCTACAAGCGGGCGCGCCTCAGGCGGGTCGTGATCCTGGGTCTCGACGGCATGGATCCGGGCATCGCCACGCGCTTCATGCGCGAGGGCAAGCTGCCGAACTTCAAGCGGCTCGCCGAGAAGGGCGTCTTCCGGCCGCTCGCCACGAGCTACCCGAGCATGTCGCCCGTCGCGTGGTCGTCGTTCACGACGGGCGTCGACCCCTCGCGCCACGACATCTACGACTTCCTCACGCGCGACCCCTGCACCTACATGCCGATGCTCTCGAGCACCGACATCGGCAACGCCAAGAAGGTGCTGAACATCGGCAAGTACATGGTTCCGCTGGAGAAGCCGCGCATCAAGCTGCTCCAGAAGAGCCAGGCCTTCTGGAAGCTGCTCGGCGAGAAGCACATCTTCTCGACCATCCAGCGCGTGCCGATCACCTTCCCGCCGGTCAAGTTCAAGGGGCTGCTGCTCTCGGGCATGTGCGTGCCCGACCTGCGCGGCAGCCAGGGCACCTTCGCCTGCTTCTCGACCGAGAGCCGTGACGGGCACGCGGCCTTCACCGGCGGCGAGCAGACGGTGCTGCGGCGCAAGGGCGACGTGATCCGCTCGCGCATCATGGGCCCGACGAACGGCATGGTGCGGGGCAACCCGTCGATGACGCTGCCCTTCACGCTCACGATCGACGCCGACCGGCAGGGCGCGACCTTCGAGATCGACGGGCACGACCCCTTCCACGTCGCCGTGCGCAGCTACTCCGAGTGGGTCGAGCTGACCTTCAAGGCGGGCCTGGGCGTCAAGGTGCACGGCATCGCGCGCTTCTACCTGACCTCGGTCGAGCCCGAGGTCAACGTGTACATGACGCCGATCCACATCGACCCGGAGAACCCGGCGATGCCGATCAGCCACCCGTCGGTCTACGCGGTGTACCTCGCCAAGAAGCTGGGCAAGTACGCGACGCTGGGCCTGGCCGAGGACACCTGGGCGCTCAACGAGCGCGTCATCGACGAGCAGGCCTTCTTCGAGCAGTCGATGCTCATCTGCGAGGAGCGCGAGAAAATGTTCCGCGACGCGCTGGCGCACACCAAGAAGGGCGTCGCGACCTGCGTGTTCGACACGACCGACCGCGTGCAGCACATGTTCTACCGCTACCTCGACCCGACCCACCCGGCCAACCGCGGCAAGGAGTCGGTGCGCTGGAAGGACGCCATCGAGCGCACCTACAAGCGCATGGACGACCTGCTCGGCAGCATCTGGGAGGACGTCGTCGAGGACGAGGACACCTGCCTGGTCGTCATGTCCGACCACGGCTTCACCAACTTCCGCCGCGGCGTGAACCTCAACGCCTGGCTGCACCAGAACGGCTACCTGCACCTCAAGCCGGGCAAGCAGACCAGCGGCGACTGGTTCGAGGCCGTCGACTGGAGCCGCACGAAGGCCTTCAGCCTCGGGCTCACCGGCATGTTCATCAACCGCGCGGGGCGCGAGGCCAGCGGCATCGTGAAGGAGGGCGCCGAGTACGACGCCCTCAAGGCCGAACTCATCGCGGGCCTCAAGGAACTCGTCGACCCGCAGACCGGCAAGCGCGCGATCCTCGACGTCTTCGCGGCGGCCGACTTCTTCACCGGCCCCTACCGCATGGACGCGCCCGACCTGATCGTGGGCTACGACGGCGGCTACCGCAACAGCTGGGACTGCGCCACCGGCGCGGTGCCGCGCGAGGTCTTCTCCGACAACACCAAGAGCTGGAGCGGCGACCACTGCGTCGACCCGCGCATCGTGCCCGGCGTGTTCTTCAGCAACCTGCCGATCAACACCGAGACGCCCAACATCCTCGACATCGCGCCCTCGGTCATGACGCTCTTCGGCGTGCCGCCCGCCAAGTACATGCAGGGCCGGGCGCTGTTCGCCGGCAAGGGCCAGCCCGACGGCTCGGTGCGCGGCCCGCTCGACCCGCACACGCTCAACCAGTCGGGCGCCGCGCCCGGCGCGCGCGTGTTCCCCGAGCCGGTGGAGGTCGCGTCGTGATCCGCGCCGCCCTGCTCGCCGCGCTCGTCGCGCTGGCCCCGGCCGGGGCCGCCCGCGCGCAGTCTTTGGCCCGCGACGGGGTCTTCGTGCTCGGCGTCGACGGCATGGATCCGGTCATCCTGCAGCGCCTCATCGACGCGGGGCAGATGCCGGAGTTCCAGCGCCTCGCGTCGGAGGGCAGCTTCCAGCCGCTGGCGACGATCAACCCGCCGCAGAGCCCGGTGGCCTGGTCGAGCTTCGTGACCGGCCTCGACCCCGGCGGACACGGCATCTTCGACTTCATCCACCGCGACCCGCAGACCGGCTACCCGATGGCCTCGGCCACGGCGCCCGTCGACCCGGCCGACCAGCCGGGTTCCATCGACCTGTTCGGCTGGATCATCCCGACCGGCGCGCTCGAGGTGCCCAACAACCGCAGCGGCACGCCCTACTGGGACGTGCTGCAGCGGGCCGGCGTGAAGACCGAGGTCTACCGCATGCCGGGCAACTTCCCGGTGCCGACGAGCGAGGCGCTCACGCTCTCGGGCATGGGGACGGTCGACCTGCGCGGCGACTACGGCACCTACACCTGGTACACCGACGACGCCTTCATCGACCGCAGCCGGATCGAGAAGGCCGACCTCACGATCGTCACCGTCGACGACGAGGACCTCGACGGCATCCCCGACACGGTGCGCACGCGCCTCAAGGGGCCGCCCGACGTCTTCCGCCTCAAGCCCGGGCAGGCGCCCAAGGCGCACGAGTACCTGACGGTGCCCGTGACCTTCCACCTCGACCCGGAGGAGCCGGTCGTGTGGATCCGCGCCGGCGACGCCGAGTGCGTCCTGCGCGAGGGCGAGATCGGCGAGTGGCTGCACGTGAGCTTCGACGCGCTGCCGCTGGGCATGATGCCGCTCTCGGGCATCGTGCGCTTCTACGCCAAGTCGCTGCGGCCGCGACTCGCGATCCACGCCTCGCCGGTGAACGTCGACCCCACCGCGCCCGCGCAGGTGATCGCCACGCCCGACGGCGCGGCCGAGGCCCTGGCCGAGGCGATCGGCCCCTACTGGACGCAGGGCTTCCCCGAGGACATCAACGCCTACAAGGACCGCCTCTTCGACGACGACGACTACCGCAAGCAGATCGCCGTGGTGCACGCCGAGGGCGAGCGCATGCTCGACGAGGCGCTGGCCCGCTTCTCGCCCGGCGACTGCACCTTCATGTACCTGTCGGACATCGACCTGCAGTGCCACCTGCTGTGGCGGCACGGCGACCCGAAGCACGCCGACGCCCCGCGCCATCCCGGCTGGGACGAACACGCCTCGCCGAAGCACGCGCTCGACATCGAGGGGTACTACCGCAACGTCGACCGGCTGCTCGGCAAGGTGCGCGCCGCGCTGCCCGAGGGCACGCTGCTGCTCGTGATCTCCGACCACGGCTTCCAGCCGATGACGCGGCAGGTGCACCTCAACGCCTGGCTGCGCGACAACGGCTGGCTCACGCTCAAGGACGGCAAGCGCACCGGGAGCATCGCGCTCGACGACGTCGACTGGGCGGCCACGAAGGCCTACGCCATCGGCTTCAACGGCCTGTACCTCAACCTCGCCGGGCGCGAGTCGCAGGGCCTCGTGCCGCCGGGCGAAGTCGAGGCCGTGACCGCCGAACTCGTGCGCCAGCTGCTCGCCTGGCGCGACCCGGCAGGCGGCAAGGCGCCCGTGCTGCGCGTCGATCGCTCCGCCGACATCTACTCGGCCGCGCGCCGCGGCGAGGGCCCCGATCTCGTCGTCGGCTACGACGCCGGCTACGGCTGCTCGGACGAGAGCACGCTCGGCGAGATCACCGAGGCCGTCATCGAGGACAACACGCACGGCTTCACGGGCAGCCACCTCATGGCGCCCGAGGTCGTGCCCGGCGTGCTGCTCAGCAGCCGCCGGCTGCCGGGCTCGGGCTTCGGCCTGACCGACATCACCGCCACGCTGCTGCAGCACTTCGGCCAGCCGCCGACGCCCGGCATGGCCGGCCGCTCGATCTTTTCGCCCTGATCCCGCCCACCCCTTTCCGGAGAGACCCCATGTTCGGTGGCCCCAAGGTCAAGCTCGACAAGGACCTGCTCGCGCGCCTGAAGAAGGTGTCCGACACGGCCGGTTACGCGACCGTCGAGGAGTTCATCACGCACATCCTCGAGAAGGAGCTGCAGCAGTTCGAGGACGCGCAGTCGGACGAGGACATCAAGAACAAGCTGCGCGGGCTCGGCTACATCAGCTGAGAGCCGCGTCCCGGGCGCCATGACGACCTTCAACGCCATCTCGAGCGCGGTCTTCGACGTGCTGCTGGCTCCGTTCGGGGGCTCGCAGGACTGGCATGTCCAGGTCGCGCTGCTCGTGTGGTCGATCGTGTTCGGCATCGTGGCGCTGGTGGCCTTCAAGTACTGCAGCCACCAGGCGGCGATCGCCTCGACCAAGAACCAGATCAAGGTGCACCTGCTCGAGATCCGGCTGTTCCAGGAGGACATCGGCGGCGTGTTCGCCTCGACGGCGAAGATCCTGCTCAAGAACGCGCTCTACATCGCGCACAACCTGCTGCCGATGGCCGTCATGATGGTGCCGATGGTCGCGCTGCTCGCGCAGCTCGAAGCGCGCTACGCCTTCGACCCGGCGCCGACGGGCGTGAGCACGCTGTTCAAGGTGAAGCTCGACCGCGCCGTGACCGACCTGCCGGCGACCGCCGTGCGGCTGGAGCTGCCCGAGGGCATCGCGCTGGAGGCCCCGCCCGTGCGCACCGCGCAGGGCGAGATCGCCTGGAAGCTGCGCGCCGAGACCGAGGGCGACCACGTGCTGCGCGTGCACGTGGGCGACGCGACGGTCGAGAAGGGTTGGGCCGTGGGCGGCGCGCCGCGCAAGGTGCCGGTGCTGCGCACCAAGGGCTGGGAGGCGCTGCTCTATCCCGGCGAGGCCGGGTTGGCCGCCGACGCGCCGCTCTGGAGCGCCGAACTGAGCGCGGCCTCGATCCACCCGCGCGGCTACCCCGAACGCGACCTCGGCTGGATGCCCGGCGGCGAAATCGGCGTGATGGTCGTCTTCCTGATCGTGTCCATCGCCGCCGGCCTGGCGCTCAAGAACACCTTCAAGGTCACGTTCTGAGCGGTAGGATCCTGCGCGTCCATGCGCAGGGGATCCACTTCGGAAGCGTCGTCGCGAGCGGCCCCGGTGCTCGCCGTCGCGCTCCTGTCGCTGGCCGCGGTGCTCGTCCTCGCCCCGGCCTTCGCGCGCGGCAGGATGCTCTCGCCCGCGGGCGTCTGGGCGCGCACGGGGCCCTTCCCGGTCGAACTGCGCGAACGCGTGCCGCGCGGTCTCGACATCATGACCGACCCGGTCACGAGCTACGTGCCGTACCTGCGCTACGCCGCCGACCACGTGCTGCGGGAGGGCCGACTGCCGCTGTGGAAGGACAGCGCGAGTTGCGGCGCGCCGCTCCTGGGCAACGGCGAATCGGCATTGTTCTTCCCCACGGTCCTGGCCGCGATCCTGCTGGGCGCACCCCGCTGGATCCACGCCGCCGTCGCGCTGACGAAGTTGATCGTCGCCGGCATCTGCGCCTGGCGGCTGGGCGTGCGGCTCGGCCTGGGGAGCGCCGGTTCGGTCCTGTGCGGGCTGGTCTGGGCCTTCGGGGGCCTGAACGCGACGTTCCTGCTCTACACCCCGACGAACGTGCTCATGCTGCTGCCGCTGCTGCTCCTCGCGGTCGACCGGCTGTGCCTGCGTCCCGGCGTCGGCAGCTTCACCTGCGTCGCCGCGGTGGCTGCGCTGCAACAGTTCGGCGGCCATCCGGAGAGCGCCTTCCACGCGCAGTCGCTGGCCCTGGTCGTCGGAGCCATGCGCATCTTCATGCTCGGCCGCGGCGCGGCGGCGCCCTCGCGCACGGCTCGCGGGGCGCTGCTCGTCGGCGCGCTGGGCGCGGGCGCGGCGCTCGCCGCGGCTCAGGTGCTGCCGCTGGTCGAGTACATCCTGGAGAGCGACTCGCTGCACACGCGCACGATGAGGACGGCGACGGCGGTCGCGCCCCCGCTCCTCGAGAGCGTGGTCTTCTGGGGCCTGCTGGCCGTCGCCGTCGGCGCGTACCGCGCGCTCGCTCGGGCACGCCGGCTCCTCCTGCTGCCGGCCACGATCGTCTTGCTCGCCACGGCGGGGGCCGTCCTCGCCGGCCTGGCCGCGGGGCTGCTCCCCGTGTTCCTGCTGCAATTGAGCCCCGATTGGTTCGGGACCGCCGCGCGCTACGTCGGGCCGGGCAACTACCTCGAGGCGGCGTCCTGCGCCACCGGCGCGGCGCTGCCGCTCGCCATCGCCGGACTCCTGTACGGGCTGCGCCGCGCCCTCATCCGCGCGTGCGGAGCCGCATTGCTCTTCGGATGGCTGGCGGGAGCGCGCGCACCGTGGCTTGCCGACGCGCTCGCCGGCCTGCCCCTGTTCCACATCGCGGAGAACGGCAGACTGACGATCGTGTCGCTGCTGGCCGTTGCGATCCTCGCCGGCAGCGGACTGCAAGCCGTCCTCGGAGGGGTGGATGATGCACGCGCCGGCCGCCGGCTGCTGCTCGCGATCGGCGCCCCGGCGCTGGGGGCTTGGTTGGCCGTGGCGGTCGCCGCCCGGGCCGGCTTCGGACCCCACTACGACACGCCGCCGGCTCCGAACGACCGCCCGACGATCGATGCCGGCCTGATCGACGCCCGCGTCGCGGCCCGGCTGTTTCCCGATCCGGGCCCCATTCTCGACGAAACCGACGGCGAGGTCCCGGTCGACCGACCGACGCGTGCGATCTGCGGATGGATCCGACCGCCGGTGGCGCCCGGGCTGGTTCAGGTGCTCTACGGGGCGCAGTCGATCGCGGTCCCGACGGCGCTGCGCATCGTGCGCCCCGCCGAGCACCCGGGTCTGTTCCCGGAGGCACGGGAGGACGGGCTGTGGCTGCTCTTCCGCGCGCGGCTGCCGGTCGACGATCTGCCTCCCGGCCTGACGCGAGTTCGCGTTCGCGTACCGCTGCAGGGGCTCGAGGTCCGCTACTCGGTGCCGCTCGTGGCGCCGGACGACCCCGGCCGCGACGAACTGCCCTTCCCCGTGCGCCCCGCGCTGCGCCATCCGGACCCGCACCTGGTGCTGAGCGGCCTGGCAACCCTCCTGCTGGTGCTCGGCGTCTCACGCTCCGGCCTGCGGCGCCCGGCCCTCGGCCTGTCCGCCGGCTGCGGCGCGGCGAGCCTGATGCTGTTCGCTCGCGCTCTCGTACCCGTCCTGCCCATCGACCTGCACTATCCCCGTTCGAGCGCCCTCGACCTCGTCGCGTCCGGCGGACCGCAGGCGCGCATGCTGCAGATGGACCGCCACGTCCTGCCGCCCGAGATCCCCACGTGGTACGGCCTGCTCGACGTGCGCGGCTACGACGCGCTCTATCCGCGCCGGGTGATGCAACTGCTGCGCGCCGCGACGGACCGCCCCGGCGCGCGCTCGTCGATGGAGGGACTGCCGCTGCGGGCCGACCCCGACCTGCGCCTGCTGGGCATCATGGGCGTGCGCTTCCTCACCGACTGGGCCGCCGCCCCCGCGGACCTGCCGCGCCGCCGCCACGCCGAGCAGGACCTGCTGCCGCGCTCGGCGCCCTTCGTGATCATCGAGAACCCGCACTGGTTGCCGCGCGCCCGTTTCGTCACCGGCGTCGAGGTCGAGGCCGACGACGATGCCGCGCTCGCGCGCCTGCTCGATCCCGGCTTCGATGCACGCAACAGCGTGGTGCTGGCCTCCGGCACGGCGCGACCGCCGCAACTCTCCGCGCCTCCGCCGGTGACCGTGCTCGTCGCCCGACCGGACGAGATCAAGTTGTGGGTGGAGTCTCCTGCGCCGGGTTTCGTGGTGCTCTCCGACACCTGGTACCCCGGATGGAACGCACGCGTGAACGACGAGCCCGCAGAGATCCTGCGCGCCAACGTCGCCTTCCGGGCCGTCGAGGTCCCGGCCGGCAGGCACGCCGTGCACTTCCGGTACTCGCCCCCGAGCTTCCTCATCGGCGTCGTCATCGCGCTGGTTGTCGTGTTCGAGCTGAGCGTGGCCGCGTGGATCGTCCGGCGCGGCGCGCCAGCCAGGCCGTCTGCAGCAACCCGGCCCCGGTGAAGACCAGCAGCGCCACGTGCAGGCCCGGCCAGGTCGCGCGCGGCACCAGCAGGGCCAGCGCCAGCGCGGCCAAGGCGGCGTAGAGCACGACCGCCTCGGTGATGCCGCGCGTGCGTCGCGCGTGGACCAGCCGCCCCTGGAACCAGCTCTGCAGCGCCTGGTAGCCGGGCATCAGGATCGCGATCGCCACCGCGCCCCGGCACAACTCGGTCAGCGCGGGATCGAAGCCGGACACCCGCGAGAACCACAGCGTCGAGAGCGGCGTGAAGGCCAGCAGCGCCAGGAGCACCGAGGTCACGGCGCCGAGGACCAGCGCGAAGCGCCGCAGCACGCTCGCCGCGCCCGGCGCGCCGAGCAGCGCCACGACGACCTCGTTGTAGGCGAAGCCCGTCGAGCGCAGCAGGAAGACCAACCCGTGCACCGCCGGCCAGGCCGCCAGCGAAAGCGCCGCCTCGGGCATGCGCGCCATCGCCGCGGCGCCGATCGGCTGCATCAGCAGCGTGACCAGCGGCGTCATCGCCAGCGGCAGATAGAAGCGCAGGAAGCCCGCGCGCGTGACCGGTTCGGCCGCCGGCGGCGCGCGCGCAAGCCGCTCGCGCACGACCGCGGCGGCCGCGCGATCGGCGAAGCACGCCTCGGCGATCACGGCGCAGCTCATCGCCAGCGTGCCGGTCGCGATGCCGGGCAGGCCGGCCACCCGCCCGCCCAGGACGAGCACCGCCACGAGCGTGACCAGCCGCACCGCCGTCCCCAGCATCACCAGGCGCCCGCGCTCGAAGCGGATCAGCAGGCCCTGCTGGAAGCGGCGCCAGGCGATGGCGGCGGTCCAGGGCGTGAGCAGCCGCAGGCCCAGCCGCCCCGGCTCGACGAGCTGCTCCGGCACGTCGAGCAGGCCGCGCGCCACCAGATCGTAGAGCGGCGTGAACGCGATCGCCGCGTGCACGGCCGTGAGCGCGAGGGCCGCCGCCAGCGTGAAGCGCCGCAACTTGCGATAGCTGGCCAGGTCGCCGCACAGCGCGGTCGAGGCCGCCAGCAGCATGATGATCGGCCCCTCGACCACCAGCGCGACCGGGAAGGCCACGCCGCCGAAGGCGCCGAGCTGCGTGCGCGCGTCGGGCAGATGCCCCACGAAGGCCGCCAGCAGCGGCCCCTCGGCGCCCATGAGCGCCCAGCTCGCCGCGAGCGGCAGCCAGGCGCGGACGACGCGCCCCATCGTGACCGGCGGCGTCGACGGCGCCGGGCCCTCGCGCCCGCTCTCCGCCGCGACCGCGTCCGCATCCGGCACCGCGGCGCTCAGCCCGCGGACTTGGCGAGCACCAGCCGGCGGGTGCGGCCGAAGGCGGCCGTGACGCCGGGCAGGGCCGCCAGCACGCGGCCGACGCCCGCCGCGCCGCGCAGCAGCGCGGCCTTGGCGCCGGACATGTTGCGCGTGCGGTGTGCGACTTCGTCGCGCGCGGGCACGGCATGCAGCGCCTCCCGCCGCACGACGCGCAATCCGGCGCCCACGAGCAGCCGCTCGACCTCGCCGGGCGAGAGCGCCTCCCAGGGCCCCAGATTGGGGTCGGGTGCCAGCACGTACTCGACGCCGCCCGGTCCACCGCGCCGCGCGTGCAGCCAGGCCGCGAGGCGGTGATAGCTGCGCGTGCTGACGTGCTCGAGCAGCAGCAGGCCGTCGGGCTTGAGCATCCGCGCCAGCGCGGCCAGCAGCGCGCCGCGGGCCCCGGGCGGCAGCGCCTCGAGCCGGTGGAACACCGTGATGCGGTCGAAGCGGGCCTCGGGCAGCGACGCGATCGCCTGCGGGTCGAAGACCAGCGTCTCGCAGCGCACCTGCGACGGACAGCGCTTGGCGCAGAAGGCGGCGACGTCGGCCGAGAGTTCGAGCACGGCCCACAGGTGGTCGCGGTGGCGGCGCGTCAGGGCCGCCGTGAACATGCCGTGCACCGGCAGCACGTCGAGCCAGCGCGGGGCCTCGTCGCCCGGCACGGCCCGCTCGTCGGGCGGCGCGAGCACGTCGCTGGCCGCCAGCACGGCCGACAGCTCCCACGGGCGGCTCTTGTTGTAACGGTTGCCGTTGAGCACGCGCGCGTGCTGGTAGTCGCGGATCAGGTCGAGCGACCAGTCGGCCGGGCGCGGGCTGCTCGGGATCGGGCGCCCGCCGAAATGGTTCCAGTGCACGACGTGCGCGAAGGGCCGGCGCCGCGGCGCGACCTTGGGATAGACGGCCGGCCAACCCACGGCGAGGCCGGCGACGACTTCGCGGTCGGGCGGCAGGCCGACGATGCGCCCGACCTCGTCGCGCGGGCCGAGCTGGTTGATCCAGAACGTGCCCATGCCGAGCGCGTGCGCCGCCAGCGACATGTTCTGCAGCGCCGCGGCCGCGCTCTGCACGTTGGCGTGGCCCTCCTCGCTGTACTCCTTGCCGTACGCGACGAGAATCGTCACCGGCGCCGTGAGCACCTGCAGCGAGAGCCGGCCGAGCTTCTCGCGCTGGTCGGGGTCGTCCACGACGACGAAGTCCCACATCTGCAGGTTGCAGGAGGTGGGCGCGATGAGTGCCGCGTCGAGCAGTTCGAGCACGATCTCGCGCGGCACCGGGCGCGCGGGATCGAAGCGCCGCGTCGTGCGGCGCTCGTACAGCGCGCGCCAGAAGTCGAGCGTCGGGCGCGCGGGACTGCGGCCCCGTTCGGCGTTCGCGGGCGGCGCGTCGCCGCCCGGCGGGGGCACGCTCACGCGGTGGCTGCCGGCGATCGCCGCCGCCGCGCGGATCTCGGCGTCGGAAGGGCCGCCGGTACGCGGAACGGCGCCGTGCGGGTCGGCCGCCTCGGGCTCGGGCGGCAGCTGCAGGCTCAAGCCAGCGCGCTCGCGATCGCCTTCACGGTCACGTCCGAGGGGCCGGCCGGAAGGGTCACCGTCACCGTCTCGCCGACCTTGGCCCCCAGCATGCCCGCCGCCAGCGGCGCGCGGTAGCTGATGACGCCCGCCGCGCCGATGTCCCACGGGCCGAGGATCGACAGCGTCTGCTCGGCGCCGCTCTGCACGAAGGTGACCGACACGCCCGGCGCGACGATGCCGGCCGGGATCTCGGCCTCCTCGAGCGCCTGCGCGAGCTTGAGTTCGGCCTCCATCGCGGCGGCCTTCTCCGTGAGCTGCCGCTGCTGCTCGATGGCGGCCGTCCACTCGTAGTTCTCGGACAGATCGCCGTAGGAGGCCGCGCGCCCGATGTCGGCCGAGTTGGCCGGGATCTTCTCCTGCGTGAGCACGCGGTACTCCTCGCGGCGCCGGGCGATGCCGGCGCGCGTCGACCAGATCACGTTGGTCTCCCAGAAGGGCACCTCGTCCTTGGGCGCGAGGTCGGGGAAGCGCTCGTGCGCCGAGCGCACCAGCGCGGCACCGATCTCGTCGGGCATCGACTTGCAGCGGGCCAGCACCGTGAGCGCCATCGACAGCTCGTGCCGCGAGGCCGCCGCTCCGAAGGGCGCGAGCAGGCCGCCCTTGCGCTCGACGAGCACCTCGAGCAGCAGGCGCACGAGTTCCTTGGCCGGCTTGTCGCCGCGGGCCGCGCGCGGCGCCTGCGTCTCGGCCAGATGCAGCAGGCCCAGCACGACGTCGTGCAGCGTCGGCGCGCCCGGCACGCCGTCGAAGTGGCCGTCGAGGAAGCGGCGCGAGAGGCGCAACGTGGCCTCGGCGTGGCGGCTGGGCGTGAGCAGGCAGATGCGGAAGCGGTTGGCGAGCGCGTCGGCGCGCCCGTCGGCCTGCAGACGGTCGGCGACCTGGTCGAGCAGCTGCGGATTGAGGTCGAACAGTTCGCCGACGAGCGCGTCGCTCCAGAGCGCGCCGCGGGCGGCGGCGAAGGCCTCGAAGGCCTCGCGGCGCGCGCTTGCGTCGGGCAGCGCGCCGGCGAGCGCGGCGAAGCCGCGGCCCGCCGCCAGCGCGCGCTCGACCTCGGCGCCCGCCTCGATCGGCTTGATCTCGCCGTGCCGCGCGAGCAGGCAGGCGGCCTCGATGCGCGCGACGGGGTCGGGCTCGGAGGCGAGCCGCTGCCGGAGGGCGTCGAGCGCGAGGCGGCGCGCGTCCTCGGGCGGATCGAGCGCGAGCGCGCCGCGCAGCACCGCGAGCAGTCCCGCCAGGTTCGGCGCCCGGTCGATCATCCCCTGCAGTTCGTCGGTCTGCGAGAGCGCGCGCTCGCGCAGCAGGAAGACCGGCCGGGCCGGATTGTCGACCGAGAGCCAGGGGTCGGCCGAGCCCGCCGCCTTGGCCTTCTTCCACCAGGAGTTCCACGACCGCGCCTCGACGACCTCGCCGGCGAGCCAGTCCTTGATCTCCTTCACGCCGGCGCGGCCCTTGTGCAGGCGGGCCACGGCGCGCAGCACGCGCTCGGGGCTCTCCTCGGCCTCGCGACGCAGGCCCTCGAGATCGCACAGCAGGCGCGCGCGCAGGTCGGTCGCCGGCAGCGGCGTGAGCACGTCGAGGCCCGTCGTGAAGGGCATCGCGCGCGTCATGCCGTCGCGCCGGAAGCGCACCGTGAAGCCGCGCGCGGGCAGGTCGTGCGCCAGCACGAGGCCCTCGCCCCAACCGCTGCGGTGGTTGACCGGGGAGGCGGGCCGCAGGCCCAGGAGCCGGTCGAACACGTCGAGCGCGTCGTCGAGCTCGGTGCGGCCGTCCAGGCCGGAGAGCTCGAGATACAGCGCGTGCCAGGGTTCGCCGCCGTGCAGCCCCTGCACCGCGCCGAGCACGACCGGGCGCAGGTCGATCTTCTGCTGGCGGTAGGGATGCAGGGCGCGCGCCACGGCGAGCACGTCGGCGTGCCGCGCGCGCTGCTGGCTCGCCTCGAGCAGCAGCCCCAGCAGCGAGGTCGCGCTCGCGCCGCGCAGGCCGTCGGGCAGCGCGCCGAGCGCGTCGAGGAAGGCGGCGGCCGGCGGCGGGTCGGCCAGCTCCTCGAGCCACGCGGCCTCGAACTCGGCCACGTCGCCGCCCTGCGCGACCTTGCGCAGGCGCAGGGCCGCCGCCGCGGGAGAGGCGGGAGTGTTCACCGGAGCCGTACCGCTCATGCCTTGCCTTTCAGGATGTCGCGGCTGATGACCAGTCGCTGGATCTCGCTCGTGCCCTCGCCGATCGTGCACAGTTTCGCGTCGCGGTACATGCGCTCGACGTGGTACTCGGTCGTGAAGCCGTAGCCGCCGTGGATCTGGATCGCGTCGTAGGTCACGCGCATCGCCACCTCGGAGGCGTGCAGCTTGGCCATGGCGGCCTGGCGCGAGAAGGGCCGGCCGGCGTCGCGCGCCAGGGCCGCCTCGCGGATGAGCAGGCGCGCGGCTTCGATCCCCACGGCCATGTCCGCCAGCTTGAAGGCGATGGCCTGCTGCTCGGCGATCGCCTTGCCGAAGGCCAGGCGCTCCTGCGCGAAGCGGACCGAGCGCTCGAAGGCGCCCACCGCGAGCCCCAGCGCGAGCGCGCCGATGCCGATGCGCCCGCCGTCGAGCGTCTTCATGAAGTTCGCGAAGCCCTCGCCCACCCCGCCGAGCAGGTTCTCGCCCGGCACGCGCACGTCGGCGAAGTGCAGCTCGCCCCAGTCGCTGCCGCGCATGCCGAGCTTCTCGTCGCCCTTGTTCACGGCGAAGCCCGGCATGCCGCGCTCGAGCACGAAGGACGAGATGCCTCCGCGCGTGCCGGCGGCCGGGTCGGTGAGCGCCGTCACGACGAAGGTGCCGGCGTGGTTGGCGTTGGTGATGAAGATCTTGCTGCCGTTGAGGATCCAGTCCCGGCCGTCGCGGACGGCGGTCGTGCGCGTGCCGCCCGCGTCGCTGCCCGCGTTGGGCTCGGTCAGGCCGAAGGCGCCGAGCGTGCGCCCGCTCGCGAGGTCGGGCACCCAGCGGCGGCGCTGCTCCTCGGTGCCGAAGGCCCAGATCGGCCACAGGCACAGCGAGGTGTGCGCCGCGACGCCCAGCGCCGTGCTGCCGCAGACCTTGGCGAGTTCCTCGACGACGAGCGCCATGGTCACGGCGCTGGCGCCCGCGCCCTCGTACTCTTCGGGCACGGGCAGCCCGAGCAGGCCCATCCCGGCCAGCTCCTTGAAGGTCTCGACCGGGAAGCGCGCCTCGCGGTCGATCTCGATCGCCTGCGGCAGCAGCCGGTCGCGCGCGAAGTCGCGCACGGTGTCGCGGAGCAGTTCCTGCTCCTCGGTCAGGGAATTCTCGGCCAGCGTGCTCATCGTTCTACAGGTCGTCCACGGAGAAGTCGTCGGTGCGCAGCGGGCGCGGGCGGGCGCGGCGCGGCGTCGCCGCGTCGGGCGCGCCGGCGGCGCGTCCCGG
>CAZBBB010000048.1:3880-20609 GCA_964490005.1 uncultured Phycisphaerales bacterium | reverse complement strand
CGCGCGGCGCGCGCGGCGTCGTGCGCGCGGGCGTGCGCGTCGGCGTGCGCGTGCCGGTGCGCGAGGGTTCGGCGCGCTGCGGGAAGCGGCTGCCCTCGCGGCCGGCCCGGCTGGCGCGTGCCTGCCGCCCCTGCTCGCGGTCGATGCGCAGCCAGCTCCCGTCGCGCCGCTGCAGGAAGCGCTCGGTCGCCGCCCAGCTCTCGGCGTTCATCTGGCGGGCGCGCGACTGCCGGCGCTGCATGTGCGCGGTGATCTCGAGGCGCTCGAGCTGGTCGATCCGGGCGAGACGGTCGGCGAGGCCGCGCTCGGCGGCGAGCGCGCGCAGCCGGCGCAGCCGCGCGAGCCGCTCGCGGTGAGCGGCCTCGTCCGTCACGGCCGCGCGGATGGCGACGGCGTCCTCGCCCTCCATGGCCTCGTCGCGCACGATCTCGCCGCGCGTCGGCGCGGCGGCGGGGCGGTCCTGCGCGAGGGCGGCGGGCGCGAGGGCCGAGGCGAACAGCACGAGGCGGGCGATGCGGATGGCTACCATGGTCGGATCTCCTGGAACTGCCTTTCCTTCTGACTCGACTGCGGACCCGCGCCGCTCGGCGCGAGCGAGGCCATGATGACGAATTCCCTCCGTGCGTGTTGGTGGGCGCCGTGGCGCGCCCGTGGCGTCGTGCTGGCCGCGTGCGCGTGGCTGGCGGCGGGTTGCGCGGGCCCCGCGACGGGCCGGGCCGCGCCGGCGAGCTTCGAACGCGCCGCCGCGGCGAGCGCCACGCGCCGACACCTGCAGGCCCTCGTCGCGCTCGACACGCGCAATCCGCCCGGCAACGAAGCCCTCGTCGCCGCGTATCTCGACGCGCAGCTCGCGGGCCTGCCCGGCGTCACGACGCACGTGCTGCCGACGGCCGAACCCGGGCGCGCCAACTTCGTCGCGCGGCTCACGGCCCCGCACGCGACGGCGCGCCCCGTGCTCGTGCTGGCCCACATGGACGTGGTCGGCGTGCAGGCCGAGGCCTGGGACACCGACCCGCTGCAGCTCGTCGAGCGCGACGGCTACCTGTACGGCCGCGGCGTCATCGACGACAAGGGCATGCTCGCCGCCGTGACGACCGCCTTCACCTGGCTCTCGGCGCAGCGCGACGAGCTTGCGCGCGACGTGATCCTGCTCGCGACGGCCGCCGAGGAGGGCGGCCCGGCGATCGGCGTCGACGAGGTCATCGCGCGGCATCGCGAACTGCTCGGCGACGCCGAGTTCGCGCTCAACGAGGGCGGGCGCGTGCGCCTCGTCGACGGCCGCGTGCAGTCGGTCAACGTGCAGACGACCGAGAAGATCGCCTACAACGTCGCCGTGCACGCGACGGGCCCCTCGGGGCACGGCTCGGTGCCGCTGCCCGACAACGCGCTCGCCGCGCTGGCCCGCGCCGTGGCCCGCGTGCACGACTGGCGCCCGCCGTACAGGCTCAACGACACGACGCGGCGCTTCTTCGCCGGCATGGCGCGGCTGGAGTCCGACCCGGACCTGGCGGCCGCGATGGCCGATCTCGTCGGCGAGGACGGCGCGCGCGCACAGGCGGCCGCCGAGCGCCTCTCGACCGTGCCGATCTGGAACGCCGTGCTGCGCACCGGCGCCTCGCTCACGCTGCTCGACGGCGGATTCCGCAACAACGTCATCCCCGGCGAGGGCACGGCCAACTTCAACGTGCGCGTGCTGCCGAACGACGACGTGCTCGCGATCGTGGCCGCCATGCAGGAGGCCGGCGGCGAGAGCGCGGTGCGCTTCTCGCTCGAGGGCGAGCCGCGCGCGGCGCCGCCCGTCTCGCCCGTCGACACGGCGCTGTACCGGGCGCTCGCGCAGGCCGCCGACGAACTGGCGCCCGGCACGCCGACGCTGCCCTTCATGTCCACCGGCGCGACCGACGGCGCCGCGCTGCGCGCGATCGGCATCCCGACCTACGGCATCCTGCCCTTCCCGATGCAGGTCGAGGACGAGCTGCGCATGCACGGCGACAACGAGCGCATGCCGGTCGCGTCGCTCGGCTGGGGCGCCGAGTACGTCTGGCGCGTGCTCGATCTCGTGGCGCGCGAGGGCGGCGCGCGCTGAGTCAGTCGACCTCGAGGCCAGCGAGCCCGTCGCGGAAGGGTTCCTCGAGCGGCGCGGGCAGGCGCGCGAGGAGGCGCCGCAGCGCGGGCGAGTCGAGCTCGCGCGCGGGCGGCCGCAGCAGCCGCAGCCGGTAGCCCCAGCCGAGGCCGCGCGCGAAGTCCGCGTGCAGTTGCGGGCGCACTTCGGCGAGGAAGCCGTCGACGAGCAGGTCGCCGGGCGGATAGAAGGCGTTGACGATCTGTCCGGTGCGGAAGCCGAAGCCGAAGGCGATCTGCGCGCACTGTCGCTCCTCGCGCAGGCTCTCGATGCGGTCGCAGACGGCCTGCGGGTCGAGGCGCCGGGGGCGCTGCAGGTTCGCGAGACCGACGCCGAAGGCCCGGGCGCAGTGCCGCCGCTCGTCCGGCGTCGGCGGCAGCGCCAGCAGCGCGCAGGCGAGTTCGACGCGCAGCGCCGCCTCGCGCGCCAGCTCCTGCGCGGCGAGCGAGACGGCCCAGGGGCGCTGCGCCTCCGGCAGGGCCGCCCAGGCCCGGCGCAGCGAGGCCGCGTCGCTCGCCTCGATCAGCCCGTCGGCCAGGCGCGGCACGCGGTAGCGCAGCGGCCAGGTCCAGCTCGGGTGGGCGTCGAGGCGCGCGACGCTCGCGAGCAGGGCGGGGATGTCGGCCCGCCGATCGACGAAGGCGCGCAGGACCTCCTGCTGCTCGGGATCGCCGTAGCGCGAGAGGGCCAGCGCGCGCAGTTCGCCGCGCTCTTCGGGGACGAGGCTGTTCCAGAGCAGGTGCACGCCGTGCGTGTCCCACAGGGCGGCGCGGCGCGGCGGCTCCTGCGCCAGGCTCGCGACGTCGATCGTCGCGAGCGAGCCGTACAGGCCGGCGCCGAGCGGCGGCAGCGCGAGCAGCGCGCCGGCCGCGCCGCGGCCGCGCTCGATCAGGCGCGCGGCGCCGACCGCGAGCGGCAGCAGCACCGCGACGGGGACGATCGGCAGCAGGAAGCGCACCTGCACCGCGTTGTCCGTGTCGAGATGAATGCGAAAGCGGCTCGTGGCGTAGACCGCCGAGAAGAGCAGCGGCCAGGCCGCGATCGGCGCCGTGCGGCGCAGGAAGGCCAGCCGCGCGGCGCGTCGTCCGCCCGGCGCCCCGCGCGCGGCGAGCCCGGCGAGCGCCAGCACGAGGGCGCTGACGAGCGCCGCGCACACGACGAGCGGGCCGATGTGCGCCGCGCGGAACTGCAGCGCCGCCGCCAGGTCGGTGCTCCAGAAGGCCAGCCACTTGTCGAGGCCGTCGCCGCGCGCGCCGGCCGCCAGCGTCTGCAGCGGGTCGCGCCCGAAGGTCGCCAGGCCCGGCGCGGCGAAGACCCAGTCGCCCAGCGCCAGCGGCAGCAGCCCGACGAGCAGGCCGGGCAGGCCGCCCGTCCACACATCGCGGCGGGCCAGCGCGCGCGGTTGCAGCGCGAGGGCTGCGAGCAGCACGGCGGCCACGCCGAGGCGCGCCTGCGCGTGCCAGCTCACGGCCAGCCCCGCGCACAGTCCGGCGGCGAAGCCGAGCGCGGGCCGCCGGCCGGCGCGCTCGTCGAGGAAGGCCAGCGCGAGCAGCGTCGCGAGCAGCACGAAGGGCAGGCTCTCGAGGTGGTCGCCGTAGCTCAGGATCGCGCCCTGCGCGAGTCCCGGCGGACACAGCGCGAACAGCGCGCCCGCGAGGCGCGCCGCGCGCGGCCCGAACTGCCGGTGCGCGAGCAGCATGAACAGCGCCAGCGCGGCGAGATGGAACACGATGCCGGTGAGCCGCAGCGCGAAGGTCGTCGGCCCGAGCAGCTCGAAGAAGGGGACGGCGAGGACGCTCATCACGACCGAGCCGCGCAGGTGCGCGATCTGCGGCGCGGCGGCGGGCCAGACCGCCTCGCCCGTGCGCAGCGCTTCGGCCAGCGCGCCGCGGCTCAAGAACTCGCCGTTGACGTCGTCGACGTTCGAGGCGTTCGTCGCCAGCCGCAGCGCGAGCGCCACGAGCAGCAGCGCTCCCAGCGTGCGCGCCGGAAAGCCCGGCGGCACGATGAAAGCGCGGCCGTCGGGCCGCGTCGTGCCCTGCGTCGTGTCGGGGGACACGCGCCGATTCCCGAAACGGGGGAGAGAAACCCGTGTCGTGCCCGCCGGTGCCCGCCGGCCGGAGCGACGCCCTCATTGTGGACGGGAATTCCCGCGCGGGGAAGGAACCGTGCGTTCCGCGCCCGCCCTGCGGCGGCCGGCCGTCGCGCCCGGCGCGACAAGGACGGCGCGCGCGGCGCGGCCGGCTCAGAGCACCGTGAGCTGCGTCGCGCCCGTGGTGCTGAATCCGCCGTCGGCGCCGGGGTCGCCGATGAAGGCCTGCATCGTGATCACCGTCCCCGGCGGGATGCCGAGCGGCAGGCGATCGACCAGGCTGGCCGTACCGCTGCCGGGGAAGGCGCCCGTGAGCGTGAGCGCGACGTGGAAGGGCAGCACCGGCGCGACCCACAGGATGCAGCCGTTGAAGGCCGGCGTCACGCCCTGCCCGGCGCCGAAGAACACGATCGCCGGACCGCCGCCGAAACCCTTGGCGATCGTGAGCGCGACCTCGCCGTCGGGCCGCGGCTCGCCGAGCAGTTCGAGCGTCGGCGTGATCAGGAAGGACCCCGGGCAGCCGAAGCCGTAGGGCGCGATCGCGCCGAGCAGGTCGCTCGGCCATGCGCGCGCGTCGCCGGCGGCGTTGCGGCCGTTCATCGCGCCGGGCGCGCCGCCCGCGACCTCCGGCTCGCCGTCGCCGTCGAGATCGCCGAGCGCCGCGACCGCCGCGCCGAGCCGCTCGTCTACGACCGCACCCACGAGCTTGAGCAGCGTCTGTCCGCTCGCGCCCGAGATGCCGAACAGCGCGCCGGCCTGCGTGAGCCCGGAGACGCCCGTCTGCGGCGCGCCGACGAGCAGGTCGGGCACGCCGTCGCCGCTGACGTCGCCGAGCGGCGCGAGCGCGGCGCCGAAGGCGCCCGAGAGCGCGTCGAAGCGCCGCAGCAGCGCGCCGTTGGCGCCCGAGAGCACGTCGACCTGGTTGAAGAGCGGCGCGCCGACGGCGAGGTCGTCGACGCCGTCGCCGTTCACGTCGCCCGCGCCGCAGACCGCGCGGCCGAAGTCGCCCGCCGGCGCGGGCAGGTGCAGGATCAGCCCGCCGTCCGCGCCCGAGTAGACCCGCGCGAAATTGCCGGCCGGCGCGCCCACGATCAGGTCGTCGAGGCCGTCGCCGTCGACGCGGCCGGCGCGCGCCAGCGAGGCGCCGAAGCGGCTGCCCGGCGCGGGCGCGTGCAGGGCGTGCAGCACGCCGCCGTCCTCGCCGCGCACGACGAAGGCGGCGCCGGTGCCGCCGCCGTGCGTGGCCGGCGCGCCGACGAGCAGTTCGGGCTTGCCGCCGCCGCTCAGGTCGGGCAGCGCGGCCAGCGCGGCGCCGAAGGCGTTGCCGTCGTCGCCCGTCGCCGCGAGGTCGAACAGGATCGCGCCCGTCGCGCCCGAGACGATGCGCACGCGCCCGCCGCCCGGGACGGCGGCGCTGCCGGGCGCGCCGATGGCGATGTCTCCCCGGCCGTCGCCGTCGAGGTCGCCGGCCGCGCACACCGCCGCGCCGAACAGGTCGGGGCCGCCCGGATCGAGCACGCGCAGCAACTGCGCGCCCGTCGCGCCCGAGTGCACGCGCGCGTAGCCCTGGCCGCCGGGCGCGCCCGGCGCGCCGACGACGAGGTCGTCGACGCCGTCGCCGTCCACGTCGCCCGCGTTGGCGAGGGCCGTGCCGAGCGCGTCGCCGACGTGGGCGCCGTTGGCGCCGAAGAGCGGGGCCTGCGCCGCGCACAGCCCGGCGAGCGAGAGCACGAGAAGGGCGTACGACGCGCTGCGGATCGGCATGGGTGAGGGACCTGGTGCGAGGGTCGGGCCGCGCGGCAGGCCAGCGGGCCGGCCGGCGTGCGAGGAGCGCGAGTCTATCCGATGTGCGCGCGGACCGGGGGCCGACCGCGCCTCGGCGCCGGAGGCCGCGGCGCGGCTGCGGTACGATCGCCGCGATGGCGAAGCGATCCTCGGCTGCGGGCGCGGGCGGAAAGAAGAGCGCGGCGTCGGCGAAAGCCGGCGCGTCGACGCGTCGCGGGGCGCGGAAGAAGAAAGGTGCGGTCGCGCCGTCCTCGCGCGGGCTGACGCCGGCCGAGACCGCCGACAACGCGCCGGCGCGCCTGCGCGTGCTCGCCGAGCAGGTCGAGGCCGACGGCGGGCGCGTGCTCGCCAGCTTCCGCGACCCGCTCGGCGGTCACTGGCAGATGCTCGTCGCTCTGCCGCTGGAGAAGGTCGCGCCGACGCCCTTCCAGCGCGACCTCTCCGAGGCGCACGCGGCGCGCCTCGCGACGAACATCGAGCGGCTCGGGCGCTTCCTCGACCCGATCGTCGCCATCCGCAGCGAGGAGGGCCGCTACTGGACGCCCAACGGCAACCACCGCCGCGACGCGCTGGCCCGCCTGGGCGCGCGCGCGATCACGGCGCTGCTCGTGCCCGAGCCCGAGATCGCCTACCAGATCCTGGCGCTCAACACCGAGAAGGCGCACAACCTCAAGGAGAAGTCGCTCGAGGTGATCCGCATGGCGCGCGCGCTGGCGCAGCTGGCGCCGGTCGTCGAGGCCGACTACGCGCTGCAGTTCGAGGAGCCGGCCTTCCTCACGCTGGGCGTCTGCTACGAGCAGCGCGCGCGCTTCGCCGGCAGCAGCTACCACCCGGTGCTCAAGCGCGTCGACGCCTTCGCGAAGGTGCCGCTGGCGAAGGCGCTGCCCGTGCGCGAGGCGCGCGCCGCCGTGCTGCTGCAGCTCGACGACGCGGTGAACGCTGCCGTCGCGGCGCTCAAGGAGCGCGGCCTGCAGAGCCCGTACCTAAAAGCTTTCGTCGTGGCGCGCGTCAATCCGATCCGCTTCAGCAAAGGCGCCGAGCACGACCAGGACGCCGTGCTCGGCAAGATGCTCGCCGCCGCGCAGCGCTTCGACGCCGCGAAGGTGCGCGCCGACCAGCTCGCCTCCGCCAGCGGCCCGCCGGAGGAGTAGCGCGGCGGCGCCGCAGGCGGCTTGAGCGGGTCCGAGAGCCCGGTCGGCGCACCCTCTTGGCTGAGGTCGGAGCCATGCCAGTGATCATCGAACCTTGCTGCTCGACTCAGCGGCTGCGAACCAAGGCCGGCCGAGCGCAGGTGAGTGGATCCGGCTCGACGTCTGATGGCGGTCGGGCAACGGGCTAGAGTGGAGCCGCCATGAGGGCAATCCGAGTTCGCACCCGGTCACGCATCTTGATCGCCGCGGCGGTCTTGAATCTGTGCGCCGCGACGGTCGCGGCGCAGAGCGCGTACGAGCCGGCTTGGCGCTTCATCCAGAACTGCGGGCAGTGGGATACCGACGTTCGCTTCGCCGCAACTTGTGGCGCGGCGACAGTGAGAATTCAGCGAGACGGAGCCGTGTTCAGGCTGGTGAGCCAGCAGGACGACACGGGCGTCCGAGGTGTCGTCCTGCGGCTGTCCGTCAGCGGCTCACCCTTGGCGCTGACTGCCGAAGGGCTCGATGAGCTTCCGTCGCTCCACCATTTCTTCCTGGGGAACGACCCGGATCGCTGGCGGGCGCATGTGCCCGCCTACGGGCAAGTGATGCAGCGTGGCGTCGCTCCCGGCGTGGCACTCCGCTGGCGCGGCGCCGGGGACGTGCTGCACTTTGACGTCGTGGCTGAGCCGGGTATCGACATCACGAAGATCGCCTTCCAGTGGGAGGGTGTCGAGCGCGTTGAGCCCTCAGGCGATGGCGGCGTCTTGCTGGAGACCTCGGTTGGGACGGTGGGGCAATCGGCCCCTGTCGCTTGGGAGGAGGACGGCGCGGGAGTCCGCCACCCGGTCCGCGCTCGGCAAGTGGTGCTCGGCGAGCGGCGCTTCGGCTTCGAGGTGGAGCGGCGCGACCCTGCCGCCCGACTGGTCGTCGATCCCGGGCTGGAGTGGTCGACGCTCATCGGCGGCAGCCACCAGGACGTCGTGAAGTCGGTCGCGCTCGGTCCCGACGGCAAGCTGACGATCGCGGGCGAGACGCGGTCGGTTGACTTCCCCGTGACACCCGGTGCCTTTGACACCACGCTCGACAATCTCGTCGGAAATGTCGATGCGTACGTCGCACGATTTGAAGCATCCGGCGCAACGCTTGAGTTCTGCACATACGTCGGTGGCGCATCACCTGAAGGGCTTGTGGATGTCGTCGTGGCGGCGAACAATGAAGTCGTACTCGCCGGCACGGCATTCGGTCCGACGTTTCCGACGACACCGGGCGCATTCGACACGGTGCAGTCCTCTTGGGAGGCCTTTGCCACGCGACTGTCCGCGGACGGCAGCGATCTCGTCTACTCGACGCTCGTGGGTGGCTCGTCAGCGGAACTGTGCTACTCGATGTCGTTGGGCCAAGATGGAGTCGTGACGTTGTGCGGCTCAACGACTTCGGCCGACTTCCCGGTGATGCCGACGGGGTTCGATGCGGTCAACGAAGGGGCTCCGTTTCTGCCGGAGGCATTCGTGTTCAAGCTGGGTCCTGCCGGCGATGTCATGCTTGCCAGCACGTTCCTCGGCGGAGCATCGAGTGAGTCCGCGAACGTGGTGGCCGCGGCCGCCGACGGATCAGTGTTTGTCGGCGGACGAGCAGGCAAGACCGGAATTCCCTACACAAGCGTTCTGGGCGAGAGTCTCTTCGTGGCGCGCTTCGACGCCACGCTAGGCCGTCTCGAGCGCTCGACGGCCTTGGGGAGTGGCGGCGACGACCGGATTCACGACATGGCATTGGATTCCATGGGTGCCGCCTACCTGACCGGGTACACACTGTCGGGCAGTTTCCCCACGACGCCCGGCGCGTTCGACACCGTCTACAGCGGGAGCCACGAGGCCTGGGTGCTCAAGCTCGCTCCCGACGGTTCGGCCCTCGAGTACTCGACCTTTCTGGGCGGCGGCGGGCCGGACCTGGCGACGGCCATCGCCGTGGAGTCCGGCGTGGTGACCGTCGTGGGGGTGACCGGGTCGAGCACCTTCCCGACGACGCCCGGTGCCTTCCACGAGACGCAAGGCGGCTCGGCCTTCGTGACCCGGCTGAGCCCGGGTGGCGATGCGGTCTGGTATTCCACGTTCCTCGGCGGCTCGTCCCTGCTGGAAGGGTCGACGGGAGACGAGCGCTGGGGGCTGGCGCTGGGGCCCGAGGGCGAGGCGATCGTCGGGGGCTACACGACCGCGACCGACTTCCCGACGACGCCGGGCGCCTTCGACCGGAGCGCCAACGGAATGCGCGACGGCTTCGTGGCGCGGCTCGACATGCTGCCGACGGGCGTCGCGAAGTTCGGGACGTCCACGCCCGGCTGCGACGGCCCGCTGGCAGCCGGGGTGACGGCCATGGCCCGCGCCGGCCTGCCCTTCGGTCTCACCTGCACGCGCGCGCCGACCTCCAGCTTGCAGGGCGTGCTGGTCCTGGGCGCACGCGCACTGCGCACGCCGCTCGTCGCGAAGAGCGCCTCGCTCTGGATCGACCCCGTGGCTGCGTTCCTGCTCCTGCCTGCCACGAGCGACGAGCTGGGACTGTCGTGGCTGCAGGGCGTCATTCCCAATGCGCCGGCTCTCGTGGGCGGCACGTTCATGGTGCAGTATTTCTGGCCGAACGCGTGCGGCGCGCCCGGGCAGCTCGCGGCATCGAACGCGCTGGCGATCACGGTCCAACCGTAACGGCTTGCGCGCCCCGCGCGCGGCAGGCGCCCCGCGCCGACCAGCTCGCCGCCGCCAGCGGCCCGCCGGAGGAGTAGACTGGGCGCCGTGAGTCCGCGAGGGCAGGACACGCTTGCGTTCACGACTGCCGCGATCGTCGGCTTGGCGGCGTGGTGCGGCGTCGCGTGGGCGACGGGGCACCGCGAGGCCTGGGACAGCATTCGCTACGCGCAGATCTCGCTGCCGCTGCTCGTCGTGACGGCGGGCGTGCTGGGCGTCTTCGTGCCGCGCAAGCCGTGGCGCTGGGGCGCGACGTTGGGTGCGGCGCAGATCGCGGCGCTGTTCGCGCTGCATCCCGAGACGGGGCCGCTGACCGGACTCGGCGTCCTGATGCTCGGGTTGCTCGCGCTGGGCCTTGCCGCGGTTGCCGAGGCCTGCGCCGCCCGCGCGCGGCGAGCCTGGTGATGCCGTCCGTCGGACAAGGGGCGAGGTCGGCGATGCGCGTCTACAGGCACACGCAGGTCGGGATCGCGACCCTGTGGGCGCTCGGCGCCGGCGTCGCGGCGGGCGGCGTGGCGCTGGCGCTCGTGCCGCCCGGTCCGGCGATGATCCCGATCGGGCTCGTGTTCGTGGTGCTGTTGATCTGCTTCGTCCTGTTCGGGTGGCTGAGCGTGGAGGTCGACGCGACGAGCGTGCGCGTGTGGTCCGGGCCGGGGCTGATCCGCCGCACGATTCGCGTCGCGGACATCGCGGCCGTGCGCGTCGTGCGCAACCGCTGGTGGTACGGCTGGGGCATCCGCCTCGTGCCTCGCGGCTGGATGTGGAACGTCGCCGGCCTCGACGCCGTCGAGCTGGAGTTCGCCAAGGGCCGCTGCTTCCGCATCGGCACCGACGAGCCGCGGCGGCTCGCGGAGGCGATCGAGCGGGCCCGCGCCGCGCCGTCGCTATGATGCGCGACCCGTGAGCGACACCGCACCGACACCCGAGACGCCGACCGGCAGCGTGCCCGGCGACGAGGCCGCGCGGCGCGAGGGCCTGCTGCACACGCTGCTCGACGGCGCGAGCGCGCCGCCGCTCGCGCTTTCGCCCGAGCTCGACGAGCAGCGCCGCATCGCGGCCGACGGCACGCGCAGCCTCGAGGAGCGCCTCGAGGCCTACCAGGAGATCATCGACGCCGAGATCGGCGACACGACGCTGGCGCGCGCGCGCAACCTCGAGCGCGAGACCGGCCTGCGCCAGATCTTCCTGAAGTTCGAGGGCGGCAACCCGACCGGCACGCAGAAGGACCGCATCGCCTTCGCGCAGTGCGCCGACGCGCTGCGCCGCGGCTACGACGGCATCACGGTCGCGACCTGCGGCAACTTCGGCGTGGCGATGGCGCTCGCGGCGCGGCTCGCGGGCCTGCGCTGCCTGGTGCAGATCCCCTCGTCGTACACCAGCGGGCGCGCGCCCGAGATGGTCGAGTACGGCGCGAGCATCGAGCGCGTCGAGGGCGACTACGAGCACGCCGTCGACGTCAGCCGCGCCTCGGCCGAGGCGCGCGGGCTGTACGACGCCAACCCGGGCGGCGCCAACTCGGTGCTGCAGCTCAAGAAGTACGGCCAGATCGCCTTCGAGCTGTACGACGAGCTGCGCGACGCGCCCGTCGCCGTCGCCGTGCCCGTCAGCAACGGCACGACGCTGGCCGGCGTGCAGCACGGCTTCGCCAGCCTGTACCGCCGCGGCAAGACCTCGCGCATGCCGCGCATGATCGCGGGCAGCAGCTTTCGCAAGAACCCGATCGTGCAGGCCTGGCTCAAGGGCTGGCCGCACTGCGCCGACCTGGCGCCGGCCGACATCCGCGAGACGGCCGTGAACGAGCCGCTGATCAACTGGCGCTCGATCGACGGCGACGCCGCGCTGGCTGCGCTGCGCTCGACGAACGGCTGGGCCGCCGACGCGACCGACAAGGCGATGCTCGCCGCGACGCGCATGCTGCGCGAACGCGAAGGGCTGCACGTGCTGCCGGCGAGCACGGCCGGTCTGGTCGCGCTGCTCGAGCGCCATCGCAAGGAGCCCCTGCCCGGCGACCGCTACGTCGTGGTGCTCACCGGGAGGCGCTCATGAGCGGCGCGGGAGCGACCGCGGGCGCCGCGGCCGGCGCGTGGCCCGAGGGCGACGCGATCGTCTGGTGCCAGGGCGCCTTTCTCACGCCCAACGGCAAGACGGCCCACGGTCTGGTGCGCCACACGCGGCGCTACCGCGTGCGCGCGCTGATCGACGCGCGCCACGCCGGGCGCGACGCGGGGCAGGCGCTCGACGGCAAGAGCAACGGCATCCCCGTGGTCGCCGATCTGCCGGCTGCGCTCGCCGCGGCGCGCGCGGCGGGCGGGAAGGCCACGCACTTCGTGATCGGCCTGGCGCCCGACGGCGGGCGGCTGCCGCCGCAGGGGCGCAGCGACGTGCTCGCGGCGATCGCCGCCGGCCTGCACGTCGACTGCGGGCTGCACGATTTTCTGAGCGAAGACCCCGAGATCGCGGCGGCGGCGGCGCGCGCCGGCGTGCGCCTGCGCGACGTGCGCAAGCCGCCGCACCGGCGCGACCTGCACTTCTTCACCGGACGCATCGCCGAAGTCGGCGCGCTGCGCGTGGCGCTGCTCGGCACCGACTCGGCCATCGGCAAGCGCACGACCGCGTGGCTGCTCGTCGACGCGCTGCGCGCGGCGGGCGTCTCGGCCGAACTCGTCGGCACCGGACAGACCGCGTGGATGCAGGGCGCGCGCTACGGCATCGTGCTCGACAGCCTGGTGAACGACTTCGTGTCGGGCGAGATCGAGCACGCCGTGCTGTGCGCCTGGGACGAGGCCCGCCCGCAGGTCATCGTGCTCGAGGGGCAGGGCAGCCTGCTCAACCCGGCCTATCCCGGCGGCTACGAGCTGCTCGCGGCCGGGCGCCCGCAGGCGGTCGTGATGCAGCACGCGCCGGCGCGCAAGGAGTACGACGGCTTTCCGGGATTCGCGCTGCACCCGCTCGAGAAGCAGATCGCCGCGGTGCAGATGGTCAGCGACGCCCGGGTCGTGGCCGTGACCGTGAACCACGAAGACCTCGATCCGGCGCAGGTGAAGGCGGCCTGCGCCGAGATCACGGCGCGCACGGGGCTGCCGGCCTGCGACCCGCTGCTCGACGGCTGCGCGGTCGTCGCCAAGGCGTTGATGCCGCTGCTGCCGGCCGTGCCGGGCGCCGGCGCCTCCACGGCGAAGGGCCGCTGAGGCGTTGACGCGCAAAGCCGACCCGTACGCGGCGCTCGTCGTCCTCGACACGCTGCAAGTGGGGCCGGTGCGTCTCGAGAAGCGGCGCCTGCGCGCGAGCTACGCCGTGACGCGCGGCCGGCGCACGACGCGTTTCGAGTTCGCCTATCGCTACGAAGAGGATGTCTTTCGGCCCGGCGATCCGGCCGACGAGAACCTCGGTGCGCTGCTCGCCGCGCAGGTCGCGCTCAACTACGGCCTGTTCGCCAAGCGCATCGTGCTGCACGGCCCGCTCGACGCGCACGACCGCGCCTTCCTCGCCGCGATGGCGGAGAACACGGCGCGCGAGATCCTGGTCAAGAAGTTCCTGCACCCCAACCCGTTCCTGGTGGGCGCGGCGGCGAAACTGCCCGTCGTGCCGCAGCGGAAGTACCTGCGCGCCAGGCTCGAGTTTCCCGACGCGTTGCGACGGCCTGCGGCGAGCGCGCCCTTCGCGCGCGGCGGCGCCGACGAGCCCGTGCCGGCGGTGCTCTCCTCGGGGGGCAAGGACAGCCTGCTCTCCTTCGGGCTGCTCGACGAGCTGGGCCGCCAGCCGCACGCCGTCTACGTCAACGAGTCGGGGCGCCACTGGTACACGGCGCTCAACGCCTACCGCGCCCACGAGCGCGAGCGCCCCGACCGCGTCGCGCGCGTCTGGACCAACTGCGACCGCCTCTTCGCCTTCATGGCCCGGCAACTGCCCTTCGTGCGCAAGGACTTCCAGGACGTGCGCGCCGACATCTACCCGGTGCGGCTGTGGACCGTCGCGGTGTTCTCCTTCGGCGCGCTGCCGGTGCTGCGCGCGCGCGGCCTGTCGCAGCTCGTCATCGGCGACGAGTACGACACCAGCCGGCGCGCGCGCTTCCGCGGCATCCCGCACTACGACGGTGTCTACGACCAGAGCCGCTGGTTCGATGCGGCGCTCTCGAAGTTCTACCGGCGCAAGGGCTGGACGCTCGAGCAGTTCTCGTTGCTGCGGCCGCTCTCGGAGCTGCTGATCCTCGACGTGCTCGCGTCGCGCTACCCCGAGCTGCAGCGCCACCAGATGAGCTGTCACGCGGCCAGCATCGTCGGCCGGCGCGTGCGTCCCTGCGGCGCGTGCGAGAAGTGCCGGCGCGTGGTGGGGATGCTCGTCGCGCTGGATCACGACCCGCGCCGCTGCGGCTACGACACGCCGCGCATCGAGGCCTGCCTGGCCGACCTGGCGCGGCGCGGCGTGGCGACCGAGGCGCCCTGCGCCGAGCACGTCGCGCACATGCTCGCCGAGCGCGGAAAGATCCGCGCCGCCGTCGGCGACGCGACGGCCGCGCGCGCGCATCCCGAGGTGCGCGCGCTGCGCATCGACCCGCGCGTCTCGCCGCTCACCGACATCCCGGTCGCGCTGCGCACGCCGCTGCTCGGCCTGCTCCTGCAGCACGCCACCGGGGCGCTGGCGCGCCGCGGCGGCCGCTGGCACCCGATCCATCCCGTTCCGGAGACGCCCATGCCCCGCAAGGTCCCCGCCAAGTCCGGCCGCCGTCGCGCGGCGTCGGCCGCCGCCGCGCAGAGCGCCGCGTCCGGCGCGTCGGGCCGCGCCCGGCCGCCCGCGCCGATCCCGACCGACGGGCCGCGCCCGTGGATGCTCGGCGACCTCACCTGGCCCGCGGCCGGCAGGCGCCTGAAGGAGGTCGACGTCGCGCTGCTGCCCGTGGGCTCCATCGAACAGCACGGCCCGCACCTGCCGCTCGACGTCGACGCCTTCGACGCGGCCTGGCAGGCCGAGGAGGTCGCCCGCCGCTGCAGCGACCCCAAGCCGCTGGTGCTGCCGCTCATCCCCTACGGCGTGGCCTACAACCACGACGACTTCAGCGGCACGATCTCGGTCGGGCCCGAGGCGCTCTCGCGCATGGTGCACGAGGTCGGCCTCTCGGCGGCGCGCGCCGGCATCAAGAAGCTCATCATCGTGAACGGCCACGGCGGCAACCGTCCGGCGCTGCGCTTCGCGGCGCAGCAGATCAACCGCGACGCGCACATCTTCACCTGCGTCGAGACCGGCGAGACCTCCGACGCCGACGTCGCCCGCATCACGGAGACGGCCGGCGACGTGCACGCCGGCGAGATCGAGACGAGCACGACGCTCGCCAACCGCCCGCACCTCGTGCCGATGGAGCTGGCGCGCCGCAGCGTGCCCGACTTCGCGAGCCGCTACCTCGACTTCTCGTCGGAGCACGCCGTGGAGTGGTTCGCCCGCACGAGCCGCATCAGCAAGAGCGGCGTGCTGGGCGACCCGACGCTGGCCTCGGCCGAGAAGGGTCGCGAGATCTGGGACGTGATCGTCAACCACATGGTCGACTTCGTCGAGCACCTCAAGGGCCTGAGCCTCGACGAGATCTATCAGAAGCGCTACTGAGCGCGGACGGACGCGCGCTCGGGCATACTGGCGCGATGCGCATCCGCGAGGTCGAGTTCTGGCCGGTCGAGATGCGGCTCGAGGAGCCGTACACGATCGCCTACGAGACGGTCGAGACCGTCACGAACGTCTTCGTGCGCCTGCACACGACGACGGGCCATGTCGGCCACGGCTGCGCGGCGCCCGATCTGGGCGTCACCGGCGAGACGGCCGACTCGGCGCTGGCCGCGTTCAAGGACATCGTCGCGCCGGCGCTCGCGGGCCGCGATGCGCTGCGCCACATGCGCCGCCTCGAACAATTGCGCGAGCCGCTCGCGGCCGCCCCGTCGGTGAAGGCCGCCGTCGACATGGCGCTCTACGATCTGCTCGGTCAGGCCGCGAACCTGCCGCTGTGGAAGCTGCTCGGCGGCTACCGCGACCGCATCAAGACCTCGATCACGATCGGCATCCTGCCGCCGGACGACACGGTCGAGCGCGCGCGCCGCTGGGTCGCCGACGGCTTCCGCGCGCTCAAGATCAAGGGCGGCAAGAGCGTCGACGACGACATCGAGAAGGTGCTGAAGGTGCGCGAGGCCGTCGGCGAGGGCGTCGAGCTGCGCTTCGACGCCAACCAGGGTTTCAGCTTCGACGACAGCGTGCGCTTCGTCGAAGGCGTGCGCGGCGCCAAGCTCGAGATCATCGAGCAGCCCACGCCGCAGGGCCAGCCCGACCTGCTCGGCCGCGTCACGCAGGCCGTGCACCTGCCGATCATGGCCGACGAGTCGCTCATGACGCTGCGCGACGCCTTCCGCCTCGCGCGCAAGGACCTCGCCGACATGGTCAACGTCAAGCTCATGAAGGTCGGCGGCATCACCGAGGCGCGGCAGATCGACGCCGTGGCGCGCGCGGCCGGGCTCGAGGTCATGGTCGGCTGCATGGACGAATCCGCCCTCGCCATCTCCGCCGGCCTGCACTTCGCGCTCGCGCGCCCCAACGTCCACTACGCCGACCTCGACGGCCACATCGGCCTGGTCGGCGACCCGGCGGCGAGCTGCCTGGTCCTCAAGCAGGGCACGCTGTACCCGAACGCCGAGCCGGGCTTGGGTTGGCGGCCGGCGCGGGGCGGGGGGTAGCGCGCGGTGCGGGGCGGCGCGTGCAGGGGCTCGCTCGCTCCGACCCCCGAACGTCTGCCGCTCGCGAGCCCCTGCACGCGCCGCCCGGCACGGGGGGCGTCGCGACCCGGACCTCGCGTTCGGGCCTTTGGCCGGCATCGCGGACTGAGCACGAC